>JAHCIP010000001.1 GCA_026129165.1 Anaerolineae bacterium
CAGCAGGGCGCTGGCCAGGTGCACCACGTCGGCGCCGGCCAGCAGCATCTTCAGCGCGTCGGCGGCGGTGTGTACGCCGCCGGTCGCCGCCAGCGTCAGCCTGCAGCGCCCGCGCAGGATGGCGATCCAGCGCATCGTCAGCAGGCCGTCGGCGGACGACGACAGTTGGGCGCGGTCCACCACCGACAGCGTGTCGAGGTCGATGTCGGGCTGGAAGAAGCGGTTGAACAGCGACACGCCGGCTGCGCCCGCCGCCTCGGCACGGCGCACGAAGTGCGGCAGCGACGAGAAGAAGGGCGACAGCTTCATCGTCACCGGGATCGTCACCGCCGACGTCAGGTCCCGCAGCAGGCTCAGGTAGTTGTCCTCGATCGCGTGGCCCGGCATTTCGGCGTCGCTCGGCATGTACCAGGCGTTGAGTTCGAGCGCGTCGGCGCCGGCGTCCTGCATCTCGCGCCCGAGTTCCACCCAGCCCGACGGCGAGGCGCCGTTGAGGCTGGCGACGATCGGAATGGCACAGCGCGCCTTCAGCACGGCGATGGTATCGAGGTAGGTGTCGAGCTTGCTCAGATAATCGTCGCGCAGTGGCAGGTGGCCGACGGCCTCGCCGAACGCCGCCGGGTCCAGCAGGAAGCGCTCGAGCATGCGCTCCTCGTTGCGCACGTCCTCCTCGAACAGCGAGTGCAGCACGACCGCCGCGGCGCCGGCATCCTCCAGATGCAGCACGCGGTCGATCTTGTGGCTGAGCGGTGTGGACGACGGGACGAGCGGGTTCTTCAGCTTCAGTCCGAGGTAGTTCGTGCTCAGGTCAGCCATTGTCGTCTCCCTCCTTGCCTTGATTCGTCGGTGCCTGTGCCGCGATGCGCGCCTCGGGCAGCGGCAGCGCGGCCAGCTCGACATACTCCTGATGGCGCAGCCGTGCGAATTCGGCGGCCCGTTCCATGAAACGCGCCGCCGCTTCCGGCTGCTGCCTTTCGAGCACGGTGAAGCGCGCCTCACGGCCGGCGAAGTCGCGGAACGGGATGCTGGGCGCCGCGCTGTCGACCGACAGTGGATTGCGCCCCTGTGCCCGCAGCCGTGGATCGTAACGCAACAGCGGCCAGTGGCCCGACTTCACGGCCAGATCCTGCTGGCGCAGGTTGAAGGACAGGTCCACGCCATGGGCGATGCACGGGCTGTAGGCGATGATGATCGAGACCCCCGGATAGCTTTCCGCATCGAGGAAGGCCTTCAGCGTGTGCACATCCTTGGCGCCGTAGGCGACCTTGGCGACGAACACGTTCTCGTAGTCCATCGCGATCTTCGCCAGATCCTTCTTGTGCATGGGCTTGCCGCCGGCGGCGAACTTGGCCACCGCGCCGAGCGGCGTCGCCTTCGAGTTCTGCCCGCCGGTGTTGGAATACACCTCGGTGTCGAGCACCAGGATGTTCACGTCCTCGCCCGAGGCCAGCACATGGTCCAGGCCGCCGAAGCCGATGTCGTAGGCCCAGCCATCGCCGCCGATGATCCACACGCTGCGCCGGATCAGGTATTCCGACAGCGCCGCGAGCGAAGCCGCGGCCGGCGTGCCGATCTGCGCCAGGCGGGCGTTGAGCGCGGCAACGCGCTCGCGCTGCTCGTGGAGGCCGGCTTCGTCGTGCTGGTCGGCCGACAGCAGCGCGTCCACCAGCCGGGTGTCCAGCGCGGCGCCGCCCTCGTTCGCCAGCGCCTTCAGCTGCTCCCGCACGGCGTCGGCGAGCTGGTCGGTCGCCAGCCGCATGCCGAGGCCAAACTCGGCGTTGTCCTCGAACAGCGAGTTGTTCCATGCCGGGCCGCGGCCGTTGGCATCGGTGGTGTAGGGCGTGGTCGGCAGGTTGCCGCCATAGATCGACGAGCAGCCGGTGGCGTTGGCCACCATCATGCGGTCGCCGAAGAGCTGCGTCGCCAGCCGGATGTAGGGCGTCTCGCCACAGCCCACGCAGGCGCCGGAAAACTCGAAATAGGGCGACAGCAGCATCGAGCCGGGGATCGTGGTGCGCTTGGCATCGCGCGGGTCGCGGTCGGGCAGGCGCAGGAAGAAGTCCCAGTTCTCCGCTTCCGGCGCGCGCAGCGGCGCCTGGTCGGCCATGTTCAGCGCCTTGCGCGACACGTTGGACTTGTCGCGGATCGGGCACACGTCCACGCACAGCGTGCACCCGGTGCAGTCTTCGGGCGCCACCTGGTAGCTCATGTGCGAACCGGCCGGGTAGTCCTTGCTGCGTGCCGGCACATGCTTGAAGGTCGGCGGCGCATCGGCGGCCAGTTCGGCAGGGAAGACCTTGGCCCGGATCGCCGAGTGCGGGCACACGAACACGCACTTGCCGCACTGGGTGCACAGGTCCGCCTCCCACACCGGCAGTTGCAGTGCCAGGTTGCGCTTCTCGAAGCGCGCAGTGCCGGTCGGCCAGGTGCCGTCGACCGGCAGCAGCGACACCGGCAGCGCGTCGCCCTGGCCGGCGATCAGCGGCAGCGTGACCTTGCGGGTGAAGTCGTTGAGGGCCTTGATGGCGATGACGCGCTTGCCGTTCGCGCTGCGGGGCTCGGTCGCCGTGGCGCCGAGCGCCGCTGGCACGCTGACCTGGTGCAGGCGGGCGACCGTGGTGTCGATGGCGCGGCAGTTCAGCTCGGCGATGCGTCGGCCCTTGCGGCCGTAGGTCTTTTCCACTGCACGCTTGATCGCGGCGATTGCCTGGTCCTGCGGCAGGATGCCGGAGATGGCGAAGAAGCAGGTCTGCATCACGGTGTTGATGCGCCGGCCCATGCCCGCCTCGTCCGCCACCTTGTAGGCGTCGATGACGTGGAAGGCGATGCGCTTGTCCACCATCTGCCGCTGCATCGGCAGCGGCAGCGCAGCCCACGCGCGCTCGGCCGCCACGCTGGTGTTGAGCAGGAACACCGCGCCCGGCGCGGCGTGCGACAGGAGGTCGTGGCTTTCCAGGAACAGCGGCTGGTGGCAGGCGATGAAGCGCGCGTCGCCGTCGCCGGTGAGGTAGGCGGAGCGGATCGGCCGCGGCCCGAAGCGCAGGTGCGACACCGTCATCGCGCCGGACTTCTTCGAGTCGTACACGAAGTAGCCCTGGGCGTAGTTGTCCGTTTCCTCACCAATGATCTTGATGGAGTTCTTGTTCGCGCCGACAGTGCCATCCGCGCCAAGACCCCAGAAGACACACTCGACGGTGTTCAGGTGTTCGATGGTGAAGTCAGGGTCGTAGTCGAGGCTGGTGAAGGTCACGTCGTCGTGGATGCCGACGGTGAAGTGGTTCTTCGGCTCGGCCTTGCTCAGTTCATCGAACACGGCCTTGACCATGCCAGGCGTGAACTCCTTCGAGGCCAGACCGTAGCGCCCGCCGATAACCTTGACCGAGGACCAAGGATCGAGGACGGAGGAGGCTCCATTACCGTCCGTCATCCGTCGTTCGTCATCCGTCCCTTCGGTGAGCGCTGTCACCACGTCCTGATACAGCGGCTCGCCCGCGCTGCCCGGTTCCTTGCAGCGGTCGAGCACCGCAATGGACTTGACGGTCTTGGGCAGGGCGGCCAGGAAGTGCTTGACCGAGAACGGGCGGAACAGGTGGACCTTGAGCACGCCGACCTTCTCGCCCTGGTTGTTCAGGTAGCGGGCGGTCATCTCGGCCGTCTCCGCGCCCGACCCCATAACCACGATGACGCGCTCGGCGTCGGCCGCGCCCACGTAGTCGAACAGGTGGTACTGGCGGCCTGTCACCTGGGCGAAGCGGTCCATGCTCTGCTGGACGATGTCCGGGCAGGCCAGGTAGAAGCGGTTGACGCTCTCGCGGCCCTGGAAGTAGGCGTCCGGGTTCTGGGCCGTGCCGCGAATGAACGGACGATCCGGCGACAGGGCGCGGGCGCGGTGCGCCTGCACCAGGTTGTCGTCAATCATGGCCCGAATCTGGTCGTCTTCGATGGCCGTGATCTTGTTGACTTCCGACGAGGTGCGGAAGCCGTCAAAGAAGTGCAGGAAGGGCACGCGGGCCTGGAGCGTGGCGGCGTGGGCCACCAGGGCCAGGTCTTGCGCTTCCTGGACCGAGTTGGAGGCCAGCAGCGCGTAGCCCGTGCCGCGCGTCGCCATGACGTCCGAGTGGTCGCCAAAGATGGACAGACCCTGCGCCGCCAGGGCGCGCGCCGCCACGTGGAACACGGTCGAGGTCAGCTCACCGGCGATCTTGTACATATTGGGGATCATCAGGAGCAGGCCCTGGGAGGCCGTGAACGTGGTGGACAGGGCGCCCGTCTGGAGCGCGCCGTGAATCGCGCCCGCCGCGCCACCCTCAGACTGCATCTCGACGACCGTGGGGACCGTTCTCCACAGGTTCTTCTTGCCCTCGGCCATCCAGGCGTCCGACAGTTCGCCCATCTGAGTGGACGGGGTAATGGGATAGATAGCGATAACTTCACTGAGTTTGTAGGCGACGTTCGCCGCGGCTTCGTTGCCTTCGATAGTCACCTGGCGATTGACCACCTCGGCTTCGACGCGAGCGGCATCACCGACAATGGTTTCGATTTGAGACATGTATTCCTCCATGCGCCTATATACGCCTTTGGACAGTATACACGTCCTATGGTAGAGCGGCGTGAAGGAATGACCACGTTAGGGGGAGGGATGATGACGGAAATCACGTTGACACCAACATGTCAATGTGCTACTATATCTAGGGAAAGACAGGAGATGAAGCCATGCTACGGACGCGCATTCAGGTCTACACGGACCCTGAGACTAAACAACGGATTGAACGGGCGGCGGCCAAGCGCGAACTCGCCGTTACCGAGTACTGCCTGGCAGCGATTGAGCAGCAATTGATAGAGGACAATATGCTGGAAGAGGCACAGGCTTCCGTGTCTACCACGCCTGCCATTGAAACCGACCTGCTAGCTGATTTACAAACCTTGCGCGATAAGATTCAGGCGCGTCGTCGTGGTCAACTGATTGACGTGGCGGCGGCCGTTGAGCAAGCCCGCGAAGAACGAGACCAAGAGATCTACAATGCCTCAAGTCTGCGTTGATGCCAACCTGATTCTCGCATCCCTCGTGCCCGATCCGTTCAGTCAGAAGGCAGCAAGACTGCTTGCCCAATGGCAGCGCCAGGGGCAAACCCTGATTGTGCCTACTCTCCTGGCCTTCGAAGTGACAGCGAATCTCCGACGATTTGTTTACACTCAAGCTCTGACGATGAAGGAAGGGGACGAAGCATTACGCTACTTCCTTCGCCTACCTATTCGGTTGTCTGCCCAACGCGGCATCTTCCCTCTAGCCTTCAAATTAGCCCAAGAGTTCAACCGCCCGCGCGCGTACGATTCAACCTACCTCGCCCTGGCCCAGCTTCGGCGCTGCGACTTTTGGACGGCAGACGAACGTCTGTATAACTCGGTAAGCGCCAAACTTTCATGGGTCCACTTCGCAGGAAATTAGTCGCGTTATTCCACCCGGATGCGCGCGTCGGCGATCCAGCAGCCCTTGCCCTGGGCCTGGACAAAGAGCGGGTGTAGTTCGACCTGGGCGATTTCGGGGACGGCCTCAGCCAGTAGCGAGACGCGCAGCAGCGTCTCCTCCAGAGCGGGCAGATCAGCCGGCGGCAGGTCGCGGTAGCCCTGGAGCAGCCGATAGCCCCGGATGGCGCGCACCATCTCCCGCGCATCGGCATCGGTCAGTGGGGCGATGCGTTGCGCCGCGTCGTCCAGCGCCTCGACGTAGATACCGGCCAAACCGAACGATAGCACCGGCCCAAACGACGGGTCGCAAGTCATACTGATGCGCACCTCCACCCCCTGGCGGCTCATCGGCTGGATCAGGACGCCTTCCAACTCGTGCCGGTCGCGTGAGGCATAGTGATGGTGTAACTCCTTGAAGGCCCTGCGCACCGACGAGGCGTTGACGAGGTTGAGGCGGACACCCCCTGCCTCGGTCTTGTGAGTACGGCTCGACGCCCACTTCATGGCGACCGGGAAACCAACGCGCCGCGCCAGGTCTGCCGCCTCCTCGCCCGTCTGCGCCAGCCCGCCCGGCCCCAGGGGTAGACGCATGGTGCGTAGCACGGCCTGGGTCTCCGCGCTGGACAGCCAGCCCGCCCCCCGGCTCGTCAGGGCGCGCGTGCAGATCGAGCGGGCTTCTTCGGTCTGCGCGTCTTCATAGTCCGGGATGAGGGCGGGGGGTTGGGCCCGCCACTCACTGTAGGCCGTCAGCTTGCCCAGCACATGACCCGCCGTTTCGGGGGAGTGATACACGGCGAGCGGGGCGGCCGATAGATCCTCGCCGCTGGAGTTTATCCCGGCCAACGCATCGAGGGCAGGCACAGCGCCGCCCATCCAACAAATCAGGACAGGCTTGCGGATGCCGCGGGCTGTCGCCTCGGCCATACTGTGGCGAATGGCCTGGTAGACCTCAAAGTCCGACATGAGACCGACTGAGACATAGATGACGATGAGCGCGTCTAGCTCATCGGACGCGAGCAGGCGCTGGATGGTCTGATGGTAGAAGCCGGGCGGGCTGACGGCCGAGAAGTCCACCGGGTTCTCGACGCGCGCCATGGGCGGCAAGTCAGCGGCCAGCCAGTTCTGGAGACCCGTAGACAGGGTAGGCAGGCTCAGGCCCTCGGTGCGGCAGGCGTCAGCGCACAGGAGGGCAGCGCCGCTGGCATTGGTGACGACACCGACGCGGCGGCCCTGCGGCAGTGGCTGGCTGGTCAGCGCCTGGGCCAGGTCAAACATCTCTTCCAGGGTATCCGCGCGGAGTACCCCGGTCTGATGAAAGAGCGCCTCCACAATGCCGTCGCTCGTGCCGAGCGTGCGGCCGCTCTTGACCGCGACAATGGGTTTGACGCGGCTGACGCGGCGGGCCAGGCGCGCGAAGCGGCGGGGATTGCCAAAGCCCTCCAGGTAGAGCAGGATGGCATTGACGCCCGTATCCTCTTCCCAGTATTGGAGCAGGTCGTTACTGGAAACGTCGGCCTTGTTGCCCAGGCTGACGAAGTCGCGTACCCCCAGGTCGCGCTGGGCGGCCAGGGCCAGGATACCAACGCCCACAGCCCCGCTCTGCGAGGCCAGGGCGACATGGCCGGCCGGCGGGAGCACCGGCGAAAACGACGCGCTCAGGCTGACCGTCGGGTCGGTGGACAGCAAGCCCAGGCTGCCCGGCCCGATGAGCCGCATGCCATACCCACGCACCTTGTCCACCAGCTGCTGTTGGAGTGCCTTGCCTTCGTCCCCATCATCGGCGAATTGGTTCGCCACCACGACGATGGCTCGCACGCCCTTGGCCGCGCAGTCGTCCACTACGCCCAAGACCCCATCGCGGGGCACAGCGATCATTGCCAGGTCCGGCGTTTCGGGTAGGTGGTTGACCGAGGCGTAGGCGCGGATGCTGTGGATCGCCTGGGCCTGTGGGTTAACCGGATAGACCACGCCCTGGTAGCCGTGCGTTACCAGCGCATCCACCAGCCGATAGCCGATGCTGGTGGGGTCGCGTGACGCGCCGACGACCGCCACCACGCCCGGCTTGAAGAAGGGGCGTAGAGAGGCCACAGTTGCCACGCGGTCGCGGGCCTCGGAGCGTTCCGCGCTGGCCGCGCTCGGCTCAACGCTAAAGTCAATCTCGATGTCGCCGCCACTCCATTTGGAGCGCGGCTGGAAGCCCGACCGCTTGAAGACATCAATCATGGCGCGGTTGTCGGCGTGGGTGACGGCCCAAAAGCGAATGATACCGTGCTGGGCCGCCAGGACCGCCAGCCGTTCCAGCAGCAGCGAGCCAAGTCCTTTACCCTGGAGCGTATCATCCACCGCGAAGGCGACTTCGGCCGTCGTCTTGTTGAGCGCGCTGTAATTGGCGGTGGCGATGATTCTCTCCTCGCCGTCCACGATGCGGAAGGCGAGCAAAGTCAACTGGTCGTGGGGGTCAGAAGAGTCGGCCATGCCGGCCAGCAGTTCGTCGCGGGGCAGGTTGGGCGAGAAAAAGCGCCGCACCCTTGATTCGAGGGAGAGGCGCTCAAAGAAGTGGCGGAGGGCCGGCAGGTCGCCCGGCTGGGCCACGCGAATGGTCGCGGTGGACCCATCGCGCAAGATGATACGGCCTGAGTCCACGGCGTCCTGATAGACGGGCGGCAGGTAGAGGGGCTGTACGTTGGGCATGGATGTACTCGTTAGCTTGCTTTTCTGACCACTTCCACTGAACAGGAGGCGCGGGCGGCGACGGCGGTGGACACGCTGCCTAGTACCATGTACGAACGGCGCGTCATCCCGCTCGCCCCCACGAAGACGCAGTCCGCGTCCCAGCTTTCACTCTGCTCGATCAGAACATGCTTGGCATCCCCGTCACCCAGCAGCGTTTCAACGCGCAGCCCACGATTACGGATTTGGTCCGCGGCCCGACCGACAGTTTCGTCTATCCAGTGGACAGCTTCCTCATGACTCGCCTCTACCCACCCTTCATCCGACGGGGTGATGGCGTTCGCCTCGATGTTCAACCGTGTGTCCATAACCGCGACGACGAGAGCCTGGCTGTCTGGCGGCCAGTCGCGGCGGGCCATCGTCTGCACGGCTAGATCGGCGCCTGGCGAGCCGTCTACCCCAACCACGAGCCGAAGCGGCCCTTCACGGCGTCGCTCTCGCGCGATGCGAACAGAGCATCGCGCCTCCGTAAGCACTTTCTGGGATACGCTCCCCAGAACGAAACGGTGGAGCGCTGAGTGGCCGTGGGAACCGAGGATGATGAGGTCGGCCGGCCATTGGTCGGCCCTTTTGATGATGGCCCAGGCGGGCGAGTCAGCCATAGCCTCAGAGCGCACGTCCCAGCCGGGGAAGAGGCTCTTCACAATACGAGCCGCCTGGTGCGCCAGCGTCTCGGCGGCCTGGACGGCCTGGATGGCTTGCACGCGGGCCATCTTGACGGCGGGTGGCAAACTGTCGTCCAGTGCTGGGGGGGCGCCATCAGAACTTGTCGGAGGCCAGACATCTGCGACCGAGAGGACGAGCGCCTCTGCTTCGGCCGGCAAGCCGGCGCGGCGCAGATCGTCCAGGGCTGCGTCAGCGCAGCTAGAGCCGTCATAGGCAATCAGTATCCGCATCTTGCCGCTCATGTCTGAATCCTCTCTCCGGACAAAGGTTGGCGCTATGTCGGCGCCTCCAGCCAGCCCACACCAACGTGGGCTGCATAAGTCTACTGATTTTAGTATAGCCGGACCAGTGGCGATTTGTGTAAACAGAGGATAACAGGAGTGGAACAAATGTCAACCAAAATATGACGTCGGGGTGGCGCGGTGAGTCCAGAGGGAGCGGGACCAGCGCCACCCCGACGTGGGGCGGAATCATGAGCGCTACGGCGCGTGTAGTCGGCGACCCCGGAGGAGTCTGAACAGCGCAGCCAGGGAACACGCGCCGCCTTGGAGAATAATGATAGGCGTCTCACGACTCCTGCGATAAGACCAGACGGCTGCTTGCTTCTAGTGTATGCCATATCGGCCAGGGGGGCGTGAACAATTCACCACCTGGCGTGGAGATTTATGATCTACCCGCCAATAGATACCCCAATCAAGCGGCCAATGCCAAAGGTCAAGGCGGCCGCGGCGAGGCCAAATAGCACCTGGCGTGCCCCCGAGAAGAGGAGGCTACGTCCGGTCATCAGCGTGATGCCGGCTCCAATCACAAACAGACCGAGCGCGCTGAGCAGGACGCTGACGCCGATGGCTCGCAGTCCGCTGAGGAAGGCGAAGGGCAGAACAGGGATAATGGCGCCAAGGGCGAACAGGAAAAACGAGGTCGCGGCGGCCTCCCAGGCCGAGCCGCCCAGTTCCTCTGGATCCACACCCAGTTCCTCGCGCGCCAGCGTATCCAGAGCCGTGGTGGGATTGGAGACAATCTGCGCCGCCACCTGATGAGCCTGGTCAGGAGACAGTCCCTTGGCCTGATAGATGAGGGCCAGTTCCGCCTCCTCTTCCTCAGGCGACTGCGTCAATTCGCGCTCCTCGATGGCAATCTGGCGCTGATAGAGTTCGCGGGAGCTTTGCACGGACAGCCACTCTCCCAACGCCATGGAGGCAGCGCCAGCCAGTAACCCGGCCAGGCCAGTGATGAGAATGCCTTGCCCGGCTAGCTCCGCACCCGCCACACCCATGACCAAGCTAAGGTTGGATACCAGGCCGTCGTTGGCGCCGAGGACGGCGGCGCGGAGGGCATTACCGCCCGCTGTGCGGTGGCGACCCTCAAGTTGCGCCACGTTGCCCCCTTCCAGCCCACCGGCGAGCGAGCCGGTGATGGTCTTGAGAAGGCGCGCATGCGACTTCTCGTCACGAGGCAACGTCGTGCCCCGCGTCTCCGTTTGCCGATCGTAATGCTGGCTGCCGACCTGTTCCAGGCCGCTGAGCGTCGGCAGAATGAAGCTCGGCCCGAAGCGCCGCGCCAGCCAGGCCAGCGTTCTCGGCCGCCAGGTCGGGCGGCGGGGCGGGGCGGTCTGTCCGGCGGCGCGCATCCGGTCTTCCCAGAAGGCCGCGTGGCCGGTTTCCACAGTGGCAAGGCGGTGGTACACCTCGGCCAGCGGTGATTGGCCCTCGATGTCGGCTAGCGTCGCATAGAGGTGGGCGCTATCAATCTCATCCTGCCAGTTCTCGCGGTAGCGTTGCGCTGCCGTAGTACCCGGTGTCATCATGTCGTTCATAGAATTGCCTTGTATATCGCGCTCTTATACCAATACGTCGCTCAATGGTCGGCGTTGGGTCGCCTTAACCTCCGGCCCATAGCCCATGCGCAGAATGAGTTGCGGGAAGCCAGTGCGGTTCAGCATGTTAGCTAACCTGGGACGCAACTCCGCTACTTCGGCCGGCTGGTTGAGGTAGGAGGCGGAGACCCCCTGCGCACAGGCCAGGAGCAGGAGCCGCGCCAGCGCTTGTCCCGCCTGCAGCCACGCGCGCGGGCCGTCTTGGTTCGTCCCCAGTACGGCCAGGAGAGGCGACCCCAGGGCGATGCGGCGGTCAATCGCGGCCTGCGTACCACTATCCTCAAAGGTACGCAGTACAAAGGGCCCGCCGGTTTCGACCACCGCCGTCACCCCAGAGGCATAGGCCGGCATGCCATCACGGCTGACCAGGCGGTTGGGGTGGATCCACGCCGCCAGTTCGCGGCGGAAGCGACGGTCAGCCATCTGGCGGTCGTCAGCCTCGGCGATGAGGTCAGCCAGGGCGAGCCGTTGGTCGCCCTGTAGCACGTCGAGCCACGCGCCTTCGGCTTCCGTCACGGCTTGTAGCTCGGCCACCAAGGGCGCGGGGACAGCGCGGTCCTCAAAGCGGCGCCGGTTGGTGCGGCGCAGCAGGATGGCCTGGAACAAAGCGCGCTCGGCGTCGGTAGACGTTCCCGCGCCCCCCCAGCGCACGACGGCCATCAGGTCGGGGCGGTCAGGGTCAGGTAACAACTCCACCTCGCCCGCAAAGCCGAAGTAGCGCAGGGCGAGCCGCAGGTGATACAGGGCCGCCCCACAACTAATGACCAGTTCGCGGTCTTCCGGGTCTACGACTGGCAAGGCGCGTGTCTGGTCGGCCCGCAGCTCCACCTGTTTGGGCTGGACGTGGAAGAGCCAGGGCTGCGAGTTATGGCTGGACGGAGCGAGAATGGCGTACTGCAGCAGGAACCGCCAGCGTTCGACGGGCGGCCCGCGCCTGGGAAAGTCCTCTTCCGAGACGTACCAGGGGTCGGAGTGGATGATCTGCATGGTCAACGGTCCTTGTTGGGCTGGGTATCAACAGTGTGAGCAAAATGGGGAGGCACAGACACAAAACGGTCCCACCCTTCGTAGGCGAGCATCTCCCGGTTATCATCCGTGACAACCACGGTTTCCTCGCTGCCTTCATACTGAACCAGCAAGGTCAGGTCTGGGGAACCGTCGTCCACCACATTGGTGATACACGCTCGATCCGGGTAGCCGCCATGCAGGATGAATGTCGCAAAACACTCCTCACAGGCGGGCAGGATAGTCTGACAGGTGTCGCGGTTCATGGTGATGCGCATGGTCTGTGCCTCCTCTTCTCCCGACAAGACGATGTTAAGCTACTCCTCGTCACAGTCGGCGATGGGGCCTGCTTAGGTCACGTTCGCCTCCTGATACCCACGTTACGGATAGATGCCGCGAATCATAGTCGCCTTGGCGACCCGGTCAATAGCGCGGATGTAAGCGCCGGTGCGCATGTTGACCTTCTTCTCACGTGTCACACTCAACACGTCGCGGAAGCTGCGAATCATGATCTGGGCCAGCCGATTGTTAATCTCCCCCTCGTCCCAGAAGAACTGCTGCAAGTCCTGCACCCACTCGAAGTAGGAGACGGTGACGCCGCCCGCGTTGCACAGGATGTCGGGAATGATAAACACACCCCGGTCGTGGAGGATGTCGTCAGCTTCCGGCGTCGTTGGGCCGTTCGCGCCCTCCGCGATAATGCGGGCCTGGATGCGCGGGGCATTCTCCGCCGTGATCTGGCCTTCAATGGCTGCCGGGACCAATACCTCACAGGGCAGTTCGAGCAGTTCACGGTTGCTCACCTGGTCAGCGCCCGGATAGCCCAGCACCGTCCCCGTCTTCTTGGCGTAGGCCAGCAGCGCGTGAACATCGAAGCCGTGCGGGTTGTAGATGCCGCCGAACACGTCGCTGATACCCACTACCGTCGCGCCCGCGTCCTGGAGCAGATAGGCCGCCGCTGACCCCACATTGCCAAAGCCCTGGACGACGATACGCGCGCCCTCCACCGGAATCTCTTCGACCTTCATCGCCTCCAGCGTCGTAAACATCACGCCGCGCCCCGTGGCCTCGCTGCGGCCGACCGAGCCGCCAATCTCCAGCGGCTTGCCCGTCACCACCGCCGGCGTCGTATAGCCGCGATGCATGGAGTAGGTATCCATGATCCAGGCCATGATCTCAGCATTGGTATTGACATCCGGAGCCGGAATGTCGCCCTCCGGACTCATCAGCAGGCTAATCTCGGTCGCGTAGCGGCGGGTCAGGTGCTCTAACTCAGTCCGCGACAACGTCTTGGGGTCCACGATAACGCCGCCTTTGGCGCCGCCGTAGGGCAGCCCGACTGTCGCGCACTTCCAAGTCATCCACATCGCCAAGGCGCGGACTTCATCCAGCGTCACATCGGGATGGAAACGAATGCCGCCCTTGCTGGGGCCGAGGACGGTATTGTGGTGGACTCGGTAGCCGGTGAAGATACGGACGGAGCCATCATCCATCTTCACGGGGAAATTCACCGTAAGTTCGCGCTTGGTATGGCGCAACATCTCACGCACGCCCGCCTTGATATCGAGATAGGCGGCGGCGCGGTCGAACTGCTCGCGTGCGATGTCCCAGGGATTGACACGCTGTTCGACAACCGGTTCACGTAGCATAGCTCCTCCTTGAGCCGTGGCTCGGCAACGAGCCAATAGAGATACGGGGTCTTCGAGAATTACCCCTACTGGCATTCTAGCGCGGTTAGGCCGCCAGCGCGTGAAGAGGTGTCCATCACGGGTGAAGGGTCCATCACCCTACGGCCACGAGTGAGACGTAGACTCTTGAGGAAGCCCCTTCCCATCCTTCCTACGCCTTCCCCTGCCTTCCTATGGTCAGGGCTGGGTGTCGGCTCGGTGTCGGGCGCGTGTCGGGGAGCCGTGGGGAGTGCCGCCCATCAAGGACGTATCCTGGCAGTAGAGAGCCAGATGGCTCTGTTTATATTTTTGTTTTGCCTAAACTAAACCTTGACAAACAAGGATTCGGTGGTATAATCGAATTTAGGAGAGACTAAATTTGGGAGGCGGATATGAAAAGAGTACTCCTTATTCTCGGCGTCATCCTCGTCGCCAGCGCGGGCGTCTTCGCCTATCAACGCTTGAACACCCCGCCGCCCCCGCCACCTCAGACCGAAGTTGTGACGCAGCCCCGTATCCAGACGGTATCGGTGGAGGCGCGGCTGGCCCCGGCGCGCCAGGCGCGGCTGGCGTTTAACGGCGCGGGGCGTGTCCAGGAGGTGCTGGTCCAGGCCGGCGACACGGTCCAGGCCGGGCAGGTCTTGGTGCGGCTGGAGTCGGCGGCGCTACGGGACGTGGTGCGCCAGGCCGAAGCGGGCGTCCAGGTAGCCCAGGCCCAGCTCCAACGGGCGAAGCTTGGCCCCCGGGCCGAGGACATTGCCGTCGCCGAGATGGCCGTGCGCGTGGCCGAGGCGCAGTTGGCGCGGGCGCAGGCCGGGCCGCGAGCGGAGGACATCGGCGTGGCGCAGGCTGGTCTCAACGCGGCGCGGACGGACCTGGCGCGGGCGCGGGTCGGCGCGACAGCCCAGGACCTGGAGACGGCGCGGTTGAGCATCGAGCAGGCCAAGAACCAGTTGTGGAGCGCGCAGGCGCAGCGCGATGCTGTATGCGGGCGCACGGGCGACGCGGAGAAGACACTCCAAAAGCTTGGCATTCCCCAGGCGGAGTGTGACGCGGCGCGGGCGGTCGTGAATTCGAGCGAGCAGGCCGTCCAGATCGCGGAGCAAGCCTACGCGAAACTGGCGGCCGGGCCGAGGGCTGAGGATGTCAACACGGTGGCGGCGCGGGTGGAGCAGGCCCAGGCGCAGGTGCGGGCCGCGCAGGGGGGGCCGCGGCCGGTGGATGTCCAGGTCGCGACGGTCCTGGTCGAGCAGGCCCAGGCGCAGGCGCGGGCCGCGCAGGTCGGGGCGCGGCCGGTGGATGTCCAGGTCGCGACGGTCCTGGTCGAGCAGGCCCAGGCCCAACTGGCCCAGGCCAAGGCTGGCCCACGAGCGGCGGATGTGGCCGTCGCCGAGGCGGAAGTGGCCCGCGCCGAGGCCGCGCTCCAGGCGGCGCGTACCGCGCTGGCTGAGACCGAGCTAAAAGCGCCCTTCGCGGGCGTCGTGGCCCAGGTCCTGTTGCAGCCCGGCGAGGCGGCCACGCCGGCCACACCCGCCCTCCAGCTAGGTGACACGCACACGCTACGGCTGGAGACGGAAGACCTGGCCGAGACAGACGTGGCGAAAATTGTGGTAGGGCAGACGGCCAGCGTGGCCCTGGATGCCCTGCCCGAGCAGTCCTTCAAGGCGAAGGTGACACGCATCAGCCCGGTCAGCGCGGAACGGCGCGGCGACACGGTCTACACCGTGTGGCTGGACTTTGACGGCGGTGCGCCGGAGGGCGCCTTGTGGGGCATGAAGGCGCTGGTTGATATTCAGCTTCACTAGGGCGACTCGGTAGGGTACTGTCATGATCCTCAAGAACCTGTGGCGGCGCAAGACGCGCACCCTGCTGACCCTGCTCGGCGTGGCCTTTGGCGTCGCGGCTGTCGTCGCCCTGTCCGCCTTTGGTGAGGGCTTTGCGTCGAGCTTCGAGAAGATGTTCGCCACGACCTCGGCCGACCTGACGGTGTCCCAGGCCGACGCGATGATGGCCTTCCTCAGCGCGGTGGACGACAGCCTGGGCGACGAGCTACGCCAGGTCGCCGGTGTCGAGGAGGTGGCGGGCGAAGTGTTTGGTATGGTCCAGATGGACGAGGCCCCCTACTTCATCGTCATGGGCGAGGACCCGCGCAGCTTCACCATGCAGCGCTATCGCCTCATCAGCGGTCAGCCCATCACCACCCGCAAGCAGATTCTGTTGGGTAAGCTCGCCGCCAAGAACTTCAAGAAAGAGGTCGGCTCGACGTTCAGGCTCAACGACTCCACCTACCGCGTGGTTGGCATCTACGAGACGGGCGTCAGCCTGGAGGACGGCGGGGCGGTCATGGGGCTGACCGACGCGCAGCGGGCCTTCGACAAAGAGGGCAAGGTCAGCTACTACAGCCTGAAGGTGAAGGATGTCCGCCGCATCAGCGAGGTCAAGGCGGCCATCGAGAAGCAGTGGCCGACGCTGGCGGCGGCGCGGTCCGGCGAGCCGTCGCGCCAGACCGAGATGTTCGGGCTGTACCGCTCGTTTGGCCTATTTATCGGCATCTTCGCCGTACTGGTGGGCGGGCTGGGCATGATGAATACGACGCTGATGAGCGTGTTCGAGCGCACGCGCGAGATTGGCGTGTTGCGAGCCGTAGGCTGGCGGCGGCGGCGCGTGGTCAACCTGATTCTGGGCGAGTCGCTCGTGCTCTCGCTGCTGGGCGGCCTCCTCGGTATCCTCATTGGCATCGGCTTAACGCTCCTGGTGCGACTCTCACCGGCCGTCGAGTCGCTGCTCCAGGGCATCCTGACCCCGACCATGCTGGCGCAGGCGCTGGTTATCGCCCTCCTGCTGGGAGCGGTGGGGGGCCTCTACCCGGCCTGGCGGGCGGCGCAACTCGCGCCCGTGGAGGCCATGCGCTACGAGGGCGGCAGCGGCGACGTGGGCCGCATCACCCGCCAGCTGACGCGCTGGATTCCGGGCAGCGCCCTCCGCAACCTGTTGCGCCGCCCTACGCGCACGCTGGTCACGATCGTCGGCATCGGGCTGGGCGTCGGGTTTATCGTGGCCTTGAGCGCCATGTCCGAGGGCATGATCCAGGAGTTTACGACGCTGGCCGGCGCCGGGCAGATGGACCTGGTGGTGCAGGACGCCAAGGCGTCTGATCTGTCCGTCGCCGCCCTGGACGAACGTGTCGCCGACCAGGTGCGTACCCAACCAGGCGTCAAGGGTGTCTCAAAGATGCTCATGAAGACGTCCAGCGCCCCCGGCTTACCCTACTTCCTGGTGTTTGGCGCGGATCCGCGTGAAGATTACGTCAAGCACTTCCGCATCCACGAGGGGCGCGTCATCGAGAAGTCACGCGACATCATGATTGGCCGCTTCGCCGCCACCAGCCTGAAAAAGGGTCTCGGTGAGAGTATCCGCATCAACGGCGTCGGCTATCAGATAGTCGGTATCTACGAGACGGGCGTCTCCTATGAGGACACCGGCGGCGTCATCACGCTACGCGAGGCGCAGGAACGGTTTGGCATGGGGCGCAAGCTGACGCTGATGGGTGTCCAGTTGGACGATCCCAGCCAGGCCGAGAGCATGGCCCGGCAGTTGGAAGCGCAATTCCCCAGTATCACCGTCAGCCTGACGTCGGCCATGACACAGCGGACGCAGGACTTCGCCACGATGGATGCCATCCTGGGGGCGTTGGTGGCGCTGACGATGCTGGTGGGCGGGGTCGTCATGATGAACGCCATGCTGATGAGCGTCTTTGAGCGGACGCAGGAGATTGGCGTGCTGCGGGCGGTCGGCTGGCGGCGGCGGCGGATCATCGGCATGGTACTAGTCGAGTCGCTTGCTTTGAGCCTGCTGAGCGCGTTGATGGGGATTGGCATTGGCATGGGACTAAGCGCCCTGTTCACCCTGGTCCCGACGTATGGGACATTCCTCAAGGCGCTCTACTCGCCCAAGGTCTTCCAGCAGGTCGCCGCCCTGGCGCTCATTCTGGGGACGATTGGCGGCCTCTACCCGGCCTGGCGGGCATCCAGGATGCAGCCGATTGAGGCGCTACGGTATGAATAGGGGCGGTGGTGGATGATGCGTGATACGTAATGCGTGAAGCGTGAGGCTGAGGGCTGAGGGCTGAAAGCTGATAGCTGATAGCTGACCGCTAATAGCTCTGAGGAGAGAGAGATGACGCAGTATGTGGTCGAGACCCACGACCTGACCAAGATTTATGGCAACGGTCATGAGGTGCGGGCGCTGGATGGCGTCAACCTGACGGTGGCGGCGGGCGAACTGGTGGCGATTGTTGGGCCGTCGGGGTCTGGCAAGTCCACCCTGCTGAACATGATTGGCGCGTTGGACCGTCCCACCAGCGGCGAAGTGGTCATTGACGGCACGCCGCTGTCCAAGGTGCGTAACCTGGACCAGTTCCGCAGCCAGACCATCGGCTTCGTGTTCCAGACGCACAACCTGATTCCAACACTGACGGGGCAGGAAAATGTCGAAGTGCCCATGTATGAGACCACTTTGAGTGGGTCGAAGCGCCACGGCCGAGCGCAAGAGCTTCTCAGACTGGTTGGGCTGGGAGAACGCATGCACTACCTGCCCGCGCTTATGTCCGGCGGCGAGCGCCAACGCGTGGCCATCGCCCGCGCCCTCGCCAACCGCCCCAGCATCATCCTGGCCGACGAGCTAACGGGGATGCTCGACTCGCGCACGACGCAGGACATTCTCGCCCTGCTGACCCAACTCAACGCCCAGCAGGGAACCACGATGATCATCGTGACACATAACCATGAAGTGGCGCGGGCGACGCGGCGGGTGATTACCTTCCGCGACGGGAAGGTGCAGAGCGATGTGGCGATTCGCAGCGCCTACGAGAGCGACCTGCTGGACTGGAAGAGTTCCACGCTCGGTCAGGCGATCCTGCAGGGCGACGGCGTGCCGGAGGGACTAAAGGCTATCGTCCCCCAGCTAAGGGAGGCGTTTGACAAGGTTTAGCGCCGTAGGGGGTATTAGTTCAAACCAGTAAGAACCATAGCGTTTATACCTAGCGTCTAACAGTGAATGCGCCTGATAGAACTAGGTTATTGGGATTCTCAAGATAGAATTCCACCCTATAAACTCCTGTTGGAAAGGGGAGTCCACAGTTAGTATTGGTCTTTGGGCACCAATTGACCCAATTAAACTCGAAATCGATACAATCGAAGCTGCTTTGCCCACAGATTTTGGGTCCGGTGTCCGAGCTCGAGTTGTCTGGATTTAAAACGCCATCCTTATACCACTTTTGGAAAAAAGGCATTCCCCTGTATACATTCTCAACTTCCCATGTATAATAGATTTTGGTTACTACACCTCTAAACTCACTCGTAGATATTCTACACTGCCCAGCCTGCAAGTCAAAGTCGCTATCTGCACAGAAAACAAGGTTGTAAAAACGCGGTGTACTTACTCGGGACGGTGGAACATTTGTTAGTGTGGCCAGCGGGATAACCACTACCTTTATCGTTGGCTGTTGGTTAGCTGCTGGCTGAGAGGTAGGGACAGTTATGTTTGTCTCTGCCGAAGAAGGAGGAGATAGACGACGGAACATTAGCCATCCCATTACGATGATTGTCATTAAGACAACAGAGGAGAGAAGCCCTAGCGCGACTAATTTTGATTGAGACGTTCCTTTGATAAGTAGATCTTCTGTTCTAATATCGGGCCGATTTCGTTTAAGCCACGTCACTAACTCGCTGAGTCGTTCGCGACGATACAAATCGAAGATTAGCTGTCGAACTAATTCGCCTTTGTCTAGTCCTTCATAATCAATGCCTAGATCAGCTGCCGCGTCGCGGAGTTCATCGAAGTTTAGTCTTTGTCTTAGGACCTCGCGAAGAGCCGATTTGTCCCAGTTTGTCATTGGCGGCGTCTCCTAGACCTCCCGACTCTTTCTGTAACACGATTGTTATAAATCGGCTGTCGTAAGTCTACTATCCCGGTCAGTATGTGTCAAGATTGTCTTACACTGCTGGCTGAAAAGACCCCCGTGGGGGTAGACGTTTCTTACATTCCCTCTATGATAAGTTTCGCCATCACCTCGGCCTGGTTGACCGCGACATCGCAGCCCATCTCCGGCGTGAACAGCCAGGCATTTTTGGGGTTATTGACGCGGGCGATGACACGGTGGACGTTGAACTCCTGCCGCGCCAGGCTCGTCACCACCAGGTTCGTCTCGTCCGCGCCCGTGACCGCCGCGACCAGGTCGGTCCGGCGGATACCCGCCGCCTCCAGCACATCGGGGTCGGTCCCATTGCCCATCACCACGACAGCCGCCGGCAGGTCATGGCGCAGCACGGCCGCGTGGTCGCTGCGGCTCTCGATGACTGTAATCGGGTGGCCCTCGCTCATGAGAAGGCGCGCTAACCCCTCGCCCAGCTTTCCCCCGCCCACAATGATAACGCGCATAGGGCCTCCTAACCCAGCAGCTTGACCAGCCGGTTGCTAGCCGTGTTGGTGACGGCCAGATGGATCAGGTCATCGGCCTCAAAGACAGCGCCGAGGCTGGGCAGAAAGGTATGACCCCGACGGGTGATGGCGACAACATGAACCTCGCCCGGCAGGGTCAGATCGGCCACCGTGCGGCCCACCAGCGTCGGCGGCGTCTCAGTCTCGACCAGGTCCACCTCACCGCTCCCCAGGCTGGCGACCGCGTCCAGGTGCGAGAAGCACAGTAGCTCCGCCATGCGCTGGATGCCCCAGACAGTGGTGGAAACGGTGGGCAGGCCCAGGCGGCGGTAAATGTCGGCCTTGTGCGGGTCGTAGACGCGGGCCACGACGCGGGGGACGTGAAATATCTGGCGGGCAACTCGCGCCGTGACCACGTTGACGTCGTCGCTGGCCGTGACAGCCGCCAGCCCGTCGGCGCGGCGGACCCCCGCCGCCTCCAGCGCCTCGCCGTCGAAGCCGATGCCCACGACGGTGCGCCCCTTGAACGCACTGCCCAGGCGGCTAAAGGCGTCTGGGTCCTTATCCACCACAGTGACCTCGTGGCCGGTCTCTACCAGGCGGCGGGCCAACCCACCCCCCATGCGGCCACAGCCTACGATGATGAGTCGCATACAGCACCTCGTTCACGACGCCGGCCCCAGGCTTTGCGCGCTTCATCGGCCAGCAGCAGTAGGGGCGTCCAGGCCAGCAGGAACAGCCAATGGCTGGCCGGGAAGGCGGCTGTGCCGACGAAGGCCTGGAAAGGCGGAGCATAGACGATCAGGACAATCAGGACCATCTCGACAGCGATACCCAGCCATACCAGGCGGTTGCTGAACCAACTCAGACGGAAGACCGACAGTCGCTCGGTGCGCTGGGCGAACAGGTTGCCAATCTGGGTCATGACCACCGCCGCCAACGCCATGGCCGTCGCGGCGCGGTACAGGTCACCCTGGGCTGGCAGGTCCAACCACTGACCCCTGTAGCCGTTAGTCCAGTACTGGAAATAGAAGGCCGCCATGACGGCCAGGCTCTGCAAAGGACCGAGGAAGAGGTAAGCCCGCGCCAGCAGACCCGGCGTAATGACATGCTCGTGGAGGCTGCGCGGCGGGCGGTCCATCGTGCCGGGTTCGGGAACCTCCGCCCCCAGCGCCAGCGCCGGGGCCATATCCGTCCCCAGGTCCACCGCCAGCACGTGCATCACATTGAGCGCCAGCGGTATCCGCCCCCCACTCAGGACGAATAGGATAAACGGGACAGCTTCCGGGGTGTTGCTGGTAAAGATGTAGGTCGTAAATTTCTTGATGTTGGCGTAGACGGCGCGGCCCTCTTCGATGGCGTTGACGATGGAGGCGAAGTTGTCGTCGGTCAGAATCATGTCCGCCGCCTCCTTCGCCACGTCCGTCCCTGCCTGACCCATCGCCACACCAATGTCCGCCTTCTTGAGGGCCGGCGCGTCGTTGACACCATCCCCTGTAACGGCGACGATGTGGCCGAGAGTCTGGAGCGCTGCCACCACGCGCAGCTTGTGCTCCGGGGCGACGCGGGCGAAGATGACCTCGTCGGTCATGGCAGCCTGCAGGGCGGCATCGTCCAGAGTGTCCAGGTCCGCGCCGGTGAGGATGCGCGGCTGGGGACCGCGCAGGATGCCGATGCGGCGGGCGATACTCTCCGCCGTCAGGCCATAGTCGCCCGTAATCATAATGATGCGGATACCCGCGCGGTGGCACTTCGCCACAGCCTCGCTCACTTCGGGGCGAGGCGGGTCCATCATCGCCGCCAGTCCCAGGAAAACCAACTCGGTCTCAACCGTCTCTGGAGTATACTGGGGCAGGCTGGCCGGGACGGCGCGCATCGCCAGGGCCAGGACACGCAGCCCCTGGCGGGCGTAGTCGTCATTGGCGGCCAGGATAGCCTGGCGCTGAGTGTCGTCGAGGGGGACAGCCTGACCCCGACGCCAGACCTGGCTGCACAGCGCGACAATCTCTTTCGGCGCGCCTTTGACATAGGCAATGAGGCCGCTCTCTTCGCCCGTCACCCGATGGAGGGTCGTCATGCGTTTGCGCCGCGACTCAAACGGTATCTCCCGCCAGCGGGGCAGCGTCCGCATCTCGGTGTCCAGGTCCAGCCCCCCCTTGGCCGCGACGACGCGCAACGCTGCCTCGGTCGGGTCGCCGAGGATGGTCCAGCGCGGCGTCTCAGCGTTGGGGGGCAGCAAGCGGGCGTTGTTGCATAGTCCAGCCGCCAGGAGGAGTTGGCGGAGGTCGAGGGAGGAGTCATTGTCCGACGGCGTGACAGACGAGATCGCACCGTCGGGGGCGTAGCCCACGCCGCTGACGGTGTAGGCGGCGCCTGGCAGCCATAGGGCGCGGACAGTCATCTCGTTCTGGGTGAGGGTGCCCGTCTTGTCGGTACAGATGACCGTCGCACAGCCCAGCGTCTCGACGGCCGACAGGCGTTTAACCAGGGCATGACGGCGCGCCATACGCTGGACGCCCATCGCCAGGGCCAGGGTAACGGTAGGGAGCAGCCCTTCCGGGACAAAAGCGACAATCATACCCAGCGCGAAGATGAAGCTCTCGGCCAGCGTAACCCGCGCCAGAAGGACGGCGAGGCCAAAGAACACCAGGCCCATGACGACGGCGATGACTGTCACCTGCTTGGTCACGCGGCCTAGCTCGCGTTGCAGGGGGCTGGGTTCCTCGGCGACGCTCTGGGTAAAGTGGGCGATGCGGCCAAACTCGGTACGCATGCCCGTCGCCACAACGACCGCCTGGCCCGTGCCGGCCGCCACAGATGTGCCGGCGAAGACCAGGTTGGGCATCTCCACGGTCGCCAGATCGGTGCGGGTCACGGCATCCGCCGTCTTACGCACGGCGTCGGCTTCGCCGCTGAGGGTAGACTGGTCCACCCGCAGTTCGGCAGCCTGGACGAGCCGCCCATCGGCCGCCACGCGGTCGCCCTCGGCCAGCAGCAGGAGGTCGCCTGGCACGATCTCCTCGGCCGGGAGGCGCTGCTCCTCGCCTTGCCGTACTATGCGGGCGTAGGGAGACAGCAGCCGTTTGAGGGCTTCGGTGGCCCGTTCGGCCTTGAACTCCTGCCAGAAGCTAAACGCGCCGTTGATGACATTAACCATCCAGATGGCGATGCCCAACTGGGGCAGTTGGGCGATGAAGGCCACCAGGCCGCCGGCCCACAGCAGCCAGGCCATCAGATGGGTAAAGTTAGCCAGGAACTTGACCCACAGCGGGACGCCGTGAACCTCCTGGAGGGCATTCCGACCATAGCGGGTCAGGCGAGCCTGCGCCTCGGCAAGCGTCAGGCCCTGGGGTGAGGTCTCCAGGGCCTGGTAAACATCGGGTATAGCGCGGGATGCGATGGGCGGGTCAGACGACTGTGGGTCGGGCAGGGAGGCGCGGGCTGGACGGGGTTCAGTCTCTGGCGGGTGGAGGGGGACAACCACGCGCGGTCGGCTCATGACGGGCCAGCCCCCAGGAAGGCGGACGAGTAGAACCGCAGATACTCGTCCACATGGGAGGTCCAGTAGTCGCCGCTGTGACCCCCGGACCGACTCAACCAGGTATGGGGGACGCCCTCGGCCACCAGCTGTTGATGGAAGGCTTCTGCCGCCGGACTCCAGGTGTCTTGTGCCCCCATATCAATGCGCAGCTTGAGGGTGCGCGCGCGATCGGGATGCGCCTTGAAGAGCGGCACAGGGCTGTGGGTGTCAAACCAGGCCTGGTCGCCAAAGTAGTCGGGCGCCGTATCACGGGTGCGGAGGGCGGGGCTATGGGCGCCGACAATGCCAAACACATCACTGAAGTTCATCGCGATCTGCAACGCGCCACAGCCACCCATAGAAACCCCACCCACAGCGCGCTTCTCGCGGCTGGCCAGTGTTCGGAAATGGCTATCCACTTCCGCGACCAGGTCACGGGCAACGTAGGCGCCCCAGCGTGGCCCATTGTTGGCATGATCCACCCAGTATTCCTGGTCCCCCTGTGGCAGCACAATCAGGAACGGCTGGATCACGTTCGTTTCTATAAGATTCGTCGCCTTATCCAGCAGACCATAGTTGGCCCACTCAGCGTAGGAGCCGCCGCGGCCATGCAACATATAGAGGACCGCATAGCGTTGGTCGGGACTGGCATCGTAACCAGGGGGGAGATAGATGAGATAATGGAGGTCGCGGGCGACCGAGGCGCTTTTGAAAACGCGGTCTTCGGTGCGAGCGGGTGAGGCAGGCTGAACCAGGAGGGTGGTGATACTATCGGCGTCGGTCGGCTGAGCGGCGAACGCCTGATCGGGGCGGACAACAACGGAGGGCCGGAGCGCTATCACGCCGGCAACAAGGGCAATCAGCAGACCATGGACGAGGGACTGAAAGCGCTTCTTCATGACTATACGTTGCCTATACTCCGCCAATGACTGGCTGCCCGACAAGTTCGGCCTACCTACCCGAGGACGTGTCTCAGGCATCTCGAACATTGGATACCTGTTCGTTCTATATCTTACGTACTCGGTCAAAAGTCACGCGGTTCTCGTCTATGAGTGCCCTACGGTCTGGCCTCCTCGCTCAGACTGTCCTCGCTGAGGTAGAGAGCACTGGCATAGAAGCGCAGATAATAGGGCACGTGGCCCCCCCAATAGTCCCACGAATGATCCCCAGGATAGCGACGCAGGATGTTCGGAATCCCGTCCCGTTCGAGCTGCTGCTGGAAGGCCTCAATACTTGGGCCGAGCGGATCGTCGAGGCCATCGTCGAGCCAGACTAACAGACCCCGCGCGATGTCAGCATGGTCCTGGTAGAGGTGGACCGGGTCGTGGGCGTTGAAGTACGCCTCATCGCCAAAGTAGGCCGCAAGCTCCGAGCGCCGCCGTAACGTCGGGCTGTGCGCGCCGACAATGCTAAAGACGCCTGGGAAGTTGATGGCGAGCTGGAGGGCGCCGTGGGCGCCCATGGAGAGGCCGCCTATGGCGCGATGCTGGCTGTCCGGAAGAGTTCGATAAGTGTTATCTATCTCGCGCACCACGTCTTGCGCTGTATACGTCCCCCATTTGGGGCCGCCGTCGGCGTGATCCAGCCAATAGCTCTGGTCGCCTTGCGGCAAGACAATCAGGAAAGGCGGGATCTCGCCGCTGTTGATCATCTCATCGGCGCTGGTCAAGAGGCCCAGGTTGATCCACTCCGTATTCTGCCCGCCAATGCCGTGCAACATATACAACACAGGATAGCGCAGCCCCGGCTCGCCATCATAGCCCGGCGGCACATAAGCGAAGTAGGGCATGGTCCGACCCAGCGACTCGCTAAAAAACGTGCCTTCCTCGACCCGCGAGGGCGAAAGCGGCGGACGGGGAGCGACGTCCACTTTTGGCGGCGGCGGGGTCACAGTTGGCTCGCCAGCCATAGCCGAGGTAGGGACGGGTGTAGCCGTGGGTGGAGACACCACCGTGACGACTCGCACCAGCACCGGAGCAGGCGTACTGGTCATCCACACGAGAGGACCAAGCGCCATGGGATTCAAGGGCGACGCCAGGCAAGCGGCTAGCGTGGCGACAAGTGAGAGAAGGATCACATGACGAAGCATGAATCGATGTCTCAAAATGGTATTCAGATAGACGCTTAACAACTCCTGGGGCCGCCCACACGCCGCTTGTGGAGGCGGCTCGGCGTCTGTTCATCCGCAGTGGGCGAGTCTTGAGCGCCGGGTGTATCTACGGTCATATCTTGCAAGGCATCGGTGGCGCCTGGCGCGTCGAAGTCATCCAAGAAGGCGTCGTCGAAGCTGGCCTCCATCACGCTGGAACCCGCGATGTGGGACGGAGTCGGCGTCATAGGCCGGAGCCGGTCGCTACCCGTGATTCCAGCCGCCACCACGAGTGTCACCATTATCACGCCGAGCGGCGCAGCGAGGGTTCTGACGCGCTGGGTAGGAAGCCCAAGTGGCATAGCGAAAAAGGCAGCCACCAGGGGCAGCGTGGCCGGCGTCGGCCAACCGAGGCGCGGGGCAAGCGGTGGCAGGCGCCGCAGTGTATCGCCAGCTCGGCTGGCCCAGCGCTGGGCATAGGCTGGCAGATGTAGTCGCGCCATGACCAGCGCCCATAGGGTCAGGATACCGACAGATTGGAGCACGGCATTCTGGACGGATGGATCGCCCGTCCAGCCATCTACTACCTCGTGCAGCCGGACGGCCATAATGACGACGAAGAGGTGCAGACCGTAGGCGAGGAGGGAGTGCTGGCCGAGGGGCAGCAGCAGCCAGCCCAGGCCACGTAGGACCAGCCGCCAGCCGACACTCACCAGGGCAAACGCGAAGCTGAAGATGAAAGCAAATACGAGGAGGCGGCCGAAACCGACATTAGGCTTGACATACAATTGCGCGATGACCAGGTCACGGAAAGGCGAGGCGTCGAAGAACGCCAGATCGGTTCGGTACAGGCGGATAAACCAGGCTACCCCGAGACCGCACCCCACCAGGATGACCCAACGCGGAATACGGCCGAGCAGGCGGGACAGTCCTACCCGATGGAAGCCCAGCACCAGCCCCGTGATAAACAATACCTGCCACGCTGTGGCGGGGAAAACCGTGTTGCTGGCGACAGGCCAGGGCAGCTCCAGGCCGCCGGGGTTCTTCTGCCACACGGCCCACACCCCCCAGGACAGCAGCAGCACCAGGGGACTGAAGCCGCGCGCCATCAGGACAAGCAGCGGGCCGGCCGCTACGACCAGGAACGTGTAGAGCAGGAGCACATCGGTCAAGTAGTAAGCCTGGCGGAGAGTCACGACACCCCAGAGCCACTCACCCAGGTTCTGGGGCGGCATTTCGATCCCCCACGGCATATGGAAGACTGTGGAGGCGGCGGCGAACAGGAGGGTCAACCCGATGGTCTGGAGGTAGAGGGTACGGGCGCGGTGGAGGCTCTTGAGCAAGACGGCGCGCAGCCCCTGGCGGACCGCAATACGCGCATAGACGATGCCCATCACCAGGCCGGAAATAAAGACAAACGCCTCGGCGGCCGAGATGTAGAACTGATTCCCCCCTGTGATAGGGTAGAGCCACGAGTGTTCGCCGCCAATGTGATTGACCACCATCACGAAAACGGCATAACCGCGCAGAAGATCGAAGCGCAGGTCGCGTTGGCTCGCGCCAGTGGAGGAGGGTTGTCCGAAGGGGGATGAATTCGCCGCTGAAGCTAGCATCGCCTGGGTCATGACTCTATTTCCTTATGCTACATCGCCTGGTTTATCATCCATCTCAAGAGATAGAGTACTGTTTGGTGTAATAGTTTACCTCAGACTCGTCCAACCTGGAGACAGAAATGGCATAGCAAGAAACAAGCCGAATTGTGGAGTCGAGGTGGAAAATCGTCACGACAACGGACTGCCGACAGAGGATGTCAGGGCTGCGGCGCTGCCCCAGGGACAGGCAGCCGCACCGGGTGTATTAGCACTATTTAACACGATGGATAGGGTCTAAAGTTTCACCCCCCACACAACAAAACTGGCTTCAAGCGCCGGCCCGCACATGGGGCTAGAGCCTGAAACCAGTCCATTCGGCTGTGATGCTCCCGGGGCGCTGCCTTCCAGCGTCCACCTGGGCTGCGCTTACCCCGCGAAGGCGACGCCCTCCGCTTCGGCCTTCTCCTCGCTCTTCGCCTGTTTGACGACAAATTCGGCCGGACGGATGAGCAGCATCGGCAAGCCGCCTCGGCGCAGCACATCCAGCGCCACGCTGCCAAACAGAGCGCGGCGCAGGCCGGTGCGGCCGTGGGTCGCCATGATGACCAGCGCCGCGTCGGCGCTGTACTCCTCTTCGAGGATGGACTGAACAATGTCGCCGGAACGGAGATCGGTGCGTACGTTTAGTCCCATCTGCCGCATATTGTGGGCCAGGCCAGCGATGTAGGCCTCGACTTCTTCTTGCTCTTTCGTCAATTGGCGGCCCACCTTGTCGGTATGGGTGACAATATCCTGCTCGGTGAGGATGGGGGGCTCGTAGACGTGCATGAGCGCCAGTTCGCCCTGGAATGCCTGGGCAAACGCCATCGCATGGGGCAGCGCCTCCTCGGCGAAGCTAGACCCATCCAGCGGCACCAGGAAGACCGGCTGGGGCTGGCTGAGAGGGACCAATTCCGGCTTGACGCCAGCTCGAATGAGCAGCACGGGCACGGGGCTATGATGGAGCACCGCCTCCGCGACCGAACCGTAGATGAGCCGGCTCAGACCGGAGCGGCCATGCGTTGTCATCACCACCACGTCCGCGCCGCGCAGGTTGATTTCATCCAGGATGCCCTCGACCGGCGGGGCATAGGGCACGCCCACTTCTACCTTCAGCCCGGCCTCGATGAGGGGAGTGGCCTTCGTCTTGAGATACAGTTCGACCTCATCCATCGAAGTGACCTGGACATCGCTGAGTGCTCCACCCGGCAGCGTTGTCATGTAGACGGCTTGCGTCAGGACCACGGTAGCATCTAGAGGCTTGGCTAGAGCGGCCGCGACAGGGATGGCCTGTTCGCTCAACTCCGACCCATCTAGTGGCACGAGAATAGTTTTGTACATTACGATACTCCTTATAGGTTCGCTAAGCCCTAGAGGTCTTGCCGACTTAGGGTCTTAGAATCTGAGTGATACCTGGATCATCTTGAACCGGGCGCCTTTCGGCTCGGTTACGCTATACCAGCCGGGACAGCCCCATGGGAGGACGCCTGCTCGCGAATCAGACCGAGCGGGTGGACCAGCATCACGGGGTGGTCGCCTCGGCGGAGCACTTCCATCGCCACGCTGCCAAAAACCAGGCGATCCATACCGGTCCGGCCATGCGTCGCCATGAGCACAAAGACGGTGTTGAGCTCGTTGCTCTTGCGGAGGAGCGTAGTGGCCGCTGAACCTGTCTCGACATAGGGTATGACGCGCAGCCCGTCCTGACGCAACTGGCGGGCCAGCCTCGCTAGATAGTCCTCGGCTTCCTGGAGTTCCATCTTGAAGATTTCATTGCCTAACTCTGGTTCCACCAGTGTCTCTGGCATCAGGGGCGAGGGCAGCGGGACCACCCGAACCAGGATCAGCATGGCATCGAGCACGCGGGCCATCTCGACCGCATAGGGCAGCACGGCCTCGGCCACCGTCGAGCCATCCAGGGCGACGAGCAGCCCATCGCGGCCCGGGTCCAGGCGCGGCTCGATCAGGCTCTTGGCGCGCACCAGGAGCACAGGGACATGACTCTGGGTGAGAACGCTTTCAGCCACAGAGCCGTAGATAAAGCGGCCCACTCCCGTTCGCCCATGCGTCGTCATCACCACCAGGTCGGCGTGCTCATCGGCCAGCGTCCACAGAATGCCCTGGCCGGGGTGGGCAGCGATGGCCCGAATATCCACCCGCACGTCCTGCAAGCGCAGCTCGCCGGCAATCGGGCGCAGATAATCATCGGCTTCCTGGGTGGCCGCCTCTTGCCGCTTTTCGGTTTCCCAGCCTGGCACGCCGGTGACCCAGACGCAACGAACCAGCACCAGACGGGCAGCGGCGGCCCGCGCCAGAGCCGTCGCTAGGGGCAAGGCTCGTTCAGCCGCAGGAGACCCATCCAACGGGACAAGAATGGTGCGGAACATAGCTACCTCCTCTTGTATCCCTTACAACAAAGCCTCGGCCAGTCCAAAAGTCGCCTCTCGGGTCGGCTGGAGTGTCTCGTCCAGCACGCGGCCCAGGCGGGCGATACCCTCGCGGATCATGTCCGGGGCCGCGTTCGAGAAGTTCAAACGCATCGTATTCTCACCGCCGCCACACGGGAAGAAGCTGTCACCGGGCACGAAGGCGACCTTGCGCTCGATGGCGCGGGGCAGGATGTCCACAGCGCGCGCTCCTAGCGGCAGCGTGACCCACAAGAACAAACCGCCTCGCGGGTGCGTCCAGCGCACGCCGGTCGGGAAGTGCTCGGCCAGGGCTTCGAGCATGACGTCACGCCGCTCGCGGTAGACCTGGCGGATGAAACGCACATGGCGGTCCAGAAACTGGTCGTCGGCGACGGTGTGGGCAATGACCTGGGTAAAGGTCGGTGTGTGCAGGTCGCTGCCCTGTTTCGCCTGGACGAGCTTCTGAATCACCTCGGCCGGCGCGATGACCCAGCCCAGCCGCAGTCCGGGGGCAAGAATCTTCGAGAACGTCCCTAAGTAGATAATATTACCGTGGTAGGTCGGGTGGCCGTTAGGCCCGGCCCCTTCCAGAGCGGCCAGGCTCGGTAGGTCCTCCCCTTCGAAGCGCAACTGGCCGTAGGGGTCATCCTCGACGACCGGGATGCCGTGCTCCTCGGCCAACTCGACCAGGCGGCGGCGGCGCGGCAGGCTCAGCGTGACACCGGCTGGATTCTGGAACGTCGGCAGGGCGTAAATCAGCTTCGGCCCGACGCGCAGGGCGTCTTCCAGGGCGTCGGTCTGCATGCCGTCGTCGTCAATCGGCACGGGGATGTACTCCGCGCCGTAGGTGTTCCATGCCTGGAGCGCGCCCAGGTAAGTCGGCGCTTCGACCAGGAGGTGGTCGCCAGGATTGACAAAGACTTTGCCAATCAAGTCGAGCGCCTGCTGCGAGCCAGTGGTGATCAGGACGTTCTCCAGCCCCACCTGGAGGCCGTCGCGGGCAGCGCGGCGGGCAATCATCTCGCGCAGCGGGCGGTAGCCCTCAGTTGTGCCGTATTGGAGCGCCTGCGGCCCCAAGTCGCGCAGGACACGGGCGGTGGCAGTAGCAAAGTCGGGAATCGGGAAGACTTCGGGGGCAGGCAGGCCGCCAGCGAAGGAAATCATATCCGGTTGTTCAGTCAGTTTGAGCAGCTCGCGGATGGCTGAGCTTCTCATGCGCTGGGTACGCTGGGCGTACCGTTGCGACCACAGAGTAGGCATAACTCCCTCCAGTGGGAGATGGACGACGGTGTCCATGTAGGTTTATCCGCGCACCATGCGCCGACGATGGGCGACCGGCCGGCCGCTGAGGTCGGTGCGGCGGGCTTGCTCGGCAAAATGGCGCAGGCGGTCTTCCACCAGGCGGTGCACGCTGCCGTCGGGGAACTTCCCGTCATAGCCGCGCTCACCGGCCGGGTGGCCGGTCAATATCTCAATCCCTTCTTCAATCGTGCGGACCGCCCAGATATGGAAGCGGCCGGCGCGCACAGCGTCAACCACCTCGGCTTTGAGCATCAGGTTGGGGATGTTAGCGGCCGGGATGATGACGCCCTGCTCGCCCGTGAGCCCCAGCGCCTGACACACGCTGAAGAAGCCTTCAATCTTATAGGTGACGCCGCCGACAGCCTGGACCTCGCCAAACTGATTGACCGAGCCGGTGACGGCGATACCCTGGTGGACCGGGTAGCCCGACAGGGCCGATAGCAGGGCGTACAACTCGGCCGATGAGGCGGAGTCGCCCTCAATCTCGTCGTAGGCTTGCTCGAAGGTGATGGTCGCGCCGAGCGACAGCGGGATGTCCTGGCCGTACTGCCCGGCCAGGTAGCCCGACAGCGTCAGGAAGCCCTTGGTGTGGATGGGGCCGGACATCTGTGTCTCACGCTCGATGCTCTGGATCGCGCCCTGACCAATAGAGACCCGCGCGCTGATGCGGGCCGGCTTGCCAAAGGCATAGTCGCCCAGGTCAGCGATGGCGATGCCGTTGACCTGGCCGACGCGGCCACCGGTCGTGTCAATCATGATCGTGTGGTCGGCGATGAGTTCCATCACCCGTTCAGCCACCAGGTTCGAGTAGTATTCCTGCTTGGCGATGGCCTGGTCCACATCCTCAGCGCGCACGACGGCATGACCCGCCCGCTCCGCCCAGAAGCTCGCCTCGGTCACCAGGTCGGCGATGTCCAACAGGCGGGTGGATAGCTTGCGCTTGTCCTCCTGCTGGCGAGCGCTGTACTCCACCACACGCGCCACGGCCGAACAGTCGAAGTGCCTGAGGCCGTTCTCCTCCACGCGGCGGCGAATAAACGCCGCGTAGTGCATGACCTGGTCCTGGGTCCAGTCCATGTCCGGCGCGAAGTCCGCCTTGACCTTGAATAGCTCGTGGAAGTCCTCGTCGTACTGGTAGAGCATGTGATACAGGCTGAGGGGGCCGATAAGGATGACTTTGAGGTCGAACGGGATAGGTTCGGGCCGCAGCGTTTCCATGGGCAGCGAGGTATACTGCTCGCCCAGGTTCTCGATTTGAATCTGGCGGCTGAGCAGCGCCCGCTTCAGGGCCTCCCAGGCGAAGGGTGTGCGAAGGACGTCCACGGCGCGCAGGACGAGAAAGCCGCCGGTGGCGCGGTGCAGCGCCCCCGGCTTGATATGCTGGAAGCTGGTGACCAGCGCGCCGAACGTAGACCGATAGTCCACACGGCCCACCAGGTTATAGTAGGTCGGGTTGCCCTCGATGACGACAGGCGCGCCTTGGGTCGCACTGTGATCAATAAGGACATTCACCTGGTAGCGGGCCAGGCTCTCTTCCTGAGATACCGCGAGCATCTGCGTCATCGGGTTCGTCCCATCCCCCTCAGAATGCGCCGGCCGAAACTGGGCCAGGTTGTCCGGCAGGTCCTTCTGGACGCTGTCCAGGTAGGCCAGCACTTCGGGCTGGTCGGCGTAGGTCTCGCGCAGGTCCTCGAACAGCGGGCCGACGACGTAGAGGGCCACGTCGCGCTCCAATTGATGCGCCCGCTCGCCCAGGTCGCGCTCCAACAGGTGCGCCTGGCGCAGCGTCGCGCCGATGCGCGCCTGGAGTTCCTCGCCGCGCTGCTCGTATTGCTCGCGCTGCTCTGGGGGCAGCTTCTCAAAGTCCTCGACCGAGATGGGCTTGCTATTGACCAGCGGGATGCTGGCGATGCCCACCTGGGTCTGCTGGAGGGCGAAGCCCAAGTCGTGAGCGTAGGCCTGCAACTCGGTGTAGAGTTGGTCGCGCTTGCGGCTCAACTCATTGAGCAAGTCCTGCTGGCGCTTGGCGTAGTCCTCGCTCTCGAAGGCGCGGGAGATTTCGCGCTGCGCTGCCTGGACAAACTGGTCCATGGCGCGGGCGAACTGTGCGCCTCGGCCGGCGGGGAGCGCTATGGCGTTGGGGCGGTCAGGGTCATCGAAGTTATAGACGTAGACCCAGTCCGACGGCGTCGGCCGCGTCGGGGCGAAACGCTCCAGGTAAGTGCGAATGGTACTCTCACGCCCGGAGCCAGGCGCGCCCGCGACAAATAGGTTGTAGCCCTGCGCGCTGACAGCCAGGCCAAATTCGATGGCGTCAATGGCGCGGGGCTGGCCAATGACGCCACTGAGGGCAGGGACATCGGCGGTGGTGTCAAAGGGTAAGCTGGTTGGGTCCAGGGTCCGACCCAGTTGGTCGGGGGTCAACGCGAGGCGTTCGAGTAGAGTAGACATGGGCAGATTCCTCTTGGCGCACCACAGTGTGACGCCATTTTGATTCTAACCCCATCTGGGTCTGTGTGGCGTTAAGAGAGGGCAACGGGTTAGGGAGGGATATTCACCTACCTCATGTTCCATGCGGTCTCCATCTCGTCTCCACGAAAACTGCACATCCAGGAGCTAGAGTGGGGATAGCAATCAATGACCGGCGGCGCTTTTTCGACGCCGCGACGAGATGGAGGTAGTGTATGACAGTCCAGGCCCGACCACGCAATCCAGCCCTGAAGCCCCGCCGACGCGGGTGGCAGCGCTGGCTCGACCACCGGGGCTTCCGCCTGGTGAGCCAGCTTGGCTTCGCTGGCTTCATCCTCTTCGTGACAGTCCAACACCTTATCGTCGGTGAGAGCGGGCCGACCGTCACCCCTTCCCCCGAAGCGTTCTGCCCGTTCGGCGGCCTCGAAACCTTGTACCGCTATGTCAGTAGCGGCGGCGCCTTTGTGCCGCATACCCACCTCGCCAACGTGGTGCTGGCGGTGGCCGTGTTGCTCACCGCCTTCCTGGCGCGGTCCGCCTTCTGCGGCTGGGTCTGCCCGCTAGGTTTTATCCAGGACCTCTTGCACCGCCTGAGCATGTTCGCCCAGCGGCGCGTGCCGTGGCTGCGCAAGGGCGTGAAGACGCTCCGCACCCGGCTGGCCTGGTTGGCCGTGGTAGATCGCCCCCTGCGCTGGCTCAAGTATGGTGTCCTGGCGTGGGCGATCACGGGCGCTGCCCTCTACGGCGTCATGGTCTTCCGCGACTACGACCCGTGGGCCGCGCTGCTGACCATCGCCGAGTGGAGCCTGACGCCGGGTCTGGCCGTCTTGCTCGTCGTCCTGGTCGCCTCGCTGTTCGTTGAGCGACCCTGGTGTCGCTATGCCTGTCCCCTGGGCGCCGCGAGTGGCATCGTAGGCAAGTTCAGCCCCATCTACCTGAAGCGGGAGGACAGTTCGTGTAAAGCGTGCGCCGTGTGTACCACGGCCTGCCCCATGGGCCTGCCGGTTCACACCTCGACGGTCATCGCCAGCGCTGATTGCATCGGCTGTCTGGAGTGCATCGGCGCCTGCCCGCGCAACGGAGCACTGGAAGTGAAACTGGGTTTGCCCGGCTGGCGGCGCGAACAGGGCGTACCGGGTGGTCTGCGCATCAGTCATGAACATTAAGGAGAACGGTATGCGGCTCAATCCCTATGTCTATGGTGTCCTGGTTCTGGCCCTGTTTTTGGGCAGCATCGGTGTAGCCCAGTCGGCGGGGTGGTGGTCAACCTCGGGTAAGGTGACGGCCAGCGGCGAGCGCGTCGCCCCCACCGGGGCCAATGTGGACGAGATCAAGGGCTGGATGACGCTGGGCGACGTGTCGAAGGCGTATGGCGTCAGCGTGGAAGCCATCGTGACCGAGTTCAAGTTGCCGGCCGACACGACGAGTGCGGCTCAACTCAAGAACCTGGAGAGCAGCACGTTCTCGGTCACGGCGTTGCGCGACTGGCTCAGACAGCGATCAGGGCCATAAGGACCTCCACACAAACTCCACACCATCTGCGCGGAAGGTCCACACGGTGGAGATAAACTAGAGGCAGGACAACGAACAATCGAATAGTGACGAAGCAGTTCAACCAATCAATCTCAACACAAGCGAAAGAGCGAAAGGAAGAAACAGACAATGAAACGCTGGATGCTGATTGTGACTCTCGTGATGGCGCTGATGCTGGTCTTTGGAGCGGTGACGTATGCGCAGGGACCGACGGGGAACCCGACGCCGGGCACGTGCCCGATGGGCTTCGAGCCGGGCCAGGGGCCTGGGCCGGGGGCCGGCCGCGGGCCGGGCATGGGCGGGGAACCGCGCGGTGGGCAGCCGGCCTGGGCGGGGATGGAGGACGAGGTCATCACGCTGCTGGGCATAACCGAAGAGCAAATCCAGGCCGAGCGGCAGGCCGGCAAGTCGTTGGTCCAGATCGCGGCCGACAAGGGCGTCACTGAGCAGACGCTGGTGACGACCATCCTCAACGCCAAGAAAGCCGACCTGGACGCTCAGGTCGCGGCGGGGAGCCTGACTCAGGACCGGGCCGACGCGATGTACGCCCGCATGCAGACCCAGGTGGCGGCCGCCGTCAACCGCACGACGACCGGGCCGCGCGAGGGCCAGCAGGGTCAGGGCCTGGGCCAACCGGGCCAGGGTCAAGGGCAAGGCCAAGGGCAAGGCCAGATGAACGGCCTGCGCCAGGGTCAGGGACAGGGCCAGCCGCCCGCCACAGCGCCAGGACGCGGAACGACGGGCATGGGGCCGCGCTGGGGCCGGTAAAACCCTGGCTCACCACAAAGCGCGGTAGGGGGCCGGAAATAGGGTCGAGAGGAAGGGGTGCGTTTTCCGCGCCCCTTCCGTTTGCGGCCAGGTAACCGCGCCCCTGCGTCTCGCATCTAATAGGTGAGCAATCCTTCACGTGCGTGTCATGCTTCTATACCCCTTAGCTGACCGCCAAAGAGTATAGTAGAGATAGGGGTACGCGCATACGGAGCCGGGGATGACACAGCAAATCCTGGTCGTGGACGATGACCGACAGATTGCGCGCCTGGTACGGGCCTATTTAGAGCAGGCTGGTTACCAGGCGCTGGTGGCGTATGACGGCGAGACGGCGTGGCGAAGCCTCAGCCACGACCGCCCCGACCTCGTCATCCTGGACTTGATGCTGCCTGACCGCGACGGCTGGTCCATCACGCGAGACATGCGCGGCGACAGGAGCCTGGCCCATATTCCCATCATTATGCTAACGGCGCGGGTCGAGGATACCGACAAGATTGTGGGGCTGGAACTGGGGGCCGACGACTACATCGCCAAGCCGTTTAACCCGCGCGAGGTAGTGGCCCGTGTGCGCGCGGTTTTACGCCGGGCCGCCGTCCCCGCGACCGCCCCTCACGTCATGGCGGCGGGCGACGTGCGGCTGGACCTGGAGCGCCACGTCGTCACAGTACGCGGGGAGGCGGTAGACGTGACCCCGACGGAGTTTGATCTACTCCGCATGCTCATGGAGCATCCAGGTCACGTGCTCACCCGGCAGGACCTGATTGAGAAGGGTCTGGGCTACGACTACGCCGGCGCAGAGAGAACGGTGGACAGCCACATTAAGAACCTCCGCAAGAAAATCGAGACGGACCCGGCCCGTCCCACCTACATCCAGACGGTGCATGGCGTGGGCTATCGCTTCCAGGCGGAGGTCTAGTCCGATGAACCGCCTGTGGGTCCGCCTGACGCTGACCTTCGTCCTGGTGGCCGTGCTGGGCTTCGGGACGGCGGCCGTCCTCGTCAACCAGCAGGTGGCGACCCAGTTCCGGGGCTACCTGGCGAACTCGCAACTGTTGTCCTCCGGCCTGCTGGACCAGTTGGCTGACTTTTATGCTCGGACGAAAAGTTGGGACGGCGTTGAGGCGGTGCTGGATGACGCGCGCGGGCCAGGCTTGGGGCAAGGCGGGATGGGACAGGGGCGCGGGCTGCGTCGAGGGGGGCCGAATGCGGTCCTGGCAGACGCCCGGGGGCAAGTTGTCTATGGCGACGCAGGGACACTGAGCCAGGCGCAAATGGACGCCGCGCTCGCGGTGCAGGTGGAGGGAAGGACGGTGGGCTACGTGCTCGTCCAGTCGCCAGGTCGGGCCGACATAACGACGCCAGCGCAGGCCTTCCTGGATCGGGTGCAGGGCGCCCTGGCGCAGGCCGGGCTGCTGGCCGGCGTCGTGGGGCTGCTGCTGGGGCTACTCATCGCCCGCGGCCTGGCGGCGCCCCTGGCCGAGGTAGCGAACGCGGCGCGGGAGTTAGCGGCCGGGCGGCGGGACCACCGGGTGCGCGAGCGCGGGACAGACGAGGTGAAGACGGTGGCGCAAGCCTTCAACGAACTGGCCGCCGACCTAGAAAAAGCCGAGACGCTGCGGCGCAACCTGGTGGCCGACATTGCCCACGAATTGCGGACGCCGCTGACAGTCATTCAGGGCAACCTGCGCGCGATTCTGGACGACGTCTACCCTCTGGACAAGAGCGAGATCGCCACTCTCTATGATGAAACGCTGGTCTTGAGCCGCCTGATTACGGATTTACGCGAACTGGCCCAGGCGGAAGCCGGCCAACTGGCGCTCCATCCGCAGCCCACCGATGTGGGACAGCTAGTCGAGGGGGAAGTAGCCCGATTCGCAGAACAGGCGCAGGCGCGTACAATAAAGCTGACGGTGGTCACGCCTGCATCCTTGCCTCTCGTCCCCGCTGACCCGGACCGAGTGCGGCAGGTTCTGCACAATCTGCTGACCAACGCCCTGCGGCACACACCGGCCGGCGGCGAGATTACCGTGGCCGCAGAGACGGCCGAGGGACAGGGAGTAAGGGTGACGGTGCGCGACACGGGCAGCGGCATCGCCCCCGAAGACCTGCCCCATGTGTTCGACCGCTTCTGGCGGGCCGACCGCTCGCGGTCACGGGACGGCGGCGGGTCGGGGTTGGGCCTGGCGATTGCTAGACAGTTGATCGAGGCGCACGGCGGGCAGATAGGCGTAGACAGTCGCCTCGGTGGTGGCAGCCAGTTCTGGTTTATTTTACCCAAGGAGACCCCTCATGATAGCGACCCAACCGTTTGGCCGCACGGGCCACCTGAGCACGCGGACGATCTTCGGAGCAGCGGCGCTGAGCCGAGTCAGCCAGGCCGACGCCGACCGCACGCTGGACGTTCTGTTGGAGTACGGCGTTAACCACATTGACACGGCCGCCAGTTATGGTGACTCGGAATTACGCATCGGGCCGTGGATGGCACGCCACCGCCAGGACTTTTTCCTGGCGACCAAGACCGGCCTGCGCACCTACCAGGAGGCGCGTGACCAGATTCACCAGTCACTGGAGCGGCTGCGGGTGGATTCAGTCGACCTAATTCAGCTGCATAACCTGGCTCAGCCCGACGAGTGGGAGGTGGCGATGGGGCCGGGCGGGGCGCTGGAGGCAGCGGTTGAGGCGCGCGAGCAAGGTTTGACGCGCTTTATCGGCGTCACCGGCCACGGCGTCATCATCCCGTCGCTGCACAAGCGCAGCCTGGAACACTTTGACTTCGACTCGGTCCTGCTACCCTACAACTATGTCATGATGCAAAACCCGCAGTACGCGGCGGACTTCGAGGCGTTGATGGCGCTCTGCCAGGCGCGTCACGTCGCCGTGCAGACCATCAAGGGCATCACGCGGCGGCCCTGGGGCGAGCAGGAACGGGCCTACTCGGTATGGTATCAACCGCTGGACCAGCCGGAGGCGCTGGAACGGGCGGTCCACTGGGTGCTAGGCCGGCCAGGGGTCTTCCTGAACACGGCCGGCGACATCACCTTGCTGCCGCGCGTATTGGAGGCGGCGGCGCGCTTCGAACGCCGCCCAACAGACGAGGAAATACAAAGCACGGTGGAGGAGTTGGCGATGGCGCCTCTCTTCACCTAATGATTCGCTTAGTCAAGGAGGACTAACCATGTCAGCCAATGTTAAAGTCGCACGGGCCGTCTGGTCCGGCGGGTTCAAGTTCACAGCTATTTCTGGTTCCGGCCACTCCATCGTGATGGATGCGGCGGCGGAACACGGCGGCGAGGACGCCGGCGCGCGGCCCATGGAGGTGCTGCTGGCGACGCTGGCCGGCTGTACCGGGATGGATATGATCACGGTTCTGCGCAAGCAGCGCCAGCCGGTCGAAGGGCTGGAAATCCTGGTCCACGGCCAGCAGGCCGACCAGCATCCCAAAAAGTACACCGATATTACCGTCGAGTACGTCATCCACGGTAATGACATCTCGCCCGACGCGGTCGAGCGGGCGATTCGGCTGTCGGAGGAGCAATACTGCTCGGTGGCGGCGACGCTAAAGGGCGCGGCCACCATCACCAGCACCTACCGCATCGAGCCGGAATATGAACTGGAACCGGCACTGGAGATGGAAGACTAGCTCAGGCTGTCTGATAGAGGGGTACCCGCGCGGTACCCCTCTATTCGTTTGGCAGCTTGACGCCGGGCGCAGGTGACGCTAGACTACAGGCTCGTTGACGGGCCAGGAGTAGGTAGAGTATGCCGACAGTAGTGATTGTGGGGAGCACGCGCGGGATTGGGCTGGGGCTGGCGCGGGAGTTTCTGGCGCGCGGCTGCCAGGTGATGATCAGCGGCCGCAGCCAGGCAGCGGTGGGCGAGGCGGTCACCCAGTTGGCGCAAGGTGGAGCGGGCGACCGCGTGGCCGGCCAGCCGTGCGACGTGACCCAGCGGGCGCAACTGCAGGCGCTGTGGGATGCGGCGCGAGCGCGCTGGGGTCGCGTGGACATCTGGATCAACAACGCTGGCATCGGGCATGACCAGGCAAAACTCTGGGAGCTGGCGCCTGGGAGGGTCGAGGCAGTCGTGGAGACCAACCTCCTGGGGCTGATGGTTGGCTGCCAGGTAGCCATCGCGGGCATGCTGGCGCAAGGTGGTGGGTACGTGTATAACATGGAGGGGTTTGGCAGCGACGGACGGGTACGCGCCGGGATGTCGGTGTATGGCAGCACCAAAAGCGCGGTCCACTACCTGACCAAAGCGCTGGTCGAGGAGGTCAAGGGAACGCCCGTGAAGGTCGGCTCCCTCAGTCCCGGCATGGTGCTGACTAACCTGCTGACCGACCCCTTCAAGGATGACCCTAAGGGGTTCGAGCAGGCGAAGAAGGCGTACAACATGCTGGCCGACCGGGTGGAGACGGTGACGCCGTTTCTGGTCGAGAAGATGCTGGCGAACGAGAAGTCGGGGGCGCGTATTCGGTGGCTGACGCCGGGCAAGCTGCTCGCCCGCGTCGCCCTGGCCCCCTTCCGCAAACGCAACATCTTCCGTCCTGACGATAAATTGGGATAGACTTCACTGCATGAGCCGATGCGAAGCAGTTCCATACCTACTGACGGAATAAGATACGTATTTCAATAGGAGTAATGTTGGTGACCACATCGCTACGTTCAGTCCCTAGCCGCCGCAGCCGGTTTGCGCTCGATATTGCGCTTGAAGTCCAGCGCCAGGGAACCCTCAAGTTCTTTGAATCCACATGGCGCCGCTATGGCGATCTGGCGCGGCTCCAGATTGGCCCGCAGGCTATCTTTTTGGCTGTGCATCCCGACCATGTTCGCCGCATCAATGTGGATCAACGTGACATCTATGGCAAGTACGCCAGCTACGAAGACGTGCGCAGGTTGTTGCTAGGCGATGGGTTGGTGGGCAGCAATGGCGCGTTATGGCGTCGGCAGCGCAAGTTGATGGCTCCCTTTTTCACCCCACGGGCCGTGGAAACGTACTTGCCGATTATTGTGGAGGATGGCGCCTGGTTCCGCGAGCGCTGGGATGCAGCAGCTCGACGTGGCGAACCGCTGGACATGCTCACCGAAATGTCGGTGCTGACCGCCTCGATCATCTTGAAAAGCATGTTCAGCACGGAAGCGACCGACACCATTGACTGGGTCAAAGGCGCGGTTGAGACCATGATCGGGTTTGTCTCAAGCCGCCAGATGAACCCGCTTCACGCGCCGCTGTGGGTCCCGACGCCTCGCAATCGTGCCTACCTCGAGGCCCGCACCCGCGTTCACGACTACATCCAGGGCATCATCAGGCAGCGCCGCGCGCAACCACCCGACAGCTGGCCGAATGATCTGCTGTCGCGCTTGATGCAAGCGCGCGATGACGAGACGGGCGAGCCAATGTCTGATTCACTGCTGCGCGATGAATCCATCACCATCTTTTTTGCCGGCCACGAGACCACCGCCCGAACCCTCGCGTTCTTGTGGTATGCTTTAGCCGAGCATCCAGACGTTGCCGCACGGCTGCACACCGAGATTGATACGGTGCTCAGGGATGATGCGCCGACGCTTGACCATCTCAAACAACTTCCCTATACGCTGCAAGTGATCAAGGAAACCCTGCGCTTATATCCGGCCGCCCCGATGTATGCGCGTGACGCGGCGGCGCCCGACATTATTGATGGCGTACCTGTGCCGGTCGGCGCACGGATGATCGTGATGCCCTACCTCACGCACCGCCATCCCGATTTCTGGCCCGACCCGCTACGATTCGACCCTGACCGATGGCGCCCGGAGCAGGAAGCCGCGCGCCACCGCTATGCGTACCACCCATTTGCGGCGGGGCAGCGCATATGCATTGGGAATAACTTCTCATTGTTCGAATCCCATCTCCTGGTGGCTATGCTGGCCCGCCACTTTGTGCTACGTAGGGCGCCAGGCCACACGCCCCAGTTGTGGATGGACGGCACGCTTGGGTCACGCAATGGCTTGCCCATGCTGGTGGCGCGGCGATGAGGCGTTCCAGTACAGAACATCTACGCACCGGTCTCAAATAGACTGATACTAGACGAAGGGGAGTGGTATGGGCCTGACACTGTCGGAGAAGATTATTTCGGCCCACGCGGGCAAGACGGTCCGCGCGGGCGACATCGCCATTGTAGATGTGGACGGAGTGATGGCGACGGACGCCGGCGGGCCGCTGGCCGTCAAGGCGTTTCGGGAGATGGGCGGGACGCGACCCTGGCGGCCGGACCGCGTGTCGCTGGTCCTGGACCACGCTGCCCCCGCGCCCACCGAAACCATCAGCAACCTCCATAAGATGCTGCGCGACTTCGCGCGGGAGACGGGCTGCCACTTCTATGACATCGGCATGGGCATCTGCCACCAGTTGATGGTCGAGAACCAGCACGTCAGGCCCGGCGACCTGTTCCTGGGCGCCGACTCGCACACACCGACCTACGGCGCGTTGGGCGCGTTCGCCATCGGTGTCGGCTCGACGGACATGGCGGCGGTCATGTTTACCGGCAAAACGTGGCTAAAAGTCCCCAAGACGGTCAAGATTGTCCTCCATGGCCGGCTGCGGCCTGGCACGGTCGCCAAAGACCTGATTCTCTATCTCGTGGGCCAGGTCGGCGGCGATGGCGCGAACTACCAGACCGTCGAGTTCACCGGCGAGGCAGTGCGGCCCATGACGCTGGCGAGCCGCATGGTCTTGGCGAATATGGCGGCCGAGATGGGGGGCAAGGCGGCGCTGGTGGACATGACCGACCTGGAATTGCCCTACCCCTTCGAGCCGCTGTTCCCCGACCCCGACGCCGAGTACAGCCAGACCCTCGAGGTGGATGTGTCGCACTTGCGGCCCATGATCAGCCGGCCGCACTCGCCCTCAGACGCCGTGCCCATTGACGAGGTGGCCGGTCAGCGCGTGGACTACGCCTTCCTCGGCTCGTGCACCAATGCCCGGCTGGAGGACCTCCACGCGGCGGCGGCTGTCCTGAAGGGCAAGCGTATCGCGCCGACGGTCCGCCTGCTCATCGCGCCTGCCTCGAAACGCATCTTCAATGAAGCCATGCGCGACGGAACGCTGGAGACGCTGTCGGAGGCCGGAGCGGCCTTCCTGACGTCAGGCTGTGGGCCGTGCGTCGGGTCACATCTGGGCGTACCAGGCAATGGTGAGGTCGTCATCTCCAGCACCAACCGCAACTTCAAGGGGCGCATGGGCAACCCCAACGCCCTCATCTACCTCGGCTCGCCCGCGGTGGTCGCGGCCTCGGCGCTCACGGGCGTGATTACCGACCCGGCGACGGTGGTGGATGGGGAGGCGCTATGAAGACGCTTAGCGGACACGCGCATGTCTACGGCGACAACATTGATACCGACCGCATTATCCCCGGCAAGTACACCAAGACGCTGGACCTGAGCCAGTTGGCGGCGCATGTCATGGAAGACCTGGACCCCCAATTCAGCCGGACGGTGCGGCCAGGCGACATCCTGGTGGCCGGACAGAACTTCGGCTGCGGCTCGTCGCGCGAGCAGGCCCCCGTCGCGCTCAAGGCGGCGGGCATCACCGTCGTCGTCGCCAAATCCTTCGCCCGTATCTTCTACCGTAACGCCATCAACATTGGGCTACCGGTGGTCGAAGTCGAGGACCATGCCATCGCGCCGGGCGCGACGGTGACGGTGGATCTGGAGGGCGGGACAGTCACGGACGAGGCGACCGGTCAAGCCTACCGCGCGACCCAGATGCCCCAGCAGATGATTGATATTCTGGCCGAGGGCGGGCTGGTGAACTATCTGGCCAAGTACGGCGGGTACAGGGAGTAGGGATTAAAGAATAGGGAGTGGGAAGATGACAGACAAACAGGCGGCGGGTTTGCCGTCGCTGGTAGGGCTGAACCACGTGGGATTTGGGGTGCGCGACCTGGACGCGGCGGTGGCCTTCTGCCAGGACGTGCTGGGGTTGGAACTCGAACAGCGCATCCGCATCGAGTCGCCGGGCGACGATAAGATGGCGCGCTGGTTCGATGTCGCGCCAGGGTCGGTGGTGCAGGGCGCGTTCCTCCGCCTGCCCGATGGCAGCCGCATAGAGTTGGTGGAGTGGCAGTCTCCAGAGCCGACCGAGACGACCATGCCCCGCAACACCGACGCCGCGGGGCGCCACCTGGCGATGAGCGTGACCGACCTGGACGCGGCCGTCGCCTATCTCAAGGCCCAGCCGGGGGTGCGCGTGATGGAGGTTCACCCGCGCGGCTTCGCCTACTTCGAGACACCCTTTGGCATGTACATCCAGATGGTGGCGGTCACGAAGGGGTAGACCTACTATGGACTCGACGCTTGAGGTTATCGACCAGTTCAACGGAGCGTTCAACCGCCACGACGTAGACGCCATTATGGCCTTGATGACCGAGGATTGCGTCTTCGAGAACACCTTCCCCGCGCCGGACGGGGAACGCTATGTCGGGCAGGCGGCGGTGCGGGGCTTCTGGGAACGTCTCTTCGCGGCTTCGCCCGATGCCGTCTTCGAGGCCGAGGCCGTCGTAGCGTGTGACGAGTACGCCATCCACCGCTGGCGGTATCGCTGGGGCGGCGACAGCCCGGACGCGGGCCATGTGCGCGGGGTGGACATCTTCCGCGTCCGCGACGGCAAGGTGGCCGAGAAGCTATCCTACGTGAAAGGCTAAGGCCAGGACACCCGCTACGACGCCAAGCGTGTCCCACACTGGCGACCTACGCCCCGCCATAGACGCTGCTACACCGTCGCGTAGAGACTATCCACGACCGCATCTATCTCCGCGTCGAGCAGCTCACCCGCCAGCCGGCGCGTGACCAGCGCCACTAGAGCCGCCGCGCCCTCCGTCAGACGCCCTTCTGCATCCCAGAGCCAGGGGACGGGCAACTGGCGCAGCGCGGCGATGTGAACCTGGGGGAAGACCGCGCGCGTCTCCTGAAACCGGGCGCGGTAGACCTCGCGCAGCAAACGCGAGTTGAGCAGGCCGAGCAGATAGAGTAGGGTATCGCGCCGCCCATCACGCGCGTGGGCGCAATGGACCGAGTTGAGGGCGACCACGCCTTGCTCGTCCAGGGCGAAGACCAGCGTGTCGGCTGTCTGTCGGCTGACGAGCTTGGGGGGCGCGAAGACCGCCGGCCGACGGAGCGAAGCCCCCCGCTGTTTGAGGTCCGGCGTCAGACAAGCCGGGTCATAGTGGATGACATCGCGCGTCGGCAAGACGCGGTAGGGTGTGACGTGACGCCCCTCGATGACGGGACGCCACGTCGGCTGTGGGGGACCGGGGGGGTTAATCAGCCGCGCACGGCCCTCGGCTGGCCCAGGGTTTACCCCGTCGCGGACCTCGGCCAGTTGGTCGAGTGGAACGGCCCTCTGCCAGACCCGGTCGCGTAAGTCAGCCTGTTCCCCTGACCCACCGCGCAGCCACGGCTGCTCGGCCCGCCGCGCCAGGTCCTCCCGGCTCACCACGACTTCAGCCAGCGGCTGGTCCGCCGTCAATCCCTCGGTCGTGGCAAAGGTGCGGAAAACGGTCGCCCCCTCTCCCGGCCCCACGACCACCACCAGGGGGCGCACCGTCGCCTCGTCAAAGACCGTGAAGTCCAGCCAATCCACCGCCCGCAGACCCCCCATCACCACGGCACGCCGCATGGAGGCGTAGGAGGCGTTCAGACCCAGCGTGTCGGGCACGATGAGCGCGGCGACGCCAGTGGGCCGCCGGTGGTACAGCGCCAGCGCCAGGAAGAACAGGAACAGATTGCGCCGCCCGCCCACCACGTCCCCGTAGCGAGCCGTCAGCGCGGCCTCGACTGCCGGCGCAGGCTTGCGCGACTCACGCGCATAGAACGACACATAGGGCGGGTTAGCGAGGAGAATGTCGCAGGCGGGGAGGACTGCCCCATCGAGAAGCGCGTCAGCGCAGAGCACATTGGCGGCCAGGTCGGTATCGGGATGGGTAGGCGCTTCGGGACCGAGCGCTTCCCGCAGTAAGACGCGGCGCGTCTGTTCCACAGCTGATAGGTCAATGTCCACCCCGAAGATGGAGGCTCGCAGTCGGGCCAGCCGTTCCTCCACCGTCAGGGGCCGACCCCGCTGGGCGGCTTCGTCGTCCAGCAAGCGCCGATAGGCTGCGACCAGGAATATCCCAGCGCCACAGGCGGGGTCCAGGACACGCGGCGGCCCCTCGCCCGCCCAGGCCGCCCACGCCCGCCTTAGCATGTGACGCACGATGGGCAGCGGCGTGTAATAGACCCCCTGCCGTCTATTCCCCATTCCCTATGCCTTCGTCTTCCTCCAACCCCAACGCCATGAGATAACCACGCGCCCGTTCGGTCAGGGGGTAGCGGTTGACCAGTTTCCAGAAGGCGGGTGAGTGGTTGGCCTGTTCCAGGTGCGCCAGTTCGTGCACCAGGACATAGTCACGCACCCAGGCCGGCATCTTGGCGACACGGTCGCTGATGCGAATCGTCCCCAGGCCGGGGGTGCAGCTGCCAAACCGTTTCGCCTGATTGGTGACGTAGCTGATGCTCGTCCAGCGCAGGCGGCCGCCAAAGTAGCGCTGGTTCAACTCCTGAGCACGCCGAGCCAGGTCGTCGTCGCTGACCCGCAGCGACCGTTCGGCCCGCCGCTGGAGGCGCTGCGTCAACTTTTCCACGATAGGCTTCAGGTCGGCCTCGCTGATCCCCTGCGGGGCCAGGATTTCGATGCTTCCGTCCGGGAGCGGGCGCGCGCTGACCGTACGCTGGCGGCGCTTACTATAGTTGACTTTAATAGTAGGCGGTGTGGAAGTAGGTGGCTGAGAGCGTGGCATGACCCAAGTATAGCACAGCGTGGGCCAAATCGCCGGCTCGAACGCTCGTTCTTGACGGCGGCACGCGCCCTGCTATACTTTGACTATCAACGTCGCTACCCAGGAGAGACATCCATGCCAACATTAACCATCGAGGGCCGCGGCGCGGTCGAGGTTCCGTCAGACAAGCGGCTGGTGCGGGCCATTGAGGACAGCGGCGTGCCGATCCTGCACCGCTGTGGCGGCAACGCCCGCTGCACCACCTGTCGCGTCGAGTTTATCGCTGGTGAGCCGGACACGATGACGGAGGCAGAGTATAACAAGCTCAAGGATCGCGGCCTGCTCGGCCAGGTCCGCCTGTCGTGCCAGAGCCTGTGCCACCACGACATGACTGTCCGCCCCTTGATGACGATGGACAACCAGGACGTGTCCGACCCCGGTCCCACGCCCGAAGCCTATATCACGCCCGACCCGGTCTGGGGGCCGTGGCCGCGCTGAGCGACCTTTCTAACTGCTTGTCCGAGTGACCTCCCGAAGGTTCGGCAACCTTCGGGAGGTTGGAGCCACGTATGCCTGACCCGAACCATTATCAGGTCATTATCGTGGGCGGCCGACCGGCCGGCGCGACACTGGCCGCCCGCCTGGGCCAGGCCGGACTGCGCGTTCTCCTGCTCGAACGGACGACGCTGCCCAGCCGGCCCGCCGTGTCCTCGCCCGCCATCTATGCCTGTACCATGCGGCTGCTGGACGAGATCGGCGCTGATGAGGCAGACTATGCCCGCCAGACGCCGAAGCTGCGCCGGTGGGTCTACGAGATCCGCGACGACTTCCGCACTGTCAACCAGGTGCCAGAAGTGTGGGGCCGCGACTATGGCTACGCCATTGACCGCGCTCGCTTCGACGACGCCCTGTGGCGGCTCGCCGCCCGCAGCCCTAGCGTCACCGCCCGCCAGGGCTTCAGCGTAACCGACCTGCTGTGGGAGGGCGAGCGGGTGGCCGGGGTAGTCGGCAAGGCAGCCGGCGGCGGGGAGGAACGCTTCACGGGCGACCTGGTGGTCGGCGCGGATGGGCGCTTCAGTCTCGTCGCGGCTAAGGTCAAGGCTGCCAGCCACGACGTCCGAACCGACCTGCCCACCAGCCTGTACTACGCCTACTGGCGCGGCGTCGAGTCGTATGATGGGACTGGCCCCTGTGTTCAAATCTACGGCCCCGGCTACGGCCTCGGCTTCCTGCTCATGGACAGCGCGGATGACACCTGCGCTGTCGTCACCGAGGGCCAGTCGGCGGTGCTGGACCCAGACCAGCGCGGCGGGGCCGAGGCGATGTATATGGGGCTGCTGCAACAGCATCCGCAGCTCTGGCGGCGGCTCAAACATGCCGAGCGCGTGACGACGGTGCGCGGCATGAAGAAGGTCGGCAACCTGTACCGCCAGGCGGGCGGGCCAGGCTGGGCGCTGGTCGGCGACGCCTATCACCAGGTGGACCCCATAGACGGCCAGGGCGTCTTCGACGCGGTATTTACAGCGCGGGTGTTAGCCCAGGCCATTCTGGCCTACACGCGCGGCGAGCAGACCTGGCCCCAGGCCCTGGCCGCCTACGATACGGAGGCGCGCGCCGAGACCTTCCCGATGTACCGCGAGACGCTGAACCGGGTCCAGCGCGAGTTGTACACGCGCCACTCGGACTGGGCCTTCAAGACCTGGTTACGCTGGATCAGTCAGGACCCGGTCTACAAGCGCCGCCTGGCCCTGCTCATCACGCGGGGCATCCCGGCCGAGGGCTGGCTGCCGTCGTCCGTGTTCTTTGGGGCGCTGGCGCGGGGCGCGTGGGGCGACGTCAAACGCCTCTGGCGGCGCGACGAGCCGGCCCTCGCGTCGTGATGAAAGGCTGTTTGTCTGTTAAAGGATAGTTTCGACTGTCACCCTGAGCCGAAGGCGAAGGGTCTCGCTTGACTAGACAAGATGCTTCGCTTCGCTCAGCATGACAATCGAAGCATATGTGGGACGAGGAGGTGAGGAGAGCGCCATGTTGAGTACGATGCCGACGGTTTTAACCGAGCGCCAGGGCGAACTGTGGCGCGACGAGCGCCGCCTGCTGGAACGCCTGCTCAGCCTGCTGAGCCGCTGGGAGACGTCGGCCGACGAACTGGCCGTGCTGCGGCAGGCGCTGGCCCAATTGGACGAGCTGTTCTTACTGGTCATCGCGGGCGAGTTCAACAGCGGCAAGACCGCCCTCATCAACGCCCTGCTGGGCGAGCGTTACCTCACGGAAGGCGTGACGCCAACTACCGCCGAAATTCACCTGCTCCGCTACGGCGACAAAGGCCCCGGCCAGCGCGAACGGGGCCTGCTCATCATGACCTACCCCGCGCCCTTCCTGCGCGAGATTAACGTCGTGGACACGCCGGGGACCAATGCCATCCTGCGTGAACACGAGGAGATTACCCGCGAGTTCGTCCCCCGTAGCGACCTCGTCCTGTTCGTCACCTCGGCCGACCGCCCGTTCACCGAGAGTGAACGCAACTTCCTGACCGCCATCCGTGACTGGGGCAAAAAGATTGTCATCGTCATCAACAAGATTGACATCTTCGAGACAGCCGAGGAACAGGCCCAGGTGGTCCAGTTCGTGCGCGACAACGCCCGCGGCCTGCTCGGCATCACCCCCGAGGTCTTTCCGCTGTCGGCCCGCCTGGCCCTCCGCGCCAAGGCCGGGGCGGATGGGGCCGATCTGACGGCTAATCCCTGGTGGCAGGCGAGCCAATTCGAACCCTTCGAACGCTATATCCATGAGACGCTCAACGAGCAGAGCCGCATCCGCCTCAAGCTGCTGAACCCACTCGGCGTCGGCCTCAAGCTGGTCGGCGACGTGCGCGGCACGATGGAGGAGCGCCGTGTCTTGCTGAGCGATGACCTCAAGACGATTGAAGTGGTCGAGCGCCAACTGGTCACGTACCGCGAGGATATGCAGGCCGAGTTCGAGCGCCGCTTCGACCGGGTGGACAACACCATCCTGGAGATGCGGGTGCGCGGCGAGGAGTTCTTTGACGAACGGCTCCGCCTGCGCCGCGCCTTCGACCTGCTCAACTCGGGCCGCCTGGCCGAGGACTTTGAACGCATCGTCGTGGCCGATACCCCCCAGGTCGTCGAGAACCAGGTGCAAGCCATGATTGACTGGATGGTGGAGCGTGAGATGCGGGAGTGGCGAGTCATTGCCCGCGAATTGAGCCGCCGCCAGAAGACGGAGTTTCTGGGCAGCGCGGCCAGCGAGGCGGCGGGCGGCTTCGAGTACAACCGCCGCGAGTTGCTGGATAGTGTCGGGAAAACGGCTGTCCAGGTGGTATCGCGCTACGACCGTCAGGTGGAGAGCCAGGCCCTGGTCGAAGGGGTGCAGGATGCACTCGCCGGGACCGCCCTGGTCGGCGTAGGGGCGGTTAGCCTCGGCATCATCCTGCATGCCCTGCTTGCCAGCGCCATGGCCGACGCCACGGGCATCCTGGCGGCCAGTGTCATCGGCGCCTTAGGGCTGGCGATCCTGCCCTACAAGAAGGGCCAGGCCAAGGCCGACCTGCGCGCCAAGACGGAAGAACTACGCACGGTCCTGCGCGAGTCGTTGGGCAAGGAATTCGAGAGCCAGTTGGATCGCTCGGTCGAACGGCTCATGGAGGCCCTCGGCCCCTATAGCCGCTTCATCCGCAGCGAACACGAACGGCTGGTAAGCGTCCAGGCAGAACTGGACGACGTGGGCCAGGGGCTGCGCGACGTGCGCGACCAGATTGACCGCGTCCTGCCCGAGCGGGCGCCCGCGAACGCGGCGACTCCAACTGGCGTTCTCCAACTTCCCTCTCCCTTTGGAAGAGGATCGGGATGAGGGTCTCACATCGTTGGTGAGCTTTCTAAGACCCTCACCCCAACCCTCTGCCAGAGGGGAAGGGGCACGTTAAGCGGCATGTAGAAAAGCGCCATAGCGAGAAGGAACCGATTACATCCCAGGGCGGGGGCCAGGAGAACACTGTATGCTTCGACACTTGTTCGCCCGCCCGTCGCTCGCCCCCCGCGTCACGCTTGGCCCCGCGCTAGTTCTGCTATTTGGCGTCAGCCTCGTCGCCCCAGCCTGTCAACCCACCCCAACGCCTCCCCGCCCTACTCTGTCCCCATCGCCAGCTGCCACAGCCCTGCTTGGTGAGGTCAAGACGCTGACGCCTATCGCCGCGCCAGCCACCGCTACCACTCCTCCCTCCACTGCGACGATCCCACTCCCCACCCTCACCCCCACCTCACTCCCCAGCTTAACCCCCTCGCCGACTGCGACGCCAACCCTCGAACCAAAAGCCTGGCTGGCGCAAGCCATGCTCCTAGCGATGAACGCCGAGCGGGCACGGTCCGACGCGGTGACGCCGGCCTTCTCGCAGGGCCTCGCCCCGGTCAAACCCCAACCTCTGGCGTGGGATGAACGGGTGGCTCGCGTCGCCGACGCCTACGCCCGCGACATGGCGACGCGCGGCTTCTTCAGCCATACTTCGCCCGAAGGCAAGACGCCCGAGGCCCGACTACGCGACGCCGAAATCGACTTCTCCCTCGCCACCGAGAACATCTACATGGCGCGGGAGCCCGGCGCGGTTGAGACGGCCATGACCTGGTTCATGCAGGACCAACTCCATCGTGATAGTATCCTGAATCCACGTTATAATCGGACAGGCATCGGCGTCTATATCCAAGACGGTATGGTATACTTCGTCCAAATGTTTATCACCGCCCCCTGACAGGCCTACTATGCAACTACCCGCTACGGTCCTGGCCGACCTTTACGCCCATGCCCGCGACGAGTACCCCCATGAGTGCGTCGGCGTTGTCTGGTCCATCGAAGATGGGCCGGCGACGCGCTGGGAAGCAGTCCGCTTCACCAATATCCAGGACCAACTTCACGCCCGCAACCCCGATCTCTACCCGCGCACGGCGCGTACGGCCTACACCATCGGCCCGCGCGACTGGCGAGCCTTGGATGCGCGGCTGGAGGAGCCAGGGACACACCTGGCCGTGATCTATCATTCGCACCCCGACCACGATGCCTACTTCTCGGAAGAGGACACCTACTTCGCGGCCCAGGACGGCCAGCCCTCCTTCCCCGACACCGTCTATCTCGTCCTATCCGTTCGCCACGGTGAGGTCGTCGGCCACCGCGCCTTCCGCTGGAACCCGGCCCAACAGGCTTACGAAGAAGTTATGTAAATACCGGAACAACCCCTTGCGCAATCGCACCCTCATCCTCTACCTGGCCGGCATCGGCTGTGTCGGCTTCACCGTGGACGGCGGCATCTACGCCGTCATCTTCAACCTGTTCCTGCTGCGCCTCGGCTATGGCCCCGACTTCATCGGCCTCGTCAGCGCCCTAGGGCTGCTCGTCTTCACGCTGGTCAGCATCCCGGCGGGACTGCTCGGCGCGCGTAAGGGCACCCGCCGCATGATGCGCCTGGGCATCCTGATCATGATGGTCGCGGCGGGCCTAGGGCCGCTGGCCGAGTTTGTCCCGGACTCCGCTCGCAGCGGCTGGCTCATTGCCGTGTTCATCGGTCTCAACCTGGGCGTGGCGACCTTCTTCGTCAACGCGCCGCCCTACCTGATGGCTTCGATCCCGGCCGATCAGCGCGAACGGTTCTTCTCGCGCCAAGTCGCTCTGTGGTCAATAGCGGCCTTCGCGGGCAGCCTGGCCGGCGGGCTGATCCCCGGCCTCATCGCGCCCTACCTCGGCGTCGGCCTCGACAGCCCTACCCCCTTCCGCTATCCGCTGTTCCTCGCCTCGGTCGCCCTGCTGCCGGGCCTGCTCGCCGTCTCTGCGCTGCGTGATGTGAGCGGCCTGCCCTCGCCCGACCGCGAGCGCGTCGAGGACACGGGGCCTACCCCTCGCCGGCTGCTCGTCACACTGGCCCTGGTTCGCATGCTCCAGGTCGGTGGCATCGCCGCCAGCGTGCCCTTCTTCAATGTCTACATGGATAGCGCGCTCCACGTCCCCACAGCTCAAATCGGCCTGCTGACCTCGTTGGGCCGGCTGCTTTCCGCGCCCACCGCCCTGCTCACCCCGGTCCTCACAGCCCGCCTGGGCGCGACGCGGACCGTCTTCTGGTCGTCGCTGGTCAATGCCGTCGCCAACCTGCCCATGGCCTTTCTCCCCCACCCGCTGGTCGGCGGGTTGAGCTTCATCGGCGTCACCTCGATTTCGTCCATCCGCTATGCCAGCTTTCTGACCTTCTCGATGAGTGTGGTCTCGGCCCGCGCCCGGTCGGCCCTCAGCGGCATCTCGGAGATGGCGTCGGGCGTCTGTTTCACCCTCATCTCCCTCGGCGGCGGCCAGATTATCGCCCGCTACGGCTTCCCGCCCTTATTCATCATGGGGACGATGATCAGCCTGGTGGGCACGGGCTTGTTCTGGGTCGCGTTCATGGTCAAACGGTCTGCTGTCAGCGAGCCGGTGACTCAGACATAATTTACCCTTCCTACCCTTCCCACTCTTCCTATTTCTTTCCTTGTCTTCGGAGGACCCCATGCTGCCCGTATTTGACGGCCACAACGACACCCTGCTCAACCTGTACCTGACCCAGCGCGGCGGGGGCCGCAGCTTCTTCGAGGCCAGCGACCGAGGCCACATTGACCTGCCCCGCGCCCGCGAGGGCGGCTTCGGCGGCGGCTTCTTCGCCTGCTTCACGCCGAACCCTCGTATGGCCGACATTACCGCCGATGAGGGTCTGATCAAGACCGCCACGGGTTTCGAGTTCCCGCTCGCCGCCCCCATTGACCTGGCCTACGCCCAGCGTACGACGTTTGGCCTGGCGGCGCTGCTCTTCCGGCTGGAAGCCCAGTCCGACGGCCAACTCAAGGTGGTGCGGACGGCGGACGAACTGGAAGGGTGTCTGACGAATGGTGTCGTGGCCGCCATCTTTCATATCGAGGGCGCGGACGCCATTGACACGGACCTGGACACCCTGGAGGTGCTCTACCAGGCCGGGCTGCGCTCGCTGGGCATCGTCTGGAGCCGGCCCACCGCCTTCGGCCACGGCGTCCCCTTCCGCTTCCCGTCGTCGCCCGACACCGGCCCCGGCCTGACCGATGCCGGCAAGGAACTCGTCCGCGCCTGCAATCGCCTGGGTATCATGGTGGACCTATCGCACCTCAACGAGCAGGGCTTCTGGGATGTCGCCGCCCTATCCGACGCGCCCCTGGTCGCCACCCACTCCAACGCCCACGCCCTGTGTCCCGTGACGCGCAACCTGACCGACAAGCAGCTTGACGCCATCCGCGACTCCGACGGTATGGTGGGCCTCAACTTCGCCGTGGGCTTCCTACGCGAGGACGGCCTCAACAACGCCGACACGCCGCTGGAGACTATGGTGCGCCACATTGACTACCTGGTGGAGCGCGTCGGCCTGGACCGCGTTGGCTTCGGCTCCGACTTCGACGGCGCCAGAGTGCCAGCCGACATCAAGGACGTGACGGGTCTACCGAAGCTGCTTGACGCCCTCCGCGCCGCCGGCTACGACGAGCCGAGCCTGCGCAAGTTGGCCTACGAGAACTGGCTGCGCGTCCTCCGCAAGACCTGGCGAGGGTGAACCTAACCCCCCGGCCCCCTTTCCTGCTAGGGAAGGGGGAGCAGCCCGGAGTTAACTCCCCTCCCTTTTTAGGGGAGGGGTTGGGGGAGGGGTTCAGCGCGGCCATACCTAACCCTCCGACCCCCTTCCCTGGCAAGGAAGGGGGGCAGACCGTTCCGACCCCCCTCCCTTCGTAGGGGAGGGGTTGGGGGAGGGGTCCATCTCCACTCCAATCAAGTAAGGCTACCCAAACGATGGGTAGCCTCAGCCGAATCTATTCAGTTTGAGAGCTGATTCCTGAGTACTGACGACCGACGACTGCTCCCCGGGCGGGCCTTCATCACCGTACACGACAGCGGGCATTTGGCGCATGGTCTTACCCGCCTGGGACTTACCGACGCGCGTTGGTGATTGGCGCGTAGCGCGACCCATCCGCTTCGACCGACAACTGGTACTTCCACGCACTGTACCGCTCCTGGGGACTGGGAACCGCGCGGTTCCCACTGCGCCCAACCGTGGCAGAGTACTGGTCGTGCTGGCGCGCCTTGAAGTCCAGGAAGCGGTCCCGGGCCGCCTGGTACGCGGCGCTCGGCTGCCAGGTATACGTTGGCCCATCCGCCTGGGCCGGCGACGTCAATGCTGAGTGGTAGATAAGGGCCACGAGCGCGAACAGGATGGCGAAGAGGGTAGTCTTAGTCTTCATGGTCAGGTCCTTTCTGGTGGTTGGTCCTTTGTCCTCGGTCTTCCGTCTTCCGCCTGCCCCCCGCAATGGGGGGGCCTCCGTCCTCTAGCGTGGCCCCATTGAACCACACCAACGCGCCAAAGTCCTACCCCTTTTGAGGAGAAAAAGGGGTATAATTGGGGGTATAAAGTTGTCCCAGGGGGTAGACCTGCCAGATGTCTGATCTATCCTTCGGTCAGTGGCTCAAGCGGCGGCGGGCCGGGCTGGGGCTGACCCAGGCCGAACTGGCTGACGCGGTCGGCTACAGCCGCGAAATGATTCGCAAGCTCGAAGTGGACAGGCTGCGGCCCTCGAAGGCGCTAGCCGTGCGGCTGGCCGCAGTCCTCCAGCTCCCGCCCGAAGACCACGCCGCGTTTATCCGCTTCGCCCGCGACGAGGGCAGCGACCCGCCGCCTCCCCTGCCCACGCAGACCACCAGCGTCCCCCCACCCTCCACACTCGACGCTTCACGCTCCACCTCTGCTCCCCTCCCCCACAACCTGCCCATTCCTCCCACCCCCCTCGTCGGGCGCGAGGCAGAGACGCGACAGGTCGCCTCTCTCCTCCACCGTCCCGACGTGCGTCTCGTCACCCTCACCGGCCCCGGCGGCAGCGGCAAAACGCGCCTGGCGCTAGAAGTGGCGCATACGCTGACGAAAGACCGAGGACGGAAGACGGAAGACGAAGGGCGAAATACGAAATACGCATTACGCACTACGGACGGCGTCTTCTTCGTCAACCTCGCGCCTATCACTGACCCCAGCCTGGTGATAGCGACGATAGCACAGGCGTTGGACGTGCGGGAGAGCGGGGGGCGTCCCCTACTGGAGAGCGTGAAGGACTACCTACGCGAGAAGGAGATGCTACTGCTGCTGGACAACTTCGAGCAGGTGGTCGAAGCGGCTCCTATCGTGGCCGACCTGCTGGCCTACGCGCCGGGTCTCAAATGTCTCGTTACCAGCCGTATCCCGCTGCACCTGCGCGGCGAGAAGGAGTTCCTCGTTGAACCGCTCCCGCTGCCAAGCCGGGATAGCCGACCGCTGACGGTAGACGGCCGCCAAGAAACGGATTACGCGGCGCGCATCACGCAATATGCCGCCGTTGCCCTGTTCATCCAGCGGGCGCAGGATGTGAAAGCCGACTTCCAGGTGACGAACGAGAACGCCCCCGCCGTGGCTGAAATCTGCCATCGGCTCGACGGCTTGCCCCTCGCCATTGAATTGGCGGCGGCGCGGGCGCGCGTCCTCACGCCGGAAGCCATGCTCCCCCGGCTCCAGCGCCGGCTGGCATTCCTGACCAGCGGCCCCGCCGACTTACCGGCCCGTCAGCAGACGCTCCGCGCCACCATTGACTGGAGCTTTAGTCTGTTGACAGCAGGCGAGCAGGCTCTCTTTACCCGGCTGGCCGTCTTCCACGGCGGGTTCACCCTGGAAGCGGCCGAAGCGCTGTGCGGCGACGACGACGGAGGACGAAGGACGGAGGAAGAGAACTCTCGTCCGTCGTCCGTCCTCCATCTTCCGTCAGTCCTGGACGGTGTCGAATCGTTGGTCGCCCAGAGCCTGGTGCGGCGTGCCCTGCGTGGCAGCGCCGAGGCAGAAGCAGCCTCGCTGCCGTTCACCATGCTCGAAACGATCCGCGAGTATGCCCTGGACCGCTTTGCGGCCAGCCCAGAGGCTGGCATGGTCCGACAGAGACACGCCCAGTATTACCTTGGTCTGGTGGAGGAGGCGGAGCCTCAACTGATGGGGGCTGGGCTGACGGCCTGGTTGGGGCGGCTGGGCGCGGAGTGGGAGAATATCCGGGCGGCGGTGGGTTGGCTGCGAGACAGCGCCCAGCCAGAGGCCCTGCTCAGGCTCGTTGGCGCGTTACGCCGCTTCTGTGAACTTCAGGGACGCTCCAGCGAGGCGTTGGCCTGGCTGGAGGAGGGTTTGAACCAGGGCGGGGAGGTCGCGGCGGCGGTGCGGGCCAAGGCTCTCCATGTGGCGTCAAATCTGGCGCAGAACATGGGCGACCTGGACGGCGCGGTGCGGTTGGGCGAGGCGAGTCTGGCCCTCCGCCGCGAGTTGGGCGACCAGCAGGGCATGGCGCGGACGCTCAACAACCTGGCTGTGACGGCCTGGTCGCAGGGCAATTTCAGCCAGGCCCGCGAGTTACACGCGGCCAGCCTCGCCATCAAACGCGCGCTCAACGACCGGCTGGGCATGGCCTATTCCCTCAACAACCTGGGCCTGATTGCCACCGACCAGGACGACTACCCCACCGCGCGGGCCTTGCTAGAGGAGAGCCTGACCCTGCGGCGAGAATTGGGCGACCAGCACGGCGTCGCCGTCTCCCTTCTCAACCTGGGCAATGTGGCCCGCCAGCAGGGTCAATTGGGGGAAGCCCGCGCCCTCTACGAGCAGAGCCTGGCGCAGTTACGCCGCCTGGGAGATCGGGCCAATGAGGCGCGGGTGCAGAGCGTGCTGGGTCTCACCCTGGCCGAGCAGGGTGACTACGCCGCCGCCTTCGCCCATTTGCAGGCCAGTCTGGACCTGCGGCGGACGCTCGGCAATAAACGCGACATCACCGTGTCGCTTAACAATCTGGGGCAGGCCGCGCTCTATCAAGGCGATGTGGCCTGGGCGCGGCTGGTGTTTGAGGACGCCCTGGGCCTGGCCCGCGAGGGCGGCGCGAAGATGGGGCAGGCCAACGCGCTGGTCGGGCTGGGCCAGGTGGCCCTGGCTGAGGGGCGGTGGGAAGACAGCCGGCGCTATCTGCTGGCGGGGCTGGACCTACAGCGCGAGCTGGGGGATCAGGGAGGGGTAGCGACAACGCTGCTCGCCCTGGCGAAGCTCAATGCCCACGCTGGCGACATGGGGAACGCTCTTGCTAGGGCGCGCGAGAGCCTGGGCGAGTTGCACCGGCTGGGCCTTCAACTATTCCTGGCCGATGCCCTTGAAACCTTAGTCGGGCTGCTTGGGCGTGGCGATCCCGATGGGGCAACCCGCCTGGGCGGGGCAGCCGCCGCCTTGCGGGCGAGACTGGGGATTCCGCTGCCGCGAGGCGCACAAGGGGAGTGGGCGCGACGGCTGGACGAACTGAGGGGAGCGCTGGGGGGGAATCGTTTCGAGGCCCTGTACCAGACGGGCCACACGCTACCCCTCACTGAAGCCGTCGCGGAGGCGCTGGCGGATTGACCTCACGCCCGCCGCTTGAGGAGAATCCACTCGCGCCGCTTGGGTGGGCGGTCCAGGTAAAGCTCGAAGACCTTCTCGTCGGTGGTGCGGACGACATAATAGTTGCGGTGGCGGCGGTGGATCCAGCCGTGGACGTGGGCGTAGTTGGGGATGCCCCAGTCCTGCCACTCCTGGAGGACTTCGGCCACCGTATAGCGGTCACCGCGCCACACGAAGGCCGTCGGCATCATCCGTTCCTGGCTGTACTCGACCTCAATCGGTTCCGAGATAAACTCTTCGCTCATCTCCACCGCCGCCTGCTTGTGGGGCAGCCTGTCGAGGCTGCCAGCACAGGCTGGAAAGCCTGCGCCACGACTGGCTAAAACACGGGTGGCTCACCCCGCCACTGCTCGTCCTCCGCCGAGTCGGCCTCAAAGTAGCGTTCCTCGTCCGCGCCCTGTTGGGCCAGGACTTGCATCCGTTCGTCCAGGGACCGCTGCGACAACTTCGTCTCGCCCGCCATCAACTCGCTCAGGAGGGTATAGGCGGTCGTCAGCTTCGCCTGGGGCAGCTGGTGCACCAGGTCGGTCAGTTCAGCGACGGTGACTTCCTTTTTCATCGGTAGCTCCTCGTATCAAGGTTGAGGCTCGCCGTGGCCGAGATAGTCAGCAATGCGCACTTCATCATTGATGGCGCACCTGGCCGGATCCCAGACGAGCATAGTGCGATCAGGGTTAATCTCGTACTTCTCACGTTCCTCTAGATGCCCCCAACAAATCTACCCGGGTTGAGCGTCCCCTGTGGGTCGAACTGGGTCTTGAGCGCCTGCATCAGGCGGAAGTCGGAGCGCGTCGGCCCCCACACGCCGATGGCCATCTTGATGGCGGTCGGTGCGTGCTCGACCACACTCGTCCCGCCCAGGTCGGCCAGCCGGGCGCGGAGGGCGTGACCTGCCTGAACCAGGCGTGCCTGGAGAGCTTCCTCCTCCCCAAAGCCGCGCATCGTCGTCAGCACCACACCGTTGCCCGCATAGGCGATCTGGCCGACGGGCAGACCGTGGTCACGGGCGACGGCCTGGGCCGCCTGCATGGCGTCGGCGACGCGGCTGGGCAGCACGGCGTTCTTGAAGCGCAGGGCGCGGCGGGCCGTCATGTCCAGCGGCAGGTCAGCCAGCGCCGCCCAAAGTTCAGCGTCCGCTTCCACCGTTCGCGGCGCGCCCCCCACCCGCTCGGCCATCTGGCCCAACTCGCGCAGTTGCCGTTCAACGGCGGGCGGGATGCCGCCGAAGCGCGCCAGAAGCAAGACCTCGGTGGCGGGTGGGGCCAGGTCGGGGACGCGGAAGAGGGCCTGGCGCACCGCGCCCATATCCAGGATGCATAGGGCAGCCGGCGTCATGGACGAGGTGAGGACCTGGCCCGCGAGTTGGCCGGCCACGTCTAGGGTCGGGCAGATGACGGCCAGCGTCCCCCACGTGCGCGGCAGCGGCTGGAGCTTGAAGGTGGCCTCCACGACAACACCCAGCGTACCCAGCGAGCCGACGAACAGCTTGGGCAGATCATAGCCGGCCACGTTCTTGACCACCTTGGCCCCGCCGAGATAGACCATCCCGTCGGCCTGGACGATGCGCAGGCCAATGAGCAGGTCGCGCGGCGTGCCGAAGCCCAGGCGGTGCGGGCCGCTGGCGGCTGTAGCGATGAGGCCGCCTAGCGTGCGGTTCGCCCCGCCCGGCGGATCCAGCGGGAGCCACTGACGCCGCTCGCCGAGGGTTTGCTGAAGTTGGCCGAGGGTGATGCCCGCCTGGACGGTCACGGTCAGGTCGGCCGGCTCGTATTCGAGAACGCGGTTCAGCCGGCTCAGGTCGAGGACCAGGTCGGCGCGGCGCGGGGGCTCGCCCAAGCCTAGTGTCGTCCCCGCTCCACGAGGGATGACCGCCAGCCCCTGGCGATTGGCCCAGGCCAGCGTCGCGGCCACCGCCTCCTCGTCGCCAGGGCGCACAATCAGGCCCGGCGTCACGCCCTCAATGGCGGCTTCGGCCAGGGCGTCGGGCTCGGTTTGAATATGCTCAGGGCCGAGGGCATCGGCCAGTTGGTCAGGTAAGGTAAGTGAATTTATCATCGGCGTAACATCGCTATCATGGCCTGCGCGGTGGTCAGTTCGGCGCGAACGTCCGCCTCCCGAATGGGAACTTTGGACGGGTAGCGCGAGTCGGTGTAGTACTTCTGAACCTGTTTGCACAAGGGCATGTAATGGATTAGGGCCGGATCGTACTTGAGGGCCTCGTCTAACAACTCGACTAGCTCGTGAGTACGCTGAAGCCGCCAGCCGTGATGGATGAGAAAGGCTTTCAGGAACTTTTCGAGGGCCTGTTGCAGGAAGAAGGCGGCTCCCTCGGCATCACTATCTTGAAGCAGGACTTTGATGCGGCGTAAGTCGCGCTCGGCCTTCGCGTACCACTCCTGTGCATAGCGGCGCGCCCGGGGGGTGCTGCCATAGCTCGGCGGCCCTGGCTCCCGCACCACCCGCACAGAGGATCTGTCGGCGGGGGACCGACGGTAGAGCCACTCGCCCTGGCGCAGAATGTCCTCGATGAAGTGGTCGCCGATGTCCAGCCGCTCGTTGATTTCATCCGGTGTGTACACCAGAATGTCCATTGGCCCGTAGGGGTGACGCCCATCTTCGCCCTCCAGGCAGGCTCGCGCTTCCCTGTAACGCTCGGCTGAGGACGCGAGCGTGGTCTTGATGAGCAGCAGGTCAATGTCGCTGTCGGGGCGGGGATGGCCGTAGGCCTGGGAGCCGAACAGGATAATCGCTTCGGGCGCATAGCCTTCGACCAGCCGGGCGACGATCGTCTGGATCACCTCTTGCCTCTCCACTGTCACTACCATCGTCCCCTCCTCTGACCCTCCAACCTCCCGAAGGTTCCACAACCTTCGGGAGGTTCCTAAGATACAAGGAGGCCATTGGCATCCAGACCTTGCGCCGCCAGCGCCTCGACCAGTTCCGGGTGCGGTTCCCAACGGCCCTCGGCGTATACCTGGCGGTCCCAGGGGAAGAGGGCCAGGGCATCGCTGACGAGGGCGACCAGGTCGGGCATCGGGTTGGCCCACGAGTGGGCGACGAGGCAGGCGGTGACGACGTCGGCCGCGCCACGCGCCCGAACCTCCTCGGCTACCAGGGCCAGCGTCTCGCCCGTGTCCGCGATTTCATCTATCACCGCCACCCGCTGCCCCTGGACCGCGTCGGGGACGGGAACCTTCCAGACCGGGCGGCTGGCGACGACGCGATCCTGGACCCGGCGAGTGACGCGCACCGGGTAGAACTCGCAGCGCAGCATACAGGCGACGGCGGTGGCGGGAAAGAGACCCGTGCGCGCCACGCCGACCACCAGATCCACATCACGCGCCGCTTCCGCCAACCGCTGCGACAACTGGTAGAACCGCGACCAGCCGATGTCTTCAATTCCCTGTCGGTGGGCGTAGTCGTAGCTTTGCATGGGGCTTCTCGACCAAGGACGAAAGACCAAAGACCAACAAGGAGATATATTGGTCGTTGGTCCTTCGTCCTTGGTCCCTACAAGGTGTGGTCCTCCGCCACGACCTGGGGCAAGCGGCGGTGCTTCTTGCCGACTTCGTAGCATGCCTTCGAGGTCGGGAACATCTTGCCGGGGTTGCACAGTCCAGCCGGGTTGAACGCCGCGCGCACCTGGACCATCGCCCGCAGATCCGCCCCGTCGAACTGGTCGCACATATCCTCGCGCTTCTCGACGCCGATGCCGTGCTCGCCGCTGATGGAACCGCCCGCCTCGATGCACACCCGCAGGATATCGGTTCCGCACTTCACAACCGCCCGCACCTGGGCCGGGTCACGCTCGTCGAACAGAATCAGCGGGTGGAGGTTGCCGTCGCCGGCGTGGAAGACGTTGGCGATGCGGAAGCCGTACTGCCGGCTGATCTCGTTGACGCGGTGGAGTACCCACGGCAGCTTGGTGCGCGGGATGACGCCGTCCTGGACGTAGTACGACGGCGACAGGCGGCCCATCGCGCCGAACGCGCCCTTGCGCCCCGCCCACAGCTTGTCGCGCTCGGCGGTGGTCTTGGCCTCGCGCACCTCGCGCGCCCCCTGAGCGCGGCATAGCTCGGCCACGTGGTCGGCCAATCCTTGCAGGCCGTCGGTAAACCCTTCCAGGTCAATCAGCAGCACCGCCGCCGCGTCTGTGGGGTAGCCACACTTCTTGGCCGCCTCGACGGCGCGGATGGCGGTGTTGTCCATCATCTCCAACGCGGCGGGGATCGTCCCGTCGGCGATGATGGCCGACACAGCATTGCTGGCGTTGTCCACGGCGTCGAACACAGCCAGCAGTGTCTTGACCGCTTCGGGCTGGTGGACCAGGCGCACCAGAACCTCGGTGACGAGACCCAGCGTCCCCTCCGAGCCGACCATTAAGCCGGTCAGATCGTAGCCGGGCGCGTCGGCGGTGGGCAGCCCCAGCCTCACGACCTCGCTGTCTGGCAGCACCGCCTCCAGCATATGCGTGTGATTAGACGTGACGCCGTAGGCCAGGCAGTGCGGGCCGCCCGAGTTCTCGGCCACGTTGCCGCCAATAGTGCACGCCCGCTGGCTGGACGGGTCCGGCACGTAGTAGAAGCCCTGACCCGCGACAGCCGTAGTGACATCTATGTTGACCACGCCTGGCTGGACCGTCGCCCGCAGGTTGGGCAGGTCAATGTCGAGGATGCGCCTCATGCGGGCGAAGGAGACGACGATGCCGCCCTGGACCGGCACGGCCCCGCCAGAGAGGCCCGTCCCCGCGCCGCGCGGCATGAAGGGCAGGCTGTGCTCGTTGGCGAGGCGCACCACCGCCGCCACCTCCGCCGTCGTCTCTGGAAAGACGACAAAGTCGGGTTGCGCCTTGTCCAGCGCGCCATCGTACTCGTAGAGCGCGACGTCCTGGGGGCGGTGCAGCACCTTGTCCTGGCCGAGGAGCGTCTCTAACTGGCGGAGAATCGTCGTCTTATCCATCGTCGCTCCCTATGCCCACTTCACCAACGTCGTCGCAAAGCGATGCGCCAGGCCGGGGTGCTTGGGCAGGACGCGCACGTTAAAGGCGAGGCTGCCACTGGCGCGGGCAAGAATCTGGCCCTGGTAGGTAGACACGCCGTTCTGGCTGCTGACAAAGCTCAGCGGCGTGCTGGCGATGTCGGCAGGCTTGCCGTTACGCACATTCCAGCTCACCGCTTCGACCTGGACATCGTCGGGCGAGAGGACGCCCAGCCAGATCTGGGCCGTCAGCGGGATGGACGCGCCGACAGCCAGCTGGCCTTCGCGCGGGGCATCCACCGCCAAGCCCACCTGCGGCCAGGCAGCGCGCACATGATCGAGCCAGGCGGCCAGCTTCTTGGCGGGCGCGCAGTCGTCGGCGTTGAGTTGGGCGCCAATGGCGTCGGCAGGCAGGTAGAGCTTCTCGACATACTCCTTGAGCATCCGCCGGGCGCTGAAGCGCCAGGCCAGCGTCTTAATCGCATTCTTCATGACGCGCACCCACGCCTTCGGCACGCCATTGTCACGGGTGTAGTAAGCGGGAATCAAGTCGTGTTCCAGGGTGTCGTAGAGCGAGACAGCATCAGCCTCGTTCTGGGTCTCCTCGTTGGCGTAGGCGCGGCCCTCGCCGATGGCCCAGCCGTTCTCACTGTTGTAGCCCTCCGGCCACCAACCATCGAGGACGCTCCAGTTGGGCACGCCGTTGAGCGATGCCTTCTGGCCGCTGGTGCCGCTCGCCTCACGCGGGCGGGCCGGGTTGTTGAGCCACACATCCACCCCCTCGTTGAGGAAGCGGGCCGTCTCCATATCGTAGTCTTCGATGAAGACCACCTTGCCCGCGAACTCCGGCGTGCGGGAAAGCTGGTAAATCTGGCGGATGAGGGCCTTACCCGGCTCGTCGGCGGGATGAGCCTTGCCGGCGAAGACGAACTGCACCGGGCGGCCAGCCTGCGTGATGAGGTTATAGAAGCGCGGCAGGTCGCGCATAAAGAGCGTGGCCCGCTTGTAGGTGGCGAAGCGGCGGGCAAAGCCGATGGTCAGCGCGTTGGGGTCCAGGACGCGCTCGGCCTCGGCCAGCGCACGCGGTCCCTCGCCCAGCCGTTCACGGTGTTTGACCGTCTCTTGACGCGCATAGTCCACTAGGCGGCGCTTCAACTGGCAGTGAACGTCCCACAGCTTCTCATCGGGGACCTGGTCTATCTTTGCCCACAACTTGGGGTCGTCCAGGTGGGCGTACCAATCCTGGCCAAGATATTCCTTGTACAGTTCGTCCATCATCTGAGCCAGCCAGGTCGCGGTGTGGACGCCATTGGTAATCGAGGTGATAGGAACCTCGGCGGCGGGGAGGCCCGGCCAGAGGTCAGCCCACATGGCGCGCGACACTTCGCCGTGGAGCGCGCTTACCCCGTTGTCGAAGGACGACAGGCGCAGCGCCAGGACCGTCATGCTGAATGTCGGCCCCCAGGGCTGATCCAGCCTCGCCAGTGATAGAAACTCCTCGCGCTCTACGCCGAGTAGCGGCCAGTAGTCGCGGAAGAAGGTGTCCATCAGGTCCAGGCTAAACGCCTCGTTGCCAGCGGCGACGGGTGTGTGGGTCGTAAACACGGTGTTAGCGGCCACGGCCTGCCGCGCCTCCTCAAAGGCCAGCCCTTCGCCCTGGACCAGTTCACGGATGCGCTCCAGGCTGAGGAAGGCCGAGTGGCCCTCATTCATGTGCCACACCGTAGGATGGATGCCTAAGGCACGCAGAATGCGTACTCCGCCGATGCCCAGCACGATTTCCTGGGCGATACGGAGGGCGTGGTCGCTGACGTAGAGCTTGCCGCCGAGATCGCGGTCGCTCGGCTGGTTCTTCTCCACGTCGGTATCCATCAGGTACAGCGGGATGCGGCCCACCTGGAACTTCCAGACCTTGGCATAGACACGGCGACCGGGCAGGTCCACATAGACTTCGACCTCGCGGCCGTCGGGCGTCGTGGCGGGGGTCGCCGGCACTTCCGAGAAGCGGATCTTCTCGTAGAAAGCCTCCTGAACGCCCTCAGCCGTGATATGTTGGACAAAATAGCCCTGCGGGTAGAGGAAACCGACGCCCACCAGCGGCAGGCCCAGGTCGCTGGCCTCCTTACAGTGGTCGCCCGCCAGGACGCCCAGACCGCCGGAATAGATGGGCAGCGACTCGTGCAGGCCAAACTCTGGCGAGAAGTAGGCGATGACGGTGTTGGTCTTGTCGGGGTGGGCTTGCTTGAACCAGGTATGGTCGGCCGCCATGTAGTCGTCCAGGTCGGCCAGGACCGCGTCGTAACGCGCCAGGTAGGCCGGGTCCGTGGCGGCCCGTTCCAGGGGGCCGGACTGGACACGGCTCAGGAAGCGGACAGGGTCATGGCCTACCTCTTCCCATAGCTGAGGGTCCAGGTCAATATACAATTGTTGTGCGGCGGGACACCATGTCCACCATAAATTGTAAGCCAGTGAATGCAGGCGGTTGAGCCGCTCTGGAATCACGGGAAAAACCGAAAATCGGCCATAGGACTGCATAGAACATCCTTGTCGAAGGTCGCGGGAGTCCCCCAGAAACCTGGATAGGTCGAGGGCACGGCCACCACCAGGAGATAGAGGAAAAAGGCTGCATTTTCCCCGTGACTATTCTAGCAGAAAGCGGGGCCAGGGACAAACCATCAGGGGGCGGTAGGAACTGTTTGATGGGGTGCATATACTATAGTCAGTACTAGTCAGTAGCCAGTCGTCAGTAGACACTAGCCAGTCGTCGGTAGTCGGTAGCCAGTCGTCGGTGAATAGTAGAAGGAGCTAAGTGATGCGACAACGCCAGTTGGGCCGCCAGGGGCTAGGGGTGTCCGAGATGGGGCTGGGCTGTATGGGCATGTCCGACTTGTACGGGGGGCGCGATGAGAGCGAAGCCGTTGCCACGCTTCACCGCGCCCTCGACCTGGGGTTGACCTTCCTGGATACGTCTGATATGTACGGACCGTTCACCAATGAGCGCCTCGTCGGCCAGGCCATCCGCGACCGACGCGACGAGGTCGTTCTGGCGACTAAGTTCGGCAATCAGCGCGCGGAAGACGGCCGCTGGCTCGGTGTGCGCGGCGATGCCGAGTACGTGCGTCAGGCATGTGACGCCTCGCTGCACCGCCTGGGCGTGGATCACATTGATCTCTACTATCAGCACCGCGTAGACCCGAAAGTCCCCATCGAGGAGACGGTCGGCGCGATGGCGGAGTTGGTGCACGCGGGTAAGGTGCGCTACCTGGGCCTATCGGAGGCCGCGCCAGCGACCATCCGCCGCGCCCACGCCGTCCACCCCATCACCGCGCTCCAGACCGAGTACTCGCTCTGGACAAGGGAGGTCGAGGCCGAGATTTTGCCAACGGTGCGCGAGTTGGGCATCGGGTTTGTCGCGTACAGCCCGCTTGGGCGCGGCTTCCTGACCGGGCGCATCACTAAGCCAGAAGACCTCGAAGCGGCCGATTCACGGCGTGGTATGCCCCGCTTCCAGGGCGAGAATTTCCAGCGCAACCTAGACATCGTAGAGCGCATCCAGGCGCTCGCGGCTGAGAAGGGCGTCACACCCGCCCAACTAGCGCTGGCATGGGTACTGGCCCAAGGTAAGGACATTGTGCCAATTGTTGGAACCAAGCACCGCGTCTACCTGGAGGAAAACGTCCAGGCAGTGAATATTGAGTTGACGGCGGAGGACTTGGCTGGTATCGGAGCCGCGCTTCCGCCCGGCATCACGGCGGGCGAGCGCTATGCCAATATGGCGTCGGTCAATCGCTAGCCGCTAGTTGCCAGCGCCCACTTTGACGCGGCGTATGGGATGGGCTACAATGCCAGCCTCACGCCAAAACAGGAGCCGCCTGTGACCTCAACCGCTATTGTCGCTCAGGCCGAAGCCCAGATTCGCGCCCACACCATTCCTGGTCTTGACGGCCTGGACAACGACGCGATTTTCCCCAACTACGGTGGACTGTCCATTGCCAACATCGCGCCTACCTTCGCCTCGCTGTTGGGCATCGAGGCGGGCGGCACGCCTCTCTGGGACCCCCTCTGGGAGCCGTATCGCGGTCGGGTGGACCGAGTCGTCTTTATCATCCTCGACGCGCTGGGCTACCTCCAACTGCGCGAGGCATTGGACGCCGATCCAGGGGCTAACTTCCACCGCATAGCGCAGGCTGGCCTCCTCGTCCCCCTCACCTCTGTCTTTCCTTCGACCACCACCGCCGCCACGACTACCTTCGCCACAGGCCGCGCGCCCCTGGAACATGGCCTGCTGGGCTACGAGTTGTTCCTGCGCGAGTTCTCGCGCGCGGCGAACATGATTCTCCTCAGCGGGCGCGGGGCCAGGCGGTCGGGCGAACTGGTGGACCTGGGGCTGAAGTACGACACCTTTGTGCCGGTCCCCAGCGTGGCGCAGCGCCTGGCTGTCGAAGGGATCCCCACGTTTGTCATGCTGCCCTACAATATCCTGGACAGCGGCCTGTCCAAACTCCAGTATCGTGGTGGCAAGATGGTCCCCTATCTCAGTTCGGCGGATATGTGGGTGGGCGTGCGCCACCTGCTCACCGCGCGGCCGGGCCCCGCGCTGATCTCGGTCTACTGGCCGGGCGTGGACAGCGCCGCCCACCACTACGGTCCCGACACGGAGATGACCAAGGCCGAGATTCGCAACCTGGCCTACTCACTGGGCCGCGAGCTACTCGACGGCCTGCCCGCCAGCGCCCGGCGGCGGACCCTACTCGTCATCAGCGCCGATCACGGCCAGATGCGCTCGCAGCCCCAGGACGCCATGGAGTTGGCGCATCACCCCGACCTGGCCCGACGTCTGCTGTTCGCGCCGACGGGCGAGGCGCGCACGGCCTATCTGTACGCGCGTCAGGGCGAGAAGGCGGCCGTGCTGGACTATCTGCGTCAGACGCTAGGGCAGCAGTTCGCCGCCTGGGACAGCGACGCGGCCTATGCCAGCGGGCTGTTTGGCCCAGCCGCTAGCGCGGCCCCCGAAGCCCGCTCCCGCCTGGGTGACGTGGTCCTCGTGGCCCGCCAGACGTATTCCCTCCAGGTCGAGGGCGTGCACAAGCCGCCGGCTGAGATGCCCGGCCGCCACGGCGCGCTCAGCCCGGCCGAGATGCTCGTGCCCTGGCTGGCGGCGCATCTAGAGGATGTGGCATAAGGAATAGGGATTAAGGATAAGGGAGTGGGGATGCAGGAGTCAGGTTTGCAGGTCACAGGCGCACCGAGACCGCGCACGGCGCAACTGCGCGTGCGGCGCATCGGTTACCTCGCGCTGGCGAAGTTCGGCTGCCTGCTGGGCGGGCTGGCGATGATCCTGCCGGGCCTGGTGTGCGGCTTGGTGAGCGTGAACCTGGTCCACGTGGTGCGGGCCTGGCTCGAAAGCTGGCAGCAATTCAGCCTGATCCTGCTAGGCCAGAACCTCGGCTCGCTCGACCTGATTAACGCCCTGCGCCTGACCGCCGTGCTGGAGCGGCTGCGCCTGCTGGACCAGACGAGTCCCGTGGCGCTGCTGAGCATTACGGTGGCTGTCTCGCTCCTCGGCGGACTGCTGCTGGCGCTCGTCGTGTGCCTGGTCGGCCTGGGCTACAATGTCCTGGCCTGGTTGACGGGCGGTCTCACGCTCGAGGTAGAGGAATGAGGGCTGGGGTGGCGAGCCGGGCAGGGCGAGACGTCGGGGCGGCCGCGGTGGGCGAGAGGGAGGGCCGGGTGGCACGTGTGGCTGAGGGGCACGGCTGGCAGTCCGGGCGGCTGAATACGGCCCGTGTCAGGCTAATGCCATAGCTGGTAAAACACTCGTTGCAAAAATGCTGCGCGTGATCGTAATGTCCACAGTCATGCCCCTGACACTCAGGACAGCCTTTGAAAATGACGGTAACGGTAGAAGGCGAGCCGCACAGGCCGCAGGCCGGACGCATGAAATGTCGCATGGCGATGTCCCTCTTGACAAACGGAGACGAATGCACTGCCCCCAGTATAGCAAGCGGCGTACCACTCTGCCATAACCGGCTTCACAGGCAATCTGTGAAGCCGGTTACACTAATGTCTGACGACTACCTGGCTATTTCCCACGTAGACTGGCCTGCCGCGCCAACCTCGGTATAATCTATGCGTATAGAAGATGGATGTCGAATAAGCGTGCACAACAGGGGCGAGAAAGTATAGCGTATGAAAACGTTGATGGCCTACTATCGGGAACGCGAGGCGGCGCTCCGTCAGAGCCTCGACAAGGCCGCGACGGTGGCCGATGCCGTCGTCCTTTTACAGCAGGAGTTAACCTGGCTGGAAGGGGTCATCAGCGGCGGGCTGACGCTGCCCCAGCAGCGCGCCCTCGTCACCATGTTCGAGGTGCTGCGGGCGTCGCTGCGCGGTCTCAAAGACGGGGTGCGGCTGGACCGTGTCCCCCAGTCGCGGACCATCCTGTACGACATTGTCCAGGGAGTGCTGCGCATGATGGGCCTGGGCGCGTCCCCGGATGGCGGCGCGGCGCGGACCTTGTTTCGCGTGCGGCTGGACGCCAACGCCTATCTCCAGCACTTCGCGCAGGGCCTGACCACCGTGGACCGCTGGCTTGCCGAACAGCCGACGGCCGCGCCCCAGGAGGACCGCCGCGACCTGCTCGAATTCCTCCAGCGTCTCATGGGGGACGCCCACACCGGCGACACGGCGCTGCTGGCCGAACGGCTGGAAGGGCTGCCGCAGGTGATGGAGCGTTACGGCATGCGCTATGTGTACTATGACCCGACCATGCCGTCGCGCTCGCCCGCCGCTCGCCGTCTGTTCAAGTTTGAGCCGAGCCTCGACCCAGGCCAGCGCCAGCCGCAGACCCTCCTGCCTGCCGTCGTCCAGGGCGACGAGGTGCTGTTCCGCGGCCTGGTCACGGAACCCAGGTAACGCTCAGGAGACTCTAGCATGGCCGACCCCATGTATGACAGGCGCGATCAGTACGAGAAAGTCCAGGAGGTCCTGCTGCCCGGTGAGCAGGTCGAAGCCGTGTTTGACCTGATTGGGACGGGGACGGGCTTCGTGGGGATTACGTCCCACCGGCTCATTGTGTACGACAAGGCGTTCTTGCGCAAGATGAAGGCAGTCGTCTCCATCCCCTATAATCGCGTCCTGACCCTCGCGGCTGAGGACCAGTCCGGGCTGATGACCGGACGCGGCTTCTTCGGCAGCAGCCACCTGATCATTACGACGAGCCACGGCGAGCACGATTTCGAGTTCCGTGGCGCGGACAAAGCGCACCTGGCCCATAATCTGATTCTGAGGCACATCCTGTAAGTCCGTTACCCGGAAGAGGAGCCATGCTCAACCCGATTCGCTGGCTGACCCCCATCCTCTTGCTCGCGCTCGCCCTGGCCTTCGTCGGGCCAGCCGCCGCTGATGAGCCGCCCGCGCCGCGCGGGCGGGTCTTCCTCGACCCCGGCCACGGCGGCCCGGATCCAGGGGCCGTCTTCTACGGCGACGGCTTTACGGTCAGGGAGGCCGAAGTCAACCTGGGCGTCGCGCTGCTGACGGCAGACCGCCTGCGGGCGCGCGGCTTTGAGGTCTTCCTCTCGCGTGAAACCAACGACCAGGCCGGGGGGAGCGAGGACGCCAACGGCGACGGCCGCGTGACGACCCGCGACGGCCTGCAATCGGTGGTGGACGAGGCCAACCGCAGCGGGGCCGACCTGTTCCTGTCCATCCACCACAACGGCAGCACCAACCGCGCGGCGTCCGGCACCGAGGTCTACTACTGCGCCGACCGCCCCTTCGCCGACGCCTCGTTCGGCTTTGGCGCGTTGGTGTTGAATCACCTGCTCGCCAAGCTCCAGGCGCAAGGCTACACCTCGTACAACCGGGGTGTCATGGATGACAGCGCCCTCTACACGCGCGGCGCGTACCGCGGCCACCTGTTTGTCCTGGGGCCGCTCCGCTCGCCACGACCTGCGGTTGGGCCGAGGACCGATGCTGGGCCACGTCCTGACGCTTTTCCCTCGGCCCGTTCCGCGCCCAAGCTCCGCGCCACCGAGATGCCCGGTGTCCTGTCCGAAGCCTTGTTTGTGAGCAACCCGACCGAAGCCTGGCTGCTGAGCCAGCCGCGCATCCAGGCGGCGCTGGCCGATGCCTTTGCCGATGCCGTGGATGACTACTTTACGCCGTGACCGGCTCTGGCCGCTGGCGCTGACCCTGCTGGCGGCCTTGCTCCTGGCCTACACCCTCCAGCCGGACATCAACGGCAGCCATGATGCGTACATGGAGGATGTGGGCGAGTTCCAGAATGTGCTGGCCCACTGGGGTACGGCGCACAGTCCGGGCTACCCTCTCTATTCGCTGGTTGGCGCGGCCTTCGTGGCGGGCGTACACCTGGCCGGCGTGCCCTATGCCCTGGCCGCGTCGCTGTTTTCGGCCGTTATCACCCTGGCCGCTCTGCTCGGTCTGTACTATCTGTTGCGGGTTCTGGATGTAATGCCGCCCCTGGCGGCGCTGGCGTGCCTCGTCCTCGCCGCCACGCGCCCGGTCTGGGTCCACGCCTCGGTGGCCGAAGTCTACGCCCCTGTACTCGGCTTCATCGTCCTGGCCCACCTGATCGCCGTCCAGTGGAGGCGCGACCGCCGCCCCAAACGCCTCTACCAACTCCTGGCGACGCTAGGCTTCGGCGTCGGGCATCACCCGCTCGTCGGGCTGGCCGCGCCGGGGCTGGCGCTGTTCGTCGCCCCGCTGGCCCTCCGCGCGCTCTGGGAACGCCCTCGCCGCCTCCTCCCGGCCCTGGTCAGCCTGCTGGCTCCCTTCCTGATCCACCTCTATCAGCCGCTGCGGGCCTGGACCGGCGCGGCCTGGGTCTACGGCCAGCCGAGGACCTGGGACGGCTTCTGGTTCCAGGTCACGGCCCGCGAGTATGCTTCGCTGCTGCGGCCTAGCCTGGCGCCGGGCGTCCTGGCCGAGGGTATGCTCCATGCGCTTACTTCGCTGGCGGGGGACCTGACCTGGCCGCTGCTGGTGGTGGGGATCGTGGGGCTGGTGGTGGGTGTGGTGCGAGGAGAATGGCCGCCGACTCAAGTCGGGGCTAGCGGGCCTGACGGCCAAAGCGTCTACCCTGAGTACAGAGCACTTCGCACCTCTGTGGACGCGGCTGTCTCTCGTCCGCGAAGGCGGACGGCCAGCCGAAGGCTTCCTAGGCCCGACTTCCAGTCGGCGCCCCCCCTGCTTGCCCTGTCGTTCGCGACGCTCGTCGTCGTCAATGTCGGCTTCGCCAGCTTCTACCCCCGCGCCGTCTTTCTGTCGGCGACGCTCATGCCGGCGCTGCTGGGGCTGACCGTCGGCGTCGGGCTAGCGGCCCAGGCGGTCGTCAGTCGGTGGCGGGCCGCGCTGCCGCTTGCGGCTGGCGGTCTGGCCCTGGCCTCAGTGGTCCTGGTCGTGGGTAACGCCTCCTTCGTGCGCGGCCTGACTTACGACCCGTATGGCCGCCAGCGCATCGAGACGACGGCTCGCGCCGGCCTCCAACCGCCCGATCCCATCCTGGTCGCCGCCTGGGGCCGTGACTATTTCGCCCTGGCGTATGGGGAGCTTACCGGGGCGCTGCCGCCCTTGGGCATGGTGGATCACCGCGCCAATATGGCCGAACTGGTCGAGAGCGGCCGGCCGGTGTATGTCGTCAGCCCGACGTTCTACACGTTGCCCTTCGACTGGTGGCAGAAGCGGCTGGGCCGCGCCCGCCTGACGTCGTACCCTGGCGACCTGGTGCGAGTCTCCAACGAACGCCTCCTGGGTGATGAGGATCTGCCGGCTGGGGCCACCCCAGTTGTCATGGGGCCGATCACGCTACGCGGCTGGCAGGCGACGCCGCAGGACGGCGGCCGCGCCTGGGCCTTGACCCTCTACTGGACCGCGCCCGAACGAGTCCGCGAGGACTACAGCGTCTTTGTCCACGTGTCCGACCGCGACCAGATTGACGGCCCAGACGCCATCATCGCCCAGGCCGACCGTGGCGCGCCCGTCTACGGCTGGTATCCTACCTCGCGCTGGTCACGGGATGAGATCGTGCGCGACGACTACCTGATTCCGATCCCCGATGGCAAGACGGCCCGGCTCATCGCGGTCGGGCTGTACGCTCAGGACGGCCATGGCGTCTTCCAAAACCTCGGCCAGGCCACTATCCCCTTACCGGGCCACTAACAACAGCGGGAACAGCCGAGGCCGGCTGGCGTGATTGTCATGCCGAACCAAGTGAGGCATCTACTCTGGCAGGCTTTCTCAGAGCAGGCGCCTCACTATGTTCGGCATGACGGAGAGACGAGTATTTTCGCTAGGCTATTTTAGTCGCCGGCGGGCGAAGCGGCTGCGCCAGCCGGGACACGGCGGGGGGGCAGCGGGAACGACTCGGGGGCCGGCTCCCAGTCGTGGGGATAGGCCAGCGCGCCCATCTCCGGCATGTCTAGCCCGCCCAACTCGGTTTCCGGCGAGACCCGCAGGCCCACCACGCGATCCACCACCTTGAAGAAGACATACGAGATGCCAAAGGCCCAGACAAAGGCGACCACCGCGCCGATGACCTGCGCCACCAACTGGCTGGCGTCGCCGTAGAACAGACCCCGCGCGGTCAGCCCGCCGTAGTTCATCGTGCCGTCGGCGAACAGGCCGAGCGCGATCTGTCCCCACAATCCGTTGCAGCCGTGAACCGCGATGGCCCCCACCGGGTCGTCCACCTTGAGCTTCTGGTCAATAAAGGCGGCGGCAACGCATACCAGGATGCCGGCCACAGCGCCAATGATGAAGCCATTCATCGGGCTGACGAAGCCGCTCGGCGCGGTGATCGCCACCAGACCGGCCAGGAAGCCGTTGGCCGTCATGCCGGGGTCGGGCTTCTTGGTCGTGATCCACATGTAGAGCATGGCGACCAGACCGCCGGAGGACGATGCCAGCATCGTCACGACGGCTACCATACCCAGTCGCAGGTTGCCGTTGCCCGACGCGCCCAGTGTCGAGCCGGGGTTGAAGCCGAACCAGCCAAAGCCCAGGATGAGCACACCCAGCAGGGCAATGACCATGTTATGACCGGGGATGGTATTGCTCGTGCCGTCCTTGTTGTACTTGCCAAGGCGCGGCCCGATCACTATCGCGCCTGCCAGCGCGGTCCAGCCGCCCACGGCATGGACGACACCGCTGCCCGCGAAGTCCAGGTAGCCCTGGCCCAGGCCAAGCTTGCCCAACTGGCTCAACCAGCCGCCGCCCCAGACCCACATGCCATAGACAGGGTAGATGATCATCGAGACGAACAGGCCGTAGATGCAGAAGGCGCTCCACTTCCAGCGCTCGGCCATCGAGCCAGTGGGGATGGTCGCTACCGTGTCCATGAACACCATCTGGAACAGGAACATGACCGCGACGCCCACATCATAGGTGCCGTTGAGGAAAAAGCCCTTCAGCCCGAGCAGACCCCAGTCTATGCCGCCGATGTGGACCGTCAACATGCGGTCCAGGACGGCCAGGCCGCCCAGGTTGCCCACGCCGACCGTGCCGATGCCGCCGAACTGGAACGCGAAGCCGCAGACAAAGTAGCCCGCCATGCCCAGGAAGTAGACCACGAAGTTCATGGTCATGGTATGGGCGGCGTTGCGGGCGCGGGTGAAGCCCGTCTCAACCAGGGCAAAGCCGGCCTGCATGAACATGACCAGGAAACCAGCCACTAGCGTCCAGGTGAAGTTGATGCCCAGGCGATTCTGGTTGACCAGGTCGGCCAGCTTGAGGGCGAAAGGTTCGGCCTTCTCGGCCGCCTGGAAATCAGCCTCGTTGAGTGTCCCAGGCGCGACCCCGATCAGGTTCGCCCCGCTGCCAGTGGTGATGCCGGCCGGGTCTTCCACCGGCGTCGGGCCGTCGGCCAGCGCGGCCAGCGGAACCAGGAGGGCCAGCAGAATGCCGACTACCGCGAGGAGTCGAAGACTCTCCAGCCGGCCCAGCCGGCTCAGGGTCGGTGTGACGGACTGCATTCGGTGGGGCAGAACGCCAATCACGGCTGCTTGCTGCTCACGCGAGAGCCACAGGTCGAGGCGCGAGAACCCTTGCAACCGTAACCGCTGCCCGGCGACAGAGTAGCCATCGAACTCACTCCACGACCGGGTCACAATGCCGTTGACATCCAGCCCCTGCGACGTAAACCGGTAGCGCACGGGCAGGGCGACCAGGACCAGCGCGCCCATGACAACGAACGCCTGGACGGGCAGCGGCGCCCAGCCCGCGACCGAGCCGATGAGCAGGGCCAGGCCCAGCGCGTACAGATTGGTCCGCTGACGCAGGATGCGCTGGCGGACGCCGACGTTCAGTTCCAACACGATCCGGCCCGGGGCCGGCTTGCGCAGCGGCCCCATGGTCTGGGCCAGCGCGATGACGAACATGAGACCAAACAGAAGAACAGCCAACATACTCAGGTCCTCCTTAATAGGGTGTAAAACCAGCACCTTCCAGAGGACATCATGGTCAAACCTCGACACTGAGGATCACTACCGCGTCAACCAACCGGGCAGCGTCAGACGGGGCAGGGCGACACGCCGCGTAATGCTTTGTTTAGCCCGCTCGCGGGCCTCGACCAGCAGACGCCGCGCATAGTCGCGCGCGCCGTCGTCCGCGCTGGGCAAGCGCACCGCCGTTTGCAGTTCCACGACCGCCTCGGCGTAGAAACCCAGTCGCAGGAAGAACTCGCCGCGCTTGAGGCGCACGATAAAGTCATGAGGCGCGAGGGCCAGCGCCTCGTCCAGCAGCGCCCGCGCCTCGGCCACACGGAACTGTCCGAGCCGCGCCGCACCGAGGTAGGCATGCACGACCCCGTCGGTCGGGAGGAGCGCCTGCGCGCGTTCCAGGTAGCCAGCCGCCCCGGCCCACTCCTTCTGGCGCAGGAGGGCGACGCCCAGACCCAAGTAGACATCCGGGTGGTCAGGCGTCTCGCGCAGAGCGCGTTCGAGGCTCCGACGCGCCTCTTCCGTATCACCGTGAGCCAGCCGTTCATAGCCCTCGGTCAGCGCATCTACCGTCGCCGCCGGCGGGGCGAGGCGCGAGCCACAGGCCGCGCAAAACCGCGCCGAGACCGCATACGAAGTTCCACAGTGCGTACAATACTGCATCGCCATAAAACCTCTTCATACAACCAACCGTAGGGGCAGGCCCCTGTGCCTGCCCTGGGGGAACGCTGAAGCGGGCAACCACCGCCCAGGTAGGGCAACCACGGGGGGTTGCCCCTACACGTCTCCGTGCCTGCCCTGGGAGGCGTTAGTCTGCTTGGGCCAGGCCGTCCAGACCCGCTGGCGGCGCGGGCAGCGTCGCTTCGGCCAGGCCACCCGCCGGGCGCTCGGCCAGGGTAAACTTCAGGAGGAGCGGCGTGACCAGCGTCGTCACCAGCGCCATCAGCACCGTGGCGGCGAACACACTGTTATCAATCCGACCGGAACCGAGACCAATACTTGCCATGACCAGGGCGACTTCGCCGCGTCCCACCATGCCGCAGCCAATCATGACGGCTTCGGACATGGGCCGGCCACTCGCCCTGGCCCCCAGACCGCAGCCGATAATCTTGGTGACAATCGCCAGCCCGACCAGCAGCAGCGTGAACATGGGCAGGTCGCCCAGGCCGGTCGGCTGCATCTCCAGACCGATGCCGACAAAGAAAATGGGAACCAGGAAGCCGTAGCCGATATGCGAGGCGCCCTTGACGACCCAGTGGCGCACTTCGTCCACCTGGCCGACCAGCACGCCAATGAGGTACGCGCCCGTGATGGCCGCCATCCCGCCCAACGCTTCGGCTGACCAGGCATAGACGAGCACCAGACCGAGGATGAGGGCCAGGCCGACTTCGGGGCTGTGGTGGCGGTGGATCCAACGACCAATGACCGGCACCGCGAAGCGGCCCACCACCAGGGCCAGGCCGAGGTAGAGCGCCATGTGCAGGACAGATGTGAGGGGCGCGGTCCCGCCGCTAAAGCCCAGGACGATGGACAGGACAAGGATGCCCAGCACGTCGTCTATGACCGCCGCCCCCAGAATCGTCATCCCCACGCGGCTCTTGAGGTGGCCCAATTCTGACAGCACCTGAACCGAAATGCTCACCGAGGTCGCTGTCAACAAGGCGCCCACAAACAGGGCATTGGCCGTCGTGAAGCCGAAGGCGACCGCCAGGCCGTAGCCCGCCATGAAGGGCAGCGCTACTCCCCCGACAGCGGTTAGGAAGGCCCCTTTCCCTACGTCCCGCATCTGGACCATGTCCGTCTCGACGCCGGCGATGAACATCAGCAGGATGACCCCCAGCTCGGACAACACGCGGAGCGGCTCATCCAGGTGGATCCAGTTCAGCAGCGACGGGCCAAGCACGACACCGACCATCAGCTCGCCAAATACAGCGGGCAAGCCGATACGTGTACTGACCAGGCCGACAAGGCGCGCGCCGATCAGAATGGTGATGAGGGGAACTAACAATTGGATGGCGGGTGACATTCCAAACCTCCTGACGACGGACCACTGACTACTGACTACTGACTACTGACTACTGAAATAGCGGAAGCCCCTGGCAGCAGACTACGCATGGACCAGGGGCTTCGCGGGCCGCATATTCAGTTGATGGAACTAACCAACGCTCGGCGTTAGGATACCTTTACGCCATTGCCGCCGTTCACCCCGTTGCGGACCGGTATCTTCTGCCGCCGGGTGTCAATGTCGTCCTCGTAGGTCAGCGCGTCGCGGCCCCGCTCGCCCGTGCGGATACGAATCACCTCTTCGACCGGGTAGACGAAGATGAGGCCGTCGCCGATGCCGCCGGTGCGCGCCGCATCGCTGATCGCCTCGATGGTCGGCTCGACATTGTGGTCGCTGAGGACGATGTTAAGCTGGATGCGGGGTAACAGGTCCACATAGTACGTGCCCTGGCGGCCCACGAGTTCGATACCGCCCTGGTGACCGTGCCCGCGCACCTCGACTACGTTCATACCGACGATGCCAATCCGGCGCAGGGCTTCCTTGACATCGTTGAGCTTCTCTTCACGGATAATGGCTTCAATCTTCTTGGTCATCGCGGACCCCTCCTGGGTAATTATGCGTACGCCTGCTCGCCGTGCTCGCTGATGTCCAGGCCGACCTCTTCCGCGTTGGGCGACACGCGCAGACCCCACACGGCGTTGAGGGCCTTGGTCAGGACAAAGGTAATGCCGAAGGCGAAGGCGATGGCGATGATCAGCGCGACCGCCTGAATGCCGAACTGGGCTACGTTGCCGTAGAACAGGCCATCCGCGCCGGCCTCATTGATGGTTTTGGTCGCAAATAGGCCCGTCGCCAGCGCGCCCCACGCGCCGCCCATGCCGTGGCAGGCCCATACGTCGAGCGACTCGTCCAGGTTGCGGCGCTGGCGCAGGCGCATGGCGTAGTAGCTGATGGGCGCGGCGAGCGCGCCGATGAGGATGGCGCTCATGGGGGTGACGAAGCCGGCAGCCGGGGTGATGGCGACGAGGCCAACCACCGCCCCCGTGACAAAGCCGAGCACGCTGGGCTTGCCGTCCTGCCAGGTCAGGAACATCCAGACCAGGCCCGCGGCGGCGGCGGCGGTGTTGGTGTTGACCAGGGCGTAGACCGCCAGGCCGTTAGCGGCCAGGGCCGAGCCGCCGTTGAAGCCGAACCAGCCGACCCACAGCAGCCCCGCGCCCAGGATGGTGAACGGGATGTTGTGGGGTTCCATTGGGGCGCGACCAAACCAGCGGCGCGGACCAATCGCCAGCGCGAAGGCCAGAGCCGAGAAGCCAGCCGAGACGTGGACGACCGTGCCGCCCGCGAAGTCCAGCGCGCCCATTGAGCGCAGGAAGCCGCCAACGCCCCAGACCCAGTGCGCCAGCGGGTCATAGACCAGGGTGGCCCACAGGAGGATAAATACCAGGTAAGTCTTGAATTTGATGCGCTCGACAAACGCGCCGGTGATGAGGGCAGGCGTGATGACGGCGAACATCATCTGGTAGGCGGCAAACAGAAGATGGGGAATGGTGGCGGCGTAGTCGGCGTTGGGGGCCGCGCCGACACCGTTCAGACCGAGGAAGTTCAGGCCGCCAACGAAGCCGCCCATACTCTGCCCAAAAGCCAGCGTGTAGCCGTACAGCACCCACTGAATGCTGATGACGCCCATCGTGACAATACTCAGATTCAGCGTCGAGAGGGCATTCTTTTTGCGGACCATGCCGCCATAGAAAAAGGCCAGGGCCGGTGTCATCATTAACACCAGGCCGGTAGCCACTATCAGCCAGGCGGTATCGCCGGCGTTGATATTATCCATGTTGTCGTTCCTCCCAGGTATGATACGTGATGCGTAATGCGTATGATGCGTAATGCGTATTTCGTAGTGCGTATTCCGTATTCGGGAAAGGAGAAATACGCACTACGGACTACGAAATAGAAAAAGCCCCTGGTTGCCTACATCGGCTTGTACCAGAGGCTTCATGGGCCTGTCGAGCGCGCTAGATGAGCCGCTCGTATAGAGTTATCGGGGCACGGCGAAATTCTCGCCATCTATCATGGGCATTATACACGGCCAGGCGGGCTTTGTCAAGGCCGGTAGAACACAGATTTACAGAATACACAGATAGTGAGGCTTCACACGCTCCATTTGTCCACACTGTCAAGCTTCTGCCTTAGGTTCGCTATACCTTATCCCCCCACATAGACGATGCGGTACACGTTGCCGTTCTTGTCATCACTGACAAACAACTCGCCGCCTGGCCCTACGGCCACGCCCGCCGGACGCCCCCACGCCTGGGCGCAGTCCTGATTGGCGTTGTCGCGGAAGCCGGTCAGGAACGGCTCGCTGGCGACGGGCTGGCCGTCCTGCACGCGGATCATCTGCACTTTGCAGTCGCGGGGCACGCTGCTATTCCAGGAGCCGTGGTAGGCGACGAAGAGGTTGCCCTGGTAGGCGGCCGGGAACTGGGTCTTGGTATAGCGGGCCATGCCAATCGGCGCCTGGTGGGCGAGGTCGGTGAACAAGGCCGGCGCCACCTCGTCGCAACTGCCCAGCCGGGCCAGCGGCACGCGCTGGTCGCGGACCTCTTTGGTTCCGTCCGGCGTGCGGCCCAGCGTCGGCGTGTAGCAGTACGGCCAGCCGTAGTGCTTGCCCTTCTCGACCTGGATGACGATTTCTTCGGGCGGCGCGTCATTCCCCAGTCCGTCACTGCCGTTATGGTTAGCCCACAGCCGGCCGTCGTCCAGGAACAGGAAGTCTATGCTGTTGCGCAGCCCCTCGGCCCACAGCGCCCGCCGCCGCTGGTCCGCGTCGTTGGCGAAGGGGTTGTCGGCGGGGATGGAGCCGTCGGGGTTGAAGCGTTGGATAGCCGCGCGGCGGGGGTCTTGCTCTGGCGTATTGTTGCTGCTCGACCCGGCTGAGACGTACATCTTGCCGTCGGGACCGAAGTGGACGGTGCGGGTGACGTGGCCTGTGGGGCCAGGGATATTGGTCGTCACGACCTCGCGTGCCTCGAAGCGGCCATCGCCGTCGGCGTCGCGGATGCGCTCGACCTTGTCGCCCTGCGCGACATACAACCAGCCCTGGAACCACTCAATGCCGTGGGGAATGTTGAAGCCCGACGCCAGTACCTCACGCCCATCGGCCAGACCATCGCCGTTGGTGTCGGCCAGCCGGATCACTGTTCCAGCGCCGCGTTCGGCCACATAGAGTTGCCCATCCGGCCCAATCGTCATCAGGCGAGGCGCGTTCAGGCCGCGCGCGAACAGCCGCACCGCGAAGCCTTGAGGGACGCGCAGGCGGGCGCTGGCCGCGTCCTCTGGTGGGACAACGGCACGCGGCGCGGTCGTGGCGGTAGCTGGAACGGTGGTCGCAGTCGCTGGCGGTTGGGTGGCTGGAGCCAAAGTCGCCGTGGGCGCGGGGCGGGTAGGAGGGGCAGCCGTCGTGGTGGGCGGTAGTTGGGTGGGTGGGACAGCGGTTCCGGTGGCGGGCGCAGATGTAGCGGCTGGCGTTGTCGCTTTCGGGGCGGCGGTCGGGGTGGGGGTAGGCGCATCCCCGCTGCGGCACGCGCTCAAGAAACCAGCCAGAAGCACTAGACAAAGGCTAAGCGTCGCTCGCTGAAGCATGGTTAGACCTCGCTTATCGCTATCTCATCGCGTATACTTTGTTCTTTATAGTATAGCAAGCCAGCCGCCAGCAGAGGAAGCGAACGTCGCAGTTCCTTAAGAGTTTCTTCAGGATTATCTAGCCGCCTCGCTTTCGATGGAGCCTCGAACCCTTGACTCCAAGTGCTGCTCAGTTCATCCCCGCTGACGCCGACTATGCCAGTCGGGTCCGTGCCAGTTTCGACCGCCAACAGGCCATGCATATGCTGGGCGCACAGCTCACGGTCGTCGAGCCGGGCTGCGTCGAAATCCGCCTGCCCTACCGAGTTGATCTCACCCAGCAGCACGGCTTCCTCCACGGCGGTATCGTCGGCATGATTCTGGACAGCGCGTGTGGCTTCGCCGCCTTCAGCCTGATGCCCGCCCATGCCGGCGTCCTCACCGTTGAGTACAAGATCAACTTCGTAGCGCCTGCGAAAGGCGAGGCTATCGTGGCGCAGGGGCGGGTGGTCAAGACGGGGCGCACGCTCACCGTCTGCTGGGGCGAGGCGTATGCCGAGAGCGAGGGGCAGTCGAAGCTGGTGGCGACGATGGTCGGGACGATGATGACGATCCGGGGCCGCGAGGATGTGCAATCTTGAGGCGTAGGGAATGGGCCAAGAAGCGCGCAAATAACTTGACAAGTCGCCCGGTTTGGGGTAGAATAGTCGCATTACCATAAGGGACGGCCCCCATGGGCGCGTCCGAGAGGTCTTGAAGCCTTTGGCCCACGCCAGCGCACGCTGGCGGCCAAAGGCTTTTTTGTTTGCCCTCTCCAGTGAGAAAAAGTCATGTCGCTCCACACTCTCATCGCTGGTATCTTACTTGGCATCAGTTTTTGCGCGCCGGTCGGACCGGTGACTATTGAGACGCTGCGGCGCGGGCTGGCCGGCGGCTTCCGCCCGGCCCTGGCGCTCCAGCTTGGCTCGCTCATCGGTGACACGACCTTCTGTGTCCTGGCCTTCCTGGGCCTGGCGCCGCTCATCACCCATAACCTGGTGCGTATCCCGCTGTGGGTGGGGGGCGCGGGCGTCCTGGCCTACCTGGGTATCTCTGCCCTCCGCGACGCGTTGGCCGGCTTTGACTTCAAAAGCGTTGAGTACGCCGCCCTCGGCCCTCAGCCCTCGGCCCTCACCAGCGCCTTCCGCACTGGCGCGGCCATGTCGCTGACCAACCCGATGGCGATTCTATGGTGGGTGTCTATCGGCGGCGCGATGCTGGCTTCGGGCATCACCGATGTGACGCCGGCTGGCACGACCGCCTTCATCGTCAGCTTCGTCCTCGGCTGCACCCTGTACGCCTTCTTCATGGCCGCCCTGATGGGCGTAGGCCGTCAATTCGTCCGCCCGTCCGTCTTTCGCATGGCGACGGCCCTCTCGGGCCTGGCCTTGCTGGTCTTCGGCGGGCAGATCGGGTGGCAGGCGCTCACCACCCTCGTCGCCTTTATCCGCTAGACCCGGCGGCGCGTTCCGCCGCGCCGACCCCGACATTTTAGGAGGAATCGAGTTATGGCAATGGTCAAAGAGATTGTGGAGAAGTTGGCGCACTCCAACGGCGATGTGAAGCCGACACTCAACAGCCCCCAGGACGTGCTGGACTACGCGCGCCAGGCGGGCGTCAAGATGGTAGATGTCAAGTTCTGTGACCTGCCGGGTACCTGGCAGCACTTCAGCCTGCCCATCACCGAGTTTGACGAGGATTCGTTCACCGAGGGGCTGGGTTTCGACGGCTCCAGCATTCGCGGCTTCCAGGCCATCAACGAGTCGGACATGCTGCTCATGCCGGACCCCTCCACCGCTGTGGTGGACCCGGTCTGCCAGGTTCCGACGCTACACCTGGTGTGCGACATCGTGGACCCCATTACCGGCGAGCAGTACTCGCGCGACCCGCGCTACATCGCCCGCAAGGCCGAGGCGTATCTCAAGACGACCGGCATTGCCGACGTAAGCTACTGGGGACCGGAGGCTGAGTTCTTTGTGTTCGACTCAGTGCGCTTCGACCAGAGCACCAACTCCGCCTTCTACGAAGTCGACTCCGACGAGGGCATCTGGAACAGCGGCCGCAACGGCACGCCGAACCTGGGCCACCGCCCGCGCTACAAGGAAGGCTACTTCCCGACCGCGCCGGCCGACTCGCTCCAGGACCTGCGCTCCGAGATGGTGCTGGCCCTCCAGGCCGCCGGCGTCAAGGTCGAGGTTCATCACCACGAGGTTGCTACGGCCGGCCAGTGCGAGATTGACATGCGCTTCGGTAGCCTGGTCTCGATGGCCGATAACCTCTTGATGTACAAGTATGTCATCAAGAACGTCGCTCGCGCCCACGGCAAGACCGTCACTTTCATGCCCAAGCCGCTCTTTGGCGACAACGGCTCTGGCATGCACGTCCACCAGAGCCTCTGGAAGGCGGGCAGCCCGCTGTTCTTCGACACCGAGGGCTACGCTGGCCTGTCCGAGACCGCGCTGTACTACATCGGCGGCCTGCTCAAGCACGCGCCCGCCCTGCTGGCGATCCTGGCGCCGACGACCAACTCGTATCGCCGCCTGGTGCCCGGCTTCGAGGCGCCCGTGAACCTGGTCTACTCGCGCCGCAACCGTTCGGCCGCCGTCCGCATCCCGATGTACAGCAACAACCCGAAGGCCAAGCGCATCGAGTTCCGCTGCCCCGACCCGACGACCAACCCCTACCTGGCGTTCTCGGCCATGCTGCTGGCCGGCCTCGACGGCATCAAGAACAAGATGCATCCCGGCGACCCGCACGACATGGACCTGTACGAGTTGGAGGGGGAGGAGAAGGCGGCCATCAAGACGGTGCCCGGCTCGCTGGCCGAGTCGCTGGCCGCGCTCGAAGCCGACCACGCCTTCCTGCTCGAAGGCGGCGTCTTCACGCCCGACGTGCTGGAGACCTGGGTCAGCTACAAGCGGACGAAGGAAGTGGACCCCGTGCGGCTGCGCCCGCATCCTTACGAGTTCCACCTGTACTACGACGCTTAGAAACAGTCGGCAGTAGCCAGTAGTCTGTACACAGTAGTCGGTAGTCGGATTGTCTGACTACCGACTACTCTTTACTCTCTACTCCCTACTCTCTACTCTCTACTGACTACCGACTACTGACTACTACCTACTACCGCGCGGTAGACCTCCCACAGCGGGATACCCTGCGCCTCGGCCACGCGGCGGCAATCCTCGTATTCGGGAGCGACGCGGCGGCGGCCGTCGGGCAGGCGGGCGACCTTGGCGGCCACCGGGCCGAAGCGCGTCTCGACGGTGATCATCTCACGCGGCAGGCAATAGCGGTCCATGTCCTGCCGCCGCACCCCCAGCGTCATCGTCTCCGTCAGGACGATGGCGCTCAGCACCTCCGCGTGCTCAGGCCGACACACAACCCCCAACAGCGTCCCCGGACGGCCCTTTTTCATCTGGATACTCGTAAGGTACACGTCCAACGCACCGGCCTCGAACAGCCGGCGGCTCGCGAGTTCGTACCACTCCGGCGACATATTATCAATCTGCGTCTCTAGCAGGCTGACCCGTTCGACCATCAGCCCGCTCGCCTGGACCTCGCCGACGACCAGGCGGAGGACATTAGCGAACGGGAAGTCCTTGGTCCCCGCGCCGTAGCCCGTCGCCTGCACCGTCATGGGGGGGAAGGCCGCGCCCTCGGCCAGCGTCGTCAGGATGGCCGCGCCCGTGGGCGTCACCATCTCGCCTTCGACATCCACATAGCGGATAGCCGCGCCCGCCATCAGTTGCATCACGGCGGGACCGGGTACCGGCAGCAGCCCATGCGCCGTGCGGATCGTTCCCCGTCCCGACGGGAGTGGGCCGCAGAAGACGCGCTCGACGCCCAGCACGTGCAGCCCAACGACCGCCCCGACAATGTCAATCAGCGTGTCTAGGTTGCCCATCTCGTGCAGGTGGACCGTGTCGCGTGTCGCGCCGTGAACGTGCGCCTCGGCGTCGAAGATGCGCTGGAAGATACGTAGGCTATCTTGTTTGATCGGCTCAGCCATCTGGCTGGCGGTGATGACGCCCTCCACCTCGGCATAGTGGACCAGCCGGACCGCCGGGTCCACGCCGACCTGG
>JAHCIP010000010.1 GCA_026129165.1 Anaerolineae bacterium
CGAGTAGGAATCCTCAGCCGTTTCCAAGAGTAGGTTTCGCGTTGCCAACTTCTGGAATATGTCTTTGCTAAAAGGCGGCGTGTAAAAAAAGCTATATTTAATGGGCGATTTCATGTGCTTAAGAATTACTATGACAGGCATTGTAGCCGCTTGTTCAAAGACTGGTAACTCTCCAAAGTCTATCATCCGCTCAATAGCCGTGTTTTCCACAATGAACGCTCTCAAATGAGAACCATACACGGATCGGACCCACTTGTTTGAAACGATTACCCCGTACATACCTCCCATTCTTAACAGATGTATAGAGTGCTCCATGAAGTAAACATAGAGGTCGGTTCGCTCATCATGCGATTGAAAGTGATCTCTCAAATACTCCTTTAGTTCCTTAAAGAGTTCCATCCTCACATACGGCGGGTTGCCGATGACCGCGTCGAAGCCGGGGTTGTCCCCCGCGAAGACGGCGGGGAAGGCGGAGGGCCAGTCGAAGGGGTTGACGCGGGCGGCCTCGTCGGGGTCATAGGGCCGGCCGGCCAGGAAGTCGGGGCCGATGAGCGAGTTGCCGCACTGGATGTTGGCGCTCAGGTCGGGCAGGGCGCGGTCGTGGAACAGCCGCGTCTGCGGGTCCAGCGTCTCGGCCGTCTCGCCCTCGAGCACCTTGAGCAGCAGCGACAGCTTGGTGACTTCGACGGCCTGGGGGTCGAGGTCCACGCCGTAGATGTGGTCGAGCAGCACCCGCTTGCGCTCGGCCAGGGTCAGCCCCCAACCGCCGCCGGCCGCTTGCCGCAGCCGCGTCTTGTGCTTGGCGGGGCCGTCGGCGGCGTACTGGTCGCGGTACCAGTCGAGCAGGTAGCTGTACGCGCCGAGCAGGAAGGAGCCGGAGCCGCAGGCGGGGTCGAGGACGCGCAGGGATGGGGGAGTGACGAGTGACGAGTGACGAGTGGAAGAGGGGGGGATAGGGGTCTGCTTGGTTTTTCGTCCCTGGTCCTGGGTCGCCAGGGGCGTGAAGTCGGCGGGGGTCTTGCCCTCCAGCAGGGGGCCGAGGGTGTGGCGGACGATGTAGTCCACGATGTAGGCGGGGGTGTAGTAGACGCCGCCGGCCTTGCGGACTTCGGGCTTCTCCTCGACCACGGCGCGGTGGTCGGGCGTCAGGCTGATGACCTTGCCCAGGAACTGCTCGTAGACCTGGCCCAGCATCTCGACGGGCATGACGGTAAAAGCGTAGGGACTGTCGGGGTAGTAGAGGTGGGTGATGATGTCGCGCAGCGGCTCGTCGTCGATGCTCAGGCCCAGCGTCAGGCTGTCCTCGCGCTCGCGGCCCGCTTCGGGCTTGAAGTGGAACAGGCCGGAGTTGTAGCGGGCGTCGGCCTGGGCGAACTGGAAGACGAGGTTGGCGTAGACGTTGGGCGTGGCGGCGGCGTCCTTGAGCCGGCCGTAGTGCTCGATGGCGCGGTCCTCGGCCATGCGCAGGAAGATGAGGCGGTCAATGGTCATCTGGACGGCGTAGTTGAGGGCGGCGTGGCTCAGGCCGGGGTTGCGCAGGGCGAGGTTGCGAGCCAGCAGGTCGCGCCAGCGTTCGATCTCGCGCAAAAATGCCTTGTCCACCGTCAGCGCGCCCTTCTTGGCCTTGACCGCCTCGGCGTAGCGGTCCAGCGAGCCAGCCCGCACGGCGTCATAGCCAAAGCGGCCGGCGATGTCGTCCCAGCGCGCCGCGTAGTCGGTGTACTTGATATAGTCCACCAGGGCGACCTGGGGCAGGTCGAACTGGCTCGGCTCGTAGCGGCAATCGTAGACGGCGAACTCCTCGAAGTCGGTGAGGATGGACAGCGGCAGCGAGGCCGACCAGGCGTAGCGGCGCAACTGGAAGGCGGGCGCGGCGGCCTGGTCGAGCTTGACGCTGGGCTGCTTGGCTTCGACAAAGAACTTGCGCTGGCCGCCGACGCGGAACGAGTAGTCGGGGGCCTTGAGCGACTTGCCGACGCGGATGGCGTCCTCGTGGATCACCTCGCGCTGGTCCAGCGGCAGCTTGTGGCGGTTGTCCATGTCCCAGCCGAGGGCGGCGAACAGCGGGTTGATGAACTCCAGCCGCGCCTGCGTCTCATTGTACAGGCCGGACTTGACGGCGGCCAGGTTGGCGTGGAAGTGGTCAACGAGGTGGCGGACAGGGTCGGGCGCGGGCATGGGGGGCTCCGGGTGGGTGGTGGGTGGTGAGTAAGTGTAGATTGTACACGTCTTGCAACAGTTGACAAGTCGGGGCCATGTCCACTAGGGCTGTTGCAAAGTTGCCGTGATAGAACACGGATGGGGAGGATGAACGGATAAAGAGTCTGACGATGGACGCAGCGCACTCAGCGAGGCGGGCGTAGAGGCTTGATCCGTCCATTCTCCCTATCCGTGTTCTAGACCGGCGGACTTTGACACGACCCTGCATGTCCACTAGGGCGGTGTCAAAGTCGTAGAGGTAGCCTCAGGAACACGCTGTCAACGGATTTGAGGAACAGAGTGAACGGATTATGGCACGGCGAATAGGCTTTAGGACTTACGCAGTTGCAGCCGTGGGGCAGACTTTCTAGTCTGCCAGCACAGGCTAGAAAGCCTGCGCCACATCCCCAAGTGCGTAACTCCTAAGGCTTAATCCGTTCAATCCGCTCCCCGAATCCGTTGACAGCGCCTGGCTGTCCCCCACTGACCACTGACCACCGCCCACTTGGGTTCTGTCGGTTTGCGCGCGGCGTGTCGGGTGGCAGGGGGCCAGCCGTAGGCCGCCTGTCCTGCGCATTGGAACCGAATCGGGGTACAATAGACTGGGGACCGCTGTGCCAGCCACGGTGGGAGGATTTCGGTTGCAACTTTGGTGGGCTGGCTGCGTATTCACATTCAGGGAGGGATGGAATGGAACACGAGCGCGTCTGGATTGAGCAGGCACGCGCGGGCGACCAGGCAGCATTCGCCCGGCTCGTGTCAGCTTACCAGGGCCCGGTGTACAACCTCGCCTATCGCATGCTCGGCACGCCCGGCGATGCCGAGGACGCCGCGCAGGAGACCTTCTTGCGAGCCTATGACCGCCTGAGCAGTTATGAACCGGAGCGCAAGTTCTCGTCGTGGCTACTGTCCATCGCGTCGCACTACTGCATTGACCAGTTGCGGCGGCGGCGCGTGCCGCTGGAGTCGCTGGACGACCAGCCGGCCTGGTACGACCTGGCCGCCGATGACCCGCAGCCCGAAGAAACCGCGCTGCAGAACGAGCAGGAGCAGGCCCTGCGCCGCGCCCTGAACGGGCTGCCGCCCGCCTACCGCCTGCCCGTCGTCCTGCGCTACTGGAACGACCTGTCGTATGAAGAAATCGCTGAGGCCACGCAGAGCACCGTCAGCGCCATCAAGTCCCGGCTGCACCGGGCGCGGCTGATGCTGGCGGAGAGCCTCGAAGCGAGCGAGCGCGTGGACACGCCACCCCACCGGGCGGCGCCTGCCCCCGCCCCCACGCTGCCGAAAGGACCGGTGAGCCATGCGCTGCGACTGGGCTAGTGAACTGATGTCACTCCGATTAGACGGCCTGCCCCACGACGAGGCCGGCCTGAACGACCATCTGGCCGGCTGCCCGGCCTGCCAGCAGCGGTGGCGCAGCCTCCAGGCGGTCGAACGGCTGCTGGCCCGCCCGCCCCTGGCGCAGCCGCCCGCCGGCTTCACCGCGCGGGTCATGGCCCGCCTCCCGCACCAGGCGCCCCTCAACCCCTGGCGCATCCTGGGCGGCTGGCTCCTGCTCCTGGTGGGGGGCCTCGCCCTCGGCCTGCTCATGGTCAGCCCGCTGGCCCTGACCACGTGGGACTTCATCCAGCGGCCCGAGTTCGGCCTGCTCACCTGGCTATTCGAAGTTCTGTTCCAGGCGCGGGCCTTGGGGCTGGCCCTGCTGCGCGTCGCCACATCCCTGCTGACCCTCATCCCGCCGCCCGTCGTCGTGCTCTACATGGTCATGGCCCTGGCCCTGGTGACGGTCTGGGTGGCGATCGTCGGGCATCTGAGTCTGGGCCAGCCTGAACAACGTGTATCCTGACGGAGGACAAAAGCTGAAGGACGAAGGTGACGGGACTGTTCGTCCTTCGTCTTTTGTCCTCCGTCCCCTAGCGGAGGAGAAGAGAGGCTTCCATGCGACGTACACGAATCTTCGTCATCGTGGCGCTGGCCCTGCTGGCCCTGCTGGCCCTGGCCCCCGCCGCGTCCGCGCAAGGCCCCGGCGGTGTCGTCGTCGGCGGCGAGCGCATCATCGAGAGTGGTCAGACCTTTAGCGGCGATATGGCCGTCTTTGGCGGCAATCTGACGGTCCGCCAGGGTGGGACCATCAACGGCAACCTCACCGTGTTTGGCGGCGACGCCGACATCGCCGGCACGGTGCGCGGCAACATCACCAGCATCGGCGGCTCGACCCGCCTGCGCGAAAGCGCCGTGGTCGAAGGCGACATCTCCACCATCGGGGGGAGTGTGAACCGCGCCTCCGGCGCGACGGTACGCGGCCAGCAGACCACGCCGGGTCAGGTCCCGCCCGTCCCGGCCCTCCCCAACCGCCCGGCGCAAGCCCCGCCCGAGCCGCGTAACCCTGTGCTGGCCTTCCTCGGCTGGGTATTCCGCACGGCCCTGGTGACGCTGGGCCTGGCGCTGCTGGCCGTCCTGGCCGTAGCCCTGCTGCCCAACCAGATGCGCACCGTCGTGGACACCATGCGGCGCAACCCCGCCGCCAGCACCGGCATCGGCGCCTTGACCTGGGTCGTGTGGGTGGCGGTGATGATCGTGGTCGCCCTGGTGTCGGCCCTGCTCATCTTCATCTGCATCGGCCTGCTGGGCATCCCAGTGCTGATCGTGCTGGGCCTGGTCGTCCCCGTCGCCGTCCTGTTTGGCTGGCTCTCCACCGGCCTGTGGGTGGGGGAGGGCCTGCTGCGCGGCCTGCGCGTCCAGTCGGGTGCGCCGCTGGTAGCGGCCGGTCTCGGCGCCATCATCATCACCCTGATCTACCAGGTGGTCAACACCATCCCCTGTCTCGGCTGGCTCCTGGCCTGGCTGATGACCCTGCCCGGCTTTGGCGCGGTCATCCTGACCTGGTTTGGCACCCGCGGCTGGCGGCCGGGCGATCCCTACCTGCCCAGCCGTGGCCCGCGCGGCCCGGTCAGCCCGGCCACCCCGCCCGGTTGGGCCCCGCCGCTCGGCGCTGGCAGTTGGACACCCGCCCCGACCAGCGCCCCGACCCCACCGCCGGCCAGCCCGACCACCGCCGGTGATGCCATGCTCGCCCAGGGCGCGGCCGTGGCCCAGGCGGCCCGCGAACAGGCTCAGGCGCAGCCGCCCTCGCCGTGGGCGCGGCCGGTCACGCCGCCGCCCGCTCCGTCAGTCCAGCCGCCGGTCACGCTCCCCGCGCCGCCGCCCGTGTCCACGGGCGACCTGCTGACGCGCCTGGGTGAGGACATCGCGCCCGCGCCGGTTCCATCGGCCCCACCGGCCGAGACGCCCTTCAACGTCCCGCCGGTCGAGCCGCCCGCGCCTGTCGTCGCCACACCGACTCGCAAGCGCGACAACCTCCAGGTGCTGCCGCTGGTCGGCCCCAAGTACGAGGGGTTGTTCAACGCCCGCGACGTTTATAGCTACGCTGACCTGGCCGGCCTGACCCCGGCCCAAGTCGTGACCCTCCTGACCGACCCGAACGTGTTCCCGGTGACGGAGGACCAGGCGCGGGCCATGATTGACGAGGCGCGGCGGCTGGCGGGGGAGTAGACGGAGGACGGAGGACGGTGGGCGGAAGGCTGTGTTAGGGGTAGCCCTGTGTGGCTACCCTCACCCGAGAGAGTGACAACGAACGAGGCGCTTACACTGGAAACCCCAGATAAGCGCCTCAATCCTTAATCTCTAATCCTCAATCCTTAATCTTCCGTCCTCCGTCCTCCGTCTTCCGTCCATTCAGCAGCGCCTCGCCGGGCGGGGTCAGTCGGACCGTATAGTCGTGACGGCGCGGCCCGCCGTCCACCTGGATCAACCCCGCCATGAGCGCGTCCTCCCAGACCGTGAGCCGGGGGCAGCTACTCCGCCACGCCTCCATCGCCTGCTCGTAGGTGCGCGGCTGGTAGGCGACCCAATCGAGGAACTCGATCATCAACAGGCTGACCGGCTCGGACATTACGACCCTCCTGCACCCACCACCCCCTACCCCCCCTCTTACCGACTACTGACTACCGACTACTGACTACTCGTCGTGTAGCGCAGCTTCAAGTCGTCGCCATCCGTCTCGACGTGGACAGTCCCGCCGCCCTGGAGGGCGCCAAAGAGAATTTCGTTCGCCAGTGGCGCTTTAATCTTCTCCTGAATGAGCCGCGCCATGGGCCGCGCCCCAAACAGGCGGTCGAAGCCGCGCTGGGCCAGCCAGGCGCGGGAGGTGGGGGATAGGTCCACCGTCACCCGCTTCTCATCGAGTTGCGCCTGGAGTTCCCCGATAAACTTGTCTACCACCTTCTCGATGACCTCGAAGCTCAGTGGCTCGAACACCACCCAGGCGTCCAGCCGGTTGCGGAACTCCGGGCTAAAGGTCTGCTCAATGGCCTGCCGCGCCTTAGCCGCCGTCGGGCTGAGGCCGCGCTGGCCGGCAATGCCCCCGCCGTCCGTCGGCGTCAGGGCGCTCGCCTTGGTGAGAGTGGGGGGCATCGGCAGGCTGTCCACGCCAAACCCCATCTGGCGACTGCTCATCTCCCGCGCGCCAGCGTTGGTCGTCATGATCATAATTACGTTGCGGAAATCGGCCTTCTTGCCGTTGTGGTCGGTCAGCGAGGCATGGTCCATGACCTGAAGCAGGATGTTGAACAGGTCGGGGTGGGCCTTCTCGATTTCGTCCAGGACGAGGACGGCATAGGGCGTACGCGTGACCGCGTCGGTGAGCAGGCCGCCCTGGTCGAAGCCGACGTAGCCGGGCGGCGCGCCGATGAGCCGCGACACGGTATGCTTCTCCATGTACTCGCTCATATCGAAGCGGATGAACTCGACGCCCAGCACGCGGGCGAGTTGCTTGGCGAGTTCGGTTTTGCCGACACCTGTCGGGCCGGAGAACAGTAGCGAGCCGATGGGCTTGTCCGGGTGGCCCAGGCCTGACCGCGCCAACTTAACCATGTTGACTATCTGCTCCACCGCGTGGTCCTGGCCGTAGATGACGGCCTTGAGTTCCGGCTCCAACTGCTGGAGCCGGTCCTTGTCCGACGCGGAGACGGTCTTGGGCGGAACCTTCGCCATGCGCGCCACGACCCCCTCGATCTCGTGCGTCCCGATGACCGTTGGCCGCTGGTCGGCCGGCAGGAGGCGCACCGCCGCGCCGGCCTCGTCAATGACATCAATGGCCTTGTCGGGCAGAAAGCGGTCGTGGATGTGCTTGGCCGACAGTTCGACGGCGGCCCGTAGAGCATCATCGGCGAAGCGCACGCCGTGATACGCCTCGTAGTAGTCGCGCAGCCCGTGGAGGATGCTGACCGAATCTTCCAGCGTCGGCTCGCTGATTTCGATCTTCTGGAAACGGCGGGCCAGGGCGCGGTCGCGCTCGAAGGCCTGCTTGTACTCGTTGTAAGTGGTCGAGCCGATGCAGCGCAACTCGCCGGAGCCGAGGGCGGGCTTGAGGATATTGGAGGCGTCCATCGCCCCGCCGCTCACCGCTCCCGCCCCAACGATGGTATGGATCTCGTCAATGAACAGGATGACGTTCGTCCGCTTCATCAGCGCGGCCATGACCGCTTTCAGGCGCTCCTCAAACTGGCCTCTGTACTTGGTCCCGGCCAGCAGCGCGCCCATGTCCAGCAGGTAGATTTCGGCCGTCTTGAGCAGGTCGGGCACGTCGCCCTGGTGGATACGCAGGGCCAGCCCCTCGACAATGGCCGTCTTGCCCACGCCGGGGTCGCCCACCAGGATGGGGTTGTTCTTGCGCCGGCGGCACAGCACGTGGACCATGCGCTCCAGTTCCGCCGCCCGCCCCACGAGCCGGTCAATCTTGCCTTCGGCGGCGCGAGCGACGAGGTTGACCGTAAAGGCGGCCAGGGGGTCGCGGCCTGGGCGCTCGTCGTCGTCCTCGTCGTCGTCCAGCCCTTCCAGGCCGTCGCGGTCGACGTCAAAATCGGGCAGGAACGGGTCGTCGGACAGCTTGGCGATGCCGTGGGAGATGTAGTTGAGGATGTCCAGCCGCGTGATGCCCTGCTTTTCGAGCAGATAGCGGGCGTGGGAGTGGGGTTCCGAGAACAGGGCCGCCAGCAAGTGGCCGCTGTCCAGCCTGGTCTGGCTGGACGACAGGGCATGCTGGAAGGCGCGGTCGAGGACGCGCTCGAAGCCGGCCGTCTGCTCGACCGCGTACTCGGCGTCGTCAGGTAGGGCTTCGAGGGTGTCCTGGAAGAACTCCTCTAGCTCGCGCCGCAGTTGGGCCACGTTCCCGCCACACTGGCGAAGGATGTCGCTGGCCGTCTCCTCTTCGAGCATGGCGAACAGCAGGTGTTCGAGGGTGATGTACTCGTGGCGGCGGCGGTGCGCCTCCTCTACAGCGCGCGTGAGGGTCGTCTGTAATTCCTGGGTAATCATCTATTTAATCCTGCGGTGGGTGCCAGCCAGCGGCCACCCAGCCCCGCCTAGCTTCAACCAGTAACTCTCGATTCAGGCGGAGTGCGACGACGGTAGCTCGCCCCGTGGCGGTGCGACCAATCATCTCATCTCCCATCTGATTCCAGCCAAAATGGTCATGCCAGTGCTGAGTGCGTGGGTTGAAGAGCGGCACGATTTCGTTTGAGATAGGGTCAAAGGCGTAGGTCTGCTCGCCTTTGTAGGCGTTGCACAATGAGCAGGCCAGCCACAAATTGTCCTCTACAGTTTCTCCCGCCTGGGCTTCAGGGATAATGTGGTCTATCTCCATCGGCATGCCAATGACTTTTTCTTGGGTCAGACAGTAGCCACAGCGGTAGCGAGCCTGAGCCGCAATACGCTCTCGCAGCTGCTTTGAGATGTAAGAGCGGCTCATGTCTCGCTGAGTAGGCCCGACACGTCATGCCCCCGCTGCTTCAGCAGGGACGCCGCTTGCGAGCGTACCAGGATAACCCGCTCGTAGCGTTGGGCCAGCGCGTCCCGTTCTTCCCATTCACTAGCTGTCAGCCCTTCCCGCTGTTGCTTCAGATTCAGGCGTTCCAGCCGGTGGAGAGAGGTCTTCGGGAGAGTGGTGCGAGCCGCCCGCCACAAGGCTTCGTCGTTCATAGCTGTCAGTTTGACCCGGCTATCTTCCACCTCGTCGGCCAATCGCGTGCTGTCCTGGAGCACGACCGCCATTGCTTCGCGGAGTTCATCCTCGACCGTGTGCTGCTTCTTCGCCGCGCGTTCTTTTATGAGATTGTATATCGGCTCAGACAATGTTACAGTTACACTATGTTCGGTCATCTCTCGGCCTACTCTTCCTCAATCGTGCATAACAACGGAAAGTCGTGGTCGCGGGCGAGGCGGATGGTCTTGCTGGCCTTCGTCTCGGCGATCTCCCGCGTGTAGACCCCCGCCACGCCGACGCCGCGCTGGTGGACATGGAGCATGACTCTCACAGCCTCCTCCTCGGTGCGGCGGAAGACGGTGCGCAGGATAAAGACGACGAAGTCCATGGTTGTGTAGTCGTCATTGTGGAGCAGCACCCGATAGAGCGGCGGCTTCTCGACCTTGCGCTCGACTTCGGTCAGGACATCGCCCTCTGATTCGAACTGTGGTTTCGGCATAGGCGCGTGATGCGTGAGACCTGAGATCGTGTTAGGTAATGAAGACGGGGCTATCCTGCGAGACCTAGCTGGTCGTGGAGGCGCGCGACCAGCCGATGGACGTTTCCCAGGCAACAGGCGCCTTGCGGATTCCGGATGTCGCACGCACACTTGTCGGCCTGGATGCCGGCGGTAATAGCCTCCACGACCGTGCTAGAGCCGGTGGCGACAAGCTCCGCGCGTATGCTGCCGATGGTGTGCTGGAAGCAGTAGCAGATCATGATGTCGTCGTCGTCGGGGTGCTTCTGGTAGACGCGCTCGCGGAGAGCGGCCTCGTCGAAGACCTGGCTGCCATCGACGGCATAGTAGACGGTGGGGCAGTCAGGCTCACGGCAGAAGTGGTAGTCCGTGGCCCGTAGCTCTGTGAGGGGCACGGCGAGACAGGATTTGAGAATGAGCGTGTCGACAGGCCGGCCGATGCGTCCATTGGTGGGGCAAGTGGGGCGCTGTAGAGGGGCGGTCAAGGTAATGTCATCGTGCATATCCGTAGGTTCTCCAGTAGGTCGGCCCCAACTAGTGCATCAAAAAGGAAGTAGTGCTCCATCGTACTGCCAGTTGAGAGAATTACCTATAGGAGTATTGTAGCACAGGTGACGGAGAGAGGGGTAATGGACAGGAGACAAGAAGACCTGACAGGTTTTGGAAACCTGTCAGGTCTTTGATATATATCACGCAAACACAGGCGCGGGGGCCAGTGTCCAGCCGAGGCCCAGGCGCTCCAGCGTCGCCGGCAACGGCGTGCCCGTAGTGACGTCCCAGCCGGCCATGGCGTAGTAGGTATCCTTGGCCGCTTCAACCTCCGCCACCCCCACCTGCAAGCCGGCGCTCACGCCGTCCTCCAGCATCTTGTACAGGCGCTTGGGCAGCCGGTCGGCGGCGCGGTCAATGCCCTCGCGGGCGTTGAACTGGCGCATCATATTGAGCCGCCGTTCACCCACCGCCATCAACTCGTCAATGGTCACGTCCCAGCCGGTAACGGCCTCCACATAGTCCAACACCTGGGTCGTGCCGTACAACTGCCAGCCCGGACCCCAATCAAACATGCACAGGTTCAGGGTATCCATCAGGCTGTAGAAGAGTTGGGTGCGGTACATCCACTCAACCTTCTCCTGGTTCAGGACGAGCACATCCTGCGGGTGGGTCAGCCCCAGTGGCTCCAGGCGCTCGGCCTTGTAGCTGTCTGGGGTATAGTCGGGGTCGTGGCCGGCCGACATGTGGTCCGCGCCGAAGGGGTTGACGGCGTAGAGTAGGGCCAGGCTGCGCTTGACCTGCGGCATATGGGCTGGCGCCTCCTGCCCCTTGACCGTGATAAGGAACTGGTCCGACCCGTTCGCCAGCCGCCGGGCCGCCCGTTCCGAGCCGTCGGATAGGAGATCGCCCAGGGGACCACGCCGCAGCGCAATGGCTTCCAGGGCATAGAGCAGAGCATGGCCGTTGCCGAAGCGCAAGTCCTGCCCCTCGGTGTACTGGGCGGGCAGCAGGCCGTTCTCGTAGCTCTCCATCGCCCAGGCCACGGTCGCGCCCGCCGAGATGCTATCCAGGCCGTAGCGGTTGCACAGTTCGTTGGCCTTGAGCACCGCTTCCATCTCGCCCACGCCCACATACGAGCCAAGCGTCGCCAGGCTCTCATACTCCGGACCGCCGAAGATTGGCTGCACCGAACCGTACTCTCTCTCCTCGACCTTCACGACGCGCTTGCACTTGGTCGCGCACGAGTAGCAGGTATCACGCTCCTCCAGGTACGTCTTATACAGCCGGCGCCCGTCAATGGCGGCGTGCTTCTCGAACGAGCCGGAGTTCCAGTTGCGCGTCGGCAGGCCGCCCGCGTGATGCTGGGGCGACACGACGCCGGCCGTGCCATATTTGCCAAAGCCCCGGTCGAAGTCCGACTCGATGTGGTCGCGACCCCAGTGGGACAGGTCGAGCATCCCCTTGCGATCCACAACCTGGGGGCGCATCTTCCCACGCACGGCAATGGCCTTGAGGCCCTTGGACCCCATGACCGCGCCGAGACCGTTGCGGCCGTGCGCGCGGTTCGCCATATTGATAATCGCCGCCACACACGACAGGTTCTCGCCCGCCGGGCCGATGCACGCCACCTCGATCTTGTCGTCGCCCAACTCCTGGCGGATGGTGTTCCAGGTGTCGGCGGTGTCCATGCCCCACAGATGGCGGGCGTCGCGCAGTTCGGCTTTGCCCTGGTGGAGCCACAGGTAGACTGGTGTCTCGCTCTTGCCTTTGACCACCACCGCGTCGAAGCCCGCGAACTTCATCTCAGCCGGCCAGAAGCCGCCGCCCTGGCTATCGCCCGCCGTCCCCGTGAGCGGGCTTTTCGCCGTCACCGTCGCGCGGCTCGCGCCGTGGACGGGCGTGCCGGTCAGGACGCTCAGGGCAAAGACCAGGACGTTGTCGGGTCCGAGCGGGTCGGCGCCCATCGGCATGTCCCGCAGCAAGTAGTACATGCCCAGGGCGCTGCCGCCCATGTAGGTGCGATAGAACTCTTCGGGGGGCGTTTCCACCTGGAGCAGGTGGTGGGTCAGGTCCACGTGCAGAATGCGGCCATGATAACCATAGGGCATGGTGAAGCCTCCTTTTTAACCGCCAGGCGGGCTTTCTCGCTGGTCCAACCAGGGACGACAGCAGAGGCGGCCGATGAATAGCTGCCACCCGCGCATTATCCCTATCATACCAGAGCTGCCGCGATCTTAGGTGGAGACTTGTTCACGCCAGGAGGAAACTTGTTCGCAACAGATGAGCGTTACACGTCCGGGAGGGGTGGGGACAAAAATAGGCAAGGCCGAGCGGCGCCCAGTTCCGCTCGGCCTTGCCTCAGATGGAGGAGGAGAAACCACGTTCAGAGTATAGCACACTTCTCCCCTTTCCTACTTGTCCCTGGCCCTATCGCTACCCGCCGGGCGCCCAACGATTTCAGCGTCAGGTTACCCACGCGCCGCCGCCGCTCTACGCCTCGCCAACGAGGTTTTGGAACCGGGCGTTGGCCTTCAGCGCGCGCCAGTTAGGGTCGGCGCGCGCTGTGTCGCACCATCCCGAGTCCGCCTGAATCGCGGCTTCCAGCCCAGCCAGCGCCGCCTCAGACTCGCCGACCAGAGCCGTCAGGCTGGCGCGGTAGTACAACTTCTCGGCGGGCATGACGTCGAGCGCCGCGCGCGCCATGTCCCGCGCCTTGCGCGTCTGCTCCGCCTCCAGGTAGGCGCCCGCCAGGTGATACAGCACCATCGGGTCGTCGGGCTGCTGCAACCGCCGCGCCGTCTCCAGGTCTTGAATCGCGCCCAGGGCGTCCCCCAGCCGCCGTCGGGCAATGGCCCGTCCCAGGAAGAGCTTCGGATTATCCACACGCAGGTCAATGGCCTGGTTGTAATCCGCCAACGCGCCGTCCAGGTCGCCCAGTTCCACCCGAGCGCGGCCGCGTTGGGCGTAGGCCGCCTCATCGCCGGGCCGCAACTCGATAACCCGGCTCAAGTCAACCTCTGCGCCCTGACAGTCCCCTATCTCCAGCCGTACGCGCGCCCGCCCCTGGAGCGCGTCTACCCGCGCCGGTTTCAGCGTCAACGCCTGGTTCAAATCCTCCAACGCGCCCGCCCGGTCGCCGCGCTCCAGCCGCGCCAGGCCCCGCCGTACATAGGCGTCCACATAGTCAGGCTTCAGGCTAATCGCCTGGCTAAAATCGCCCATCGCGCCGGACCAGTCGCGGCGTTCAAGGCGGTTTACCCCCTGGTCATAGGATTTGAGGGCTTGCAGGGCCTTCTCCGCTGCGACCGCCGCCGGGTCAGGCGCGGATGTCGTTGTGGACTCGAGGGCGATGAGAACGGCGGCTAGGGGCCGCTCCTCGGCGTCGGCCGCTGGCGCTGCCTGGGGCGAGGCCGGCGGCGGACTCGGCGCGTCCGCCGGGAGAGGTAGGGTCGACACAAGGGGCGGCGCGCCAGGTTCAGCGGCCGCCGTGGGCTTGATGAAGGCGCTGATGTCGATATCAGTGCGGTTCTCCTTCAGCCAATCCATCAACTCCTGCATCCGCCCCCGTTTTTCCAGAAACGTGAGGATGTAGAGGAGAAGCTCGCTCTCGACCCGCCCTTCATAATCCTCCACGCCCAGATCATAGGCGGCGGTTTGCAGGTCTTCCAGATCCAGGCGGTCGCCGAGCGTGCGGCGGATCAGCCCTCGATTCCAGTCCGGCATAGCCCTCTCCTACATCTACCCTCTCGGCTTCCCTCATCTCGCCTGGCTGTTCCCCATTCCCTATTCCTGACGCTCACATAGTAACACATCTTGCCGGCGAACGTCAATCCCATTATGCGCGTCATGATTACCGGAGCCACAAGCTCTATGGGCCAGGGCCTGGCCCGACATCTCCTGGCCCAGGGCCACGCGGTCACTCTGCTGGCCCGCGATCCTGCCCCCCTCCGTCGCCTGGGCCAGCAGGGCGCCAGGTTGGTACAGGCCGACCTGCGCGACCGGCTAGCGGTGATGGCCGCCTGTGTCGGCCAGGATATGGTCGTTCACGCGGGCGCGCTGTCCGCGGCCTGGGGACGCCGGGCCGACTTCTTCGCCGTCAATGTCGGCGGTGTCGAAGCCGTGCTGGCCGGCTGCCGCCGTCATGGCGTCCGCCGCCTGGTCTACGTTTCCTCGCCCAGCGTCGTCTTCGACGGGCGCGACGTCGTCCTGGGCACGGAGGCCATGCCCTACGCGGCCCGCCCTCTGTCCGTCTACGCGCTGACTAAAAGGCTGGGCGAAGACCTGGTCAACGCCGCGCGGCCTGACCTGGAGACGGTCATCCTGCGCCCCAAAGCCGTCTTCGGCCCCGGCGACCGCGCCCTGCTGCCCCGCCTGCTCGACGCCGCCCGCCGCGGCCGGCTGGTCATCCCCGGCGACGGCCAGAACCAATTGGACCTGACCTATGTGGATAATGTCGTCCACGCCCTGGCCCTGGCCCTAGAGGCGCCTAACGCCGTGGGGGGCGTCTACACCATCACCAACGCTGAACACCCCCGCCTATGGGACGTGATTCGCCATGTCCTGGCGCGGCTTGGCCTCGCGCCCCGCCTGCCCCACATCCCGTTGCCGCTGGCCCTGGCTCTGGCGCACACGCAAGAGGGGCTGGCCGCCCTGACCGGCCGCGAGCCAACCCTCACCCGCTACACCGTCCTCCTCCTGGCCCAGACCCAGACCTATGACATCACCGCCGCCCGCCGCGACTTGGGCTATCAGCCCGTCGTCCCCCTCGCCGACGGCGTCGAGCGCACCCTCGCCGCTCTTACTTTTCAATCTTCAATCTTTAATCCTTAGTCTTTTCTACGCCGCACCGCGTCACAAACTTGCACGGTGGCAACGCCCTGGAGTATACTCTGGCTATGGATACTCTGCTATCGGCGTACCAACGTTTGCTGACGGAAGTCGCCCGTGACCTCCACGCCGCGTGTGGCGCGTTGGAGTTCGCCTCGACACTCGGCGTGCAAGTCCCCGCCCTCACCACATACGACCCGGCCAGTCCGCCCAACGGGAACCTGACCTGGTTCGAACTGCCGGTCTACGAGAATGACCAGGCCATCGCCCATCTGCGCCTGGGCTTCGACCCCGGCATGCCGCTACCCGACCCCGAAGAGCAGCGCCTGGCGCACGCCCTGGTCGAACTGGCCGTCCTGGTCAACCGCGCCCGCACCCAGCAGGCCTCGGCGCACCAGGCCAGCCGGCGCATCCTGGCCGTCACGGAAGAAGAATTGCAGCGCGTCATCCTGGATATTCACGATGGCCCGGTTCAGAAACTCTTCGCCGCGTCGTCTCAGCTCGAACTGGCGGCTGGCCTGGTGGACCAGGTTCCAGAAGAGCTGCGTGCCCCCCTGGAGGCGCAGTTGGCCCGCGTCGCCGGCCTGCTGCAACTCTCCCTCAACGAAATTAAGCTGACCGTCGGCTCGATGCGGCCGCCCGAGTTTCGCCGGCGGCCGTTGGTGTCCGTCCTCCAGGGCCTCGTCATTCAACACCAGGCCCTCACGGGCCAACGGGTCCAATTGCGTGTCCAGGGCGAGATTCCCCCTGTCAGCCTGCCCGTCAAAATCGCGGTCTATCGCATTTTGCAGGAGGGCCTCTCCAACGCCTACCGCCACGCCAAGGTGGACAGCCTCGATGTCCGCCTGAGTCGGGAAGATGACTGGGTCATCCTGGACATCGCGGACGAGGGCGCGGGCTTTGACCCGCCACTGTTGGAAGGCCCGGCGGGCACGGAACTGGAAGAGCATATCGGGCTGCGGGGCATGCGCGACCGTGCGGAACTGGTGGGCGGCCACTTCCGTCTGACGAGCATCAAGGGGCAGGGGACGCACATCCAGGTACGCGTCCCTGGCGACGTATAGGCCAAGACCATGAGCGCCGAGTCACCGTCTGACAAGCGTATTCGCGTCATCCTGGCCGATGACCACGAACTCGTGCTGGAAGGGCTGCGCGGCCTGCTCCAGAACGAACCCGATCTCCACGTCGTCGCCACTGTCACCAATGGCGAACGGCTCATGGAAGCCGTCCGCCGCCTCCAGCCCGACCTGGTCGTCATGGACCTCCAGATGCCCTATATGAGCGGGCTGACCTGCCTGGAAGAAATCCGCCGCGAGCAATTGCCCGTCAAAGTCCTGATTCTGACCGCCTTTGGCGATGGCGAGGCCATTCAACTGGCCTGGGAACGGGAGGCCGATGGCTTTGCCCTGAAGACGGACCCACCGCGCCAGACCGTCGCCGCCATCCGTAACATTGCCCACGGCCACGTCGTCTTCCCACGCGGCGCCTTGCGGGGGGGCGGCCGTGAGCCGCAGCCCAATCCGCTAACCACCCTCTCCGAACGCGAGAGCGAATTCCTGGCCCTGGTCGCCGAAGGGCTGACCAACGCCCAGATTGCCGACCGCCTCTCGGTCACTGAGCACACCGTCAAATTCCATCTTCAAAACATCTTCCAGAAGCTCGGCGTCACCAACCGCACCGAAGCCGCCCGCCTCTATCACCAATATCGCTACAAACTCTAGGCCGCCTGGCTTGACTAAATCAGGTTTTTAGCATAGTTAGTCTAGTAAGAATCCCCCGCTCTCCCCATCTATCTGGTGAGGCGTCAAAAATTGGCCGTGCTTGACATTTTCCAACAAATATGCTACAATTGGGGATGCCTTTGCCGCGTGGCTGCCGCCGACGACATTAATCTATCTCGGCGGGTTTTTTTGTGTTACGGCGCATCACGCCAGAAGAGGGTAGAGGTGACATACGAACTGGATGATCTGCTAGACGAACCACAGGACGGCATGGCTGACAAGGCGGCTGAGCGGCCCCTCAGCCCACAGTTCCAGGCACTCCTCGATCAAGGCCGGCAGCAAGGCTATGTCACCTACGACGACATTTTGGACTTGCTGCCCGAAGCCGAGGAAAGCCTTGACATACTCGAAGACCTGTATGTACGCCTGCAAGAGCAGGGGATCCAGGTCTTTGACTCCGACATCTCCCTCGAAGACGAAGAAACCGAAGAGCCAGGCAAAATCATTGATTTTAGCGGGGTGGACGAGGACGATGCCGTCCGATTGTATATGCTCGAAGTCGGGCGCGTCCCGCTGCTGTCGGGCGAGCAGGAAGTCGAACTGGCCCAGCAAATGGAGCGCGGACTGGCGGCCCGCAAACTCCTCAGCGACCGCAACCACAGCCTCGACCGCCGCCTCCAACTGGAGGTCGCGATCCGCGAGGGCGAAGCTGCCCGCCGCCACCTCGTGCAGGCCAACGCGCGGCTGGTGATGAGCATCGCCAAGAAGTACCTGGGGCAGGGTGTCCCCTTCCTCGACCTCGTCCAGGAAGGCAATCTCGGCCTCATGAAGGCGGCCGAGAAGTTCGACTATCGCCGGGGCTTCAAGTTCTCGACCTATGCCACCTGGTGGGTGCGACAGTCCATCACGCGCGCCCTGGCCGACCAGGGCCGCACCATTCGCGTCCCCGTTCATATGAACGACCGCATTCGCAAGGTGTACCGCGCCGCCCAGGACCTGGAGCAGGAACTCGGCCGCCAGCCGACGCCGGAAGAAATCGCCCAGGTGGTTGACCTGCCGGCCCACAAGGTCCAGCGCGCCCTCAAAGTTTCGCGCCGTTCGCTCTCCCTCGAAAAGCCCGTTGGTGAAGAGGGCGACAGCGAACTGGGCGAATTTATCGAGGACGAGACCAGCCCCAGCCCCGCCGAGAGCGCGGCCCAGCGCATGCTGCGCGAGCAACTCGAAGAAATGTTCATGTCCCTCTCGCCCCGCGAAGCGCGCATCCTGGAGATGCGCTTCGGCCTGCGCGACGGCCACAGCTACACGCTCAAGGAGACGGGGCAGAAGTTTGGCCTGACCCGCGAGCGCATCCGCCAAATCGAGCAGGAAGCCCTCGCCAAGCTCCGCCAGCCCCAACGCTCCGGCAAGCTGCGCGAATACCTCCACTAAAGCCCTGAGCTTCACCCTCCCGAAGGTTCTGAAACCTTCGGGAGTTTTTTTTTGCGCGGCCCCCTCGGCCGAAATTTCCCCTTCGCGCAACGACTCCCCCTCTCAGTCCGTTATGTGTAATAGCAGTCGTGTCTCTTGAGAAACACTTGTGACAAGGGGTAGTGAAACTTTGTTCACGCCCGTGACATTTTACATATCGCAGTATCTTTGGTGACGCTCCCAACGTCATCAAATTCAGAATGACGGTCAAAGTGGCGCGAACTGAGAGGCGCGCTGCTGCGAAAGGATCGCGAGTATGTGGAGGTTCCCCCCCCGAGTAGCCCTGGTCCTGCTACTCGGCCTAACCGTAGCCCTGATGAGCCTGGGGACCTATTCCAGCCAGGCTGTAACGGCCGAGCCGCTAGAGCCGACCAGCACGCCCTCCCCGGCCACTGTTCGTATCGTGAACGTGAATGTCCGTGTCATCGCCGTCATGGGTTGTCCAGGCGATTGGATGGTCGCTAATATCCAGTCCCCCAGTTCTGCCCCCTTCACCCTGCGGATTAGCGATACCACCCGCTTCCTCGGCGCCCAGTGCGCGGACATTCGGGTCAATGACACCCTCCAGGTGCGCGGCTCTGTCCCGCTCGATGAACCTACCATCACCCTCGTCACTGCGCTGCTCGTGCAACGGACCTCCGCGCCCACCCCAGCCGCCGTCCAGACGATCACCTTCCGGGGCGCCATCATCGGTAACCCACGCGCCACGGCTACAGGCTGGGAGATCCAGTTTAACACCGAAGTCAGCGGCGTCGTTACCGTCACGGTCCCGCTCAATCTTCTCGGCGGTGTGACGCCCCGCCCCGGCGACAAGGCCGACGTGACGGCGCAGCGCGTGGGGGAGGTCTGGTTAGCGACGGGGATTAAGTTCCTGAATGCCAGCGCCGACATTGGGTTCTCGGGCCTGATCGAAAGCTTCCCCAGCACGCCTCCCAATTATGCTGGCACATGGAAAATCGCCGGGCGGCAACTCCTTGCCACCGCAAACACCATCGTCACGGGCATCCCCAGACAATACCGGCGCGCCACGGTGGTGGCCGAGATGCAAGGCGCTGTGTTGCGGGCGAAAAGCATCATCATTGATCCCACGGATGCCGCGGCGACTGCTTTTGAGTTGACCGGCCGGGCCTCCATCAACGACCAGAACCCCATTACCGGCCTCTCACGCCTGGGCTGTCTGACCTTCACCGTCGATCCAGGGGCCTTGCTACCCCCCGGTATTGGCCGCTGGAACGACTTGAGTGGCAGGTATGTGCGCGTCACTGGCAGCCGTTCGCTGGGTGTGACCGCTAACCTCAAGGCCGATAATGCCTTCCTGCTTTCTACGCCCTATAACGATATAAAGGAAGTTGAAATCCTGGGCTATGTGGACAGCCGTCTGGAAAGCCCCACCGTCCAGACAGTCCAGTTGCAGATCGGCCGTGTCGTCATTCAGGTGGGCAAATCACTGCCCAATCAGGACCAGGCCCTGCAAGGGACGGTGGTTCGCGTTCACGGCCTCTGCAACAGTCTGAGCGTGGACGATAACATGCAAGCCACCTCCATCGAGGTTGTCAGCAAACCTTACGTGGCCTTTACTGGGTCCATCGAGGTCATCGAGATGGAGGGCAACACGATTACAGGCTTTCAGATTCGACCGACCAACAGTAATGACTGGCAGCATATCATGCGTGACCCAGCGCTCCCTCTCATCGGCGGCAATGATCCAGTGGTGGGTGGCTGTCTGAGTGGTCACGGTTACTACTGGCGCGATGGCTCGATCCAAGCGCAGCGCATTGAAGTGATTGGCTGCGCCCCGACCCAATTGAGGACGGCTGAGGAGGAGGACGGTTAACTTTCACCCTAACCGCACTTGAGGTATAATTAAGCGGTCATAGTCTTGGTCACGCTGGCATCGTTTGTGATATCGCATACCGTCCATAAGAGGTAATCTCCGTGCGCTTTCCTCCACCCCTGGCGTTCCTTCCCCGCCACCGGGTGCGTCTGCTTCTGGTCCTCGGTAGCCTGGCTGCTGGCGTGCTGCTAACATTCCAGGTTGTGCAGGGCCAACTCCCCGCTGATACCTGTCCGGCGCTGCCTGGCTGGAATACCCCCCTCCTGATTTCCCGTCGTGATGCCTCCAACGCCGCTCACCCGCGTATCGCCGCCGGGGTAATAGACCCCAGCCAGGGTGTCTCGGGCGTCTATGTCGTCTGGGACCAGACGCGGGCGGGTGGCAACGCCAACGACCGCGACGTGTGGTATCGTACCTTCGCCGCCGGCGTCAACCGCCTAACGATCTCGACCCAGTTGGGCGAAGGCATCCACCCGGATGTCAGCCTGGGCGCGGATAGTATTGCCCACATGGTGTGGCTGTTGCCCAGCACGCCGGGCAGCGACACCGGGGCCATCGTTCACACCGCCAGCGACCGACTCGGCGCGGGCGCCAGCTACGAGCATGTCATCCAAAACACGACGCTGGTTCCCGATGGGGATGGCGGGCCGGCCGTCATTACCACGACCCACGGCTTGTATGTGGTCTGGCCGCAACGCGACGCAGTAGGCGCGCGGCTCTACAGCGCCTACCAGGCGCAACCAGGCGAGCAATTTGTAGGCAATCTGCCCCTCTTTCTGAACGATTTCAGCGCCAGCCTCGGCTATAACCCACGCCTGGCGCTTGGCCCCAACGGCGAACCGAGCTTAACCTGGATTCAGCCCACCGAGTGGAACGGCCAGACGACCCCTCAACTGGTCCACACGTTCAAACCCCAGGGCCAGGCCTGGTCAGCCCCTGTGACGGACATCTCGCTGGACTGGCTGGCTGACATTCAACGCCAGGTGACGACCGCCAGTCTGACCGCCGACCCGACGGGCGGGCTATTCGCCATGTGGGAGTCCACGCTGGGTAACGACCATGGTCTCTACTACGCGGCCTACAGCTACCTGCCAGGGCTGGGTTGGAGTTGGAGCACGCCGACCCGGCTGCTCGGCCCAGGCAGCGCCCCGACGCGGCCCAGCGTCTTCTTCGCCCGCCAGAAGCTCTATGCCCTGTGGCAAGACGAGTCAGGCTCGAAGGCGTTGAATATCCAGGACGCGCCCGCGCCGCCGCCCGGCGGAGACCCGACCTGGAGCCTGCCCACCAGTGTCGTGCCGCAGAGTGTGCGCGACCGGTCGGCGCTCGCCATTGATGCGAACGGCACCATCTACATCGTCTACGTCCAGAACGACAATGGCACGGACCGCGTCTGCCTGGCCTGGCAGGCGGGCGATATTCCCCCCACCTATACCCCGCCGCCCCCCACCGCGACGCCAACGCCGACCGTCACCAGGACGGCGACACCCACCCGCACCGCCACCCCCACCCGTACCCCTACGGCCACCCGCACCATCACGCCTACCCGCACCGTCACGCCCACCCGCACGACGACGGAGACCGTCACCGCGACCGTCCCGCCGACGGACACTCTGACCCCGACAGCGACGGCGACGCCGGGTCCGACGTTGACACCGACGCTGACGCCTGAACCCACGGACACCTCGACGCCAGGCCCGACCGCGTCGGTGACGCCCACCCCCAGCCCGGCCCCACCGACGGCCAGCCCAACGGCTACCTTCCCTCCAACCCTGACGGCCACGCCGACCATGACCCGCACGCCGCCCCCGTTCCTGCCCTGGAACCTCTATCTACCTTATATCACGCGCCTCGGCTAGGCAAAAAGAGACCTGACAGACTGCCCACATCTGTCAGGTCCCAAATAGGCGCCACTCGTTATGGCTAGTAGCCGACGGCGCACCCATCCTTGCGGGGGTCGGAACCGGCGTGCAGCATCCCCGTCGCCGGGTCTATCATAATCACCTGGCCCCCGCCATACAGAAACGCCTGATGAGGCTCGGTCAGCCGCACTGTGTGCCCAAACCGCGTCAGGTCGTCCGCGACGTGCGCCAGCCCCGGCTCCAGCGTCACCTCACCCGTCAGGGGGTCCACACTCCAGCGCGGCGCGTCGAGCGCGGTCTGCGGGTCCATCCCAAAATCCACTATATTGGTCAGCACCTGAACATGGCCCTGCGGCTGCATGTAGCCGCCCATCACGCCATATGACAACCAGGGCTGGCCGTCGCGGAAGGCCATGGCAGGGATAATGGTGTGATAGGGGCGCTTGCCCGGCGCGACCATGTTGGGGTGGCTCGGCTCCGCGCTAAACAAGGCCCCCCGGTTCTGGAGCGCGATCCCCCAATCACGCACCACCAGCCCTGACCCAATCCCCATATAATTGCTATTGATAAACGACACAGCCATTCGATCAGCGTCCACCACCGTCAGATACACCGTATCACTGGCCGGGCTAAACGTCGCGGCTGGATAGGTAGACGAACGCTGCGCCTGCACCTCGCCTCGCCGGCGCGCGCCGTAGGCGGGGCTAAGCAACTGCTCCAGCGGGGCGGGCGCGAAATGAGGGTCAGCCACATAGGCCAGCGCATCGGCCCACCCAATCCGCATCGCCTCAATCAGATGGTGCGTGGTGGCGACACTGCCGAAGTCGCCACTCCCTAGGTCCCACCCCTCGGCCACTGACAGCGCAATCAGCGCGGCCAGCCCCTGCCCATTCGGCGGCGTCTCATACAGCCGCACGCCGCGATAGGTCACGCTAATCGGCTCCTCCCAGGTCGACGTATGCGCGGCCAGGTCGGCCTCCGTCATCACGCCCCCGGCCGCCTGCAGCGTCTCCGCGATGGCGCGGGCCATTGGCCCTCGGTAGAAGGCATCTCGCCCTCCCTCGGCAATGGCGCGCAGAGCGCGGCCCAGCGCGGGCTGACGCCAAACCTCCCCCGCCTGCGGCGCCTGACCGTCCACCAGATATCCTCCACCATCCGGCCCGCTGTGCTCGACCAGCTTGAGCGCATTGGCCGCCCAGCCATGAGCAATCAGGGGGCTGACGGGAAAGCCGCGCTCCGCGTATTCGATGGCCGGCGCCAGGACCGCTGCCAGGGGGAGCCGCCCAAACCGTTCGACCGCCTCGCACCAGCCATCGACTGCGCCTGGCACAGTGACGGGGAGGGGACCAAAGGTCGGCACCCGGTTCAGACCCTGCGCCTCGAGCCAATCGAGGGTCAGGGCGGCCGGGGCACGGCCGCTCCCGTTGAGCGCGTGGAGTTGGCGGCCGTCCCAGATCAGGGCAAACATGTCGCCGCCAATGCCCGTTGAGACCGGCTCGACCACGTTCAAGACGGCCGCCGTGGCCACCGCCGCGTCCACCGCATTGCCGCCGGCGAGCAGAACTCGTAAGCCGGCCTGGGCCGCCAGCGGCTGGCTCGTCGCCACAGCGCCCTGGGGGGCCATGACCACCGAACGGCGCGAGTGAAACTCATACATGACTGTCTCCTTCAGCAGATTCATTTTCACAGCATGAAGATTTTCCGAAAAACACGGAACCGCTGGACTCAGCAGCGCGTCTTAAAACCAGTCGAGGTGTTATAGACTATTGTACATTGTACATCGTATATCGAGACGCTCCCCCACCGGTTGAGATGGCACCGCAATTGCTTCTACAAGCGGTAGACTATTGTTAGACTCTGGTCAGATTCTCGTCAGTTTTGAGCGTAACTCTAACGTGTTTCGTGCGTCCATTAGAGTAAGTGAGAGTAAGCGAATGTTAATGCAACAGGACAGCGCGGGAGGGCGAATGAGCGCGCGGGTCGAAATGTTGAAGGATGTTGCACCAGAGACGAGTGCGGTATGGTATGGTCGGTTGGCGCGTTACGCAGGCTGGCTGGCGATTGGTCTCGGCTTTCTCACTCTGCTCCCCACTGTCGGGGCTGACCCCGCCTGGGGCGCTTTCCTGATCGTCGTGGGGTTGATCGCCCAACGGGTCACGGCGCCCACCGCCCTGGCGCTCTACGCGGTGATGTTAGGGTGGGCGGGGCTGATTAATGGGCTGTTCGGGCGGCAATCCATGGCGGGCGCGCTGTTCCTGGCCACGCTCATCACCGCCCTGGCCGGCGCCGCCGCCTATCGCTCTGGGCCGCGTCTGTGGCCGGCCGCCCCTGGTCTGGCGTGGGGGAGTTTAATTCTGGCCTGTACAGCCGCTTTGACTCTGATCGCGGCCTTTGGTGGCAGCTTGCTGGCGTTCTTCACCGGCTGGTATTTTGATGCGCGCGTGGCCGACTACCTGGCCGCCGCTGGCGTGCATCAGTCTGTCCTGGCCGTTGGCCTGGCCATTGGCGCCGCGATGCAACCGAGTTCGCCGCGTTGGGCCGCCGTGCTTGGCGCCATCGGCGCCGTGACAGGCATCCTGGCCTACCTGAGCCTCTTGCTCCTGGCGCAAGGGTAGCGCGAGCACGACTGCCTACCACGTCTGGCAGGATCATTCATCAGTTATATCCGGTTAACCTGACCCTCCGCAACTCACTGTTGCGGAGGGTTTTTGACAATTTTGGTTTAGTCAGTTTTTCGTCAGTGATTGGTGAAAGAAAGACTAGACTCTAGTGAAATCTCCTTAACCCAAGTCCCATATAATGGGGCAGGTACAAAAGCTGCATGGGACGGCTCAAGCTGAGGTGTGTCTTGTCGTCCTGTACTCACAACCGACCGGCCAGCCCTTGTCCACCTACCCTAGTACGACTCTGCCCCCGCCGGGGCTGGCGCTTATGAGGACGGATCCATGCCCCGCATCAACTGGGAAACCTACTGTACAGCGTATCAACAACTCATGCAACGGGGGGTTGACCATGACGCTGCCAGTGATAAGGCGTTATACCTCGCGTCGCGCCCCCAACCCTCGGCCCCTGCCAACTGGGGTCTACTGGCCTATCAGATTCGCGTCTCGCTCTGGCGGCGTTCCGAGAATCGGCTGTGTGTCTCGCTCAACTCAGACCGCTACACCGACACCGAGGCCGCGCCTCTGGCGCTGGAAGAGGTGCTGGCGGCGCCCGAGACGACCGACCCGGAGCGTGTCGCGCTGGCGCGTGAAGAACTGGCCCACATCCCCGGCGATATCCTGAACCTGTTCCTCAATCGCCGCCGCCCCCTTACCAGCACCGAAGCCACCCATATCCATCGCTTCCGCCGCCGCCTAGTGGCCGCGCCTACTTAACCCCCGCAGTCATTCAGACCCGCGCTCAGGCTCTAAAAGTCGTAGCGACCTTTAGAGTCTGAGCGGGCCTAGACCAGCGCTCGCACCACCTGCACGCCATTCATGGCCATGTGATACAGGAAGACCAGGTGGAAAAAGTCGCCTGGATGGGGCATCACGCCCATGCGCATCGCCGCGTCGAGGGGTATGTCAAACGTATCTACCAGGTCAGCCGGCACAATCACTCGACGGTCAGGGATGTCCAGGGCATTGGCTTGCATGCGCAGGTACATGGCCGCCTGGTAAACGCACAGATCGGTGCAATCGCCAATGACGATAAAATCGCGTACCTGGGGGTGTTCAGCGAGCCAGGCGGGTAGCTGCGTCGCCAGGCCCTGATTGAGAGAGTTTTTCTCAATCAGTACATAGTGGTCACGAAAGGGCAACTCGGCCAGTTCGGGGATGGTCTGCGCCTCCGCCGTCCCCCGCACGCAATGCGGCCCCCACGCCTCAAACTCTGGCGCGGTGGGGCTGTGGGCATCCTGGGCCAGAATCAAGTGGCGCACCCCGTGCCGATAGGCGCGCTGAAACAGGTCCGCCGCCTTGGGGGCCAGCGCGGCGACACGCGGACTGGCCAGGCGACCTTCGTAGGTAAAGCCGACAATCAAATCCGTCGAGAGAACGGCCGCCCGGGGAGGGTCGGGGACAGCCTGCCCAAGCGGCAGCGGATCCAGGTGGCGAAACCAGCCCAACATGTGTTGGGTAAAGCGGGGGTCAATGCGCAGTTCCGGGGCGGCCGCCACCACGACCTGTTCATCTCGCGGTTCGTACAGCAGGGTATCCGTCATCGTATCCGTCATAGCCTCCTCCTGGGCCGGCGCCGGCCCGCTATAGGAAGTATAATCCTCTTGCCGCACTCCTGGCAACCGTTATTCTGCCGCCGGCCGCGCCATTACTTGACAAGCGGCGCGTTCCCCCGTATAATCGAATTCTAGTCGGCTATCAGGCTCTGGCACACTCCTTGCTTGCTAAGCCTGCGGCCTGCGCGCACTTATCGCGCGCTTCATCACGCTCCCGCAAGGAGGAATCTCTCATGACGCGGAACTCTACCCTTAAGGTCGCGGTGCTTGCCGCCAGTGTTCTGGCTGTCCTGTTGGTCGCGGCTCTGCTGTTGACCAATGGTGATACCGTGCTTGCATCGCCAGCAGCTCAGGCGACCGGCACCGTCCGCGCCGCCACGGTGGTGGCCACAGCAGTCGCTCCGGCGGCCACTGCGCGCCCAGCGGCGACGGCAACGGCAGTTCGCCCCGCAGCGCTCCCGACCACAGGTGATGCCAACACTGGCGGGCCGAATTGGCTGCTGCTGGTGGGCGGCGCCCTGCTCGTCGCGGGCCTGATGGCGCTGTTGACCCTCGGAAACCGCGCTCCTCAGCGCCGGTAACCTACAGACCGAACCGTATAGCCGAAGCGGCCCCGCCCGGCACGACAAAGGCGTCGGACGGGTGGGGCAACACTTTCCCCTGGCGCCCTTGCCTTTCCTTCCCACCCCAACTCCATACCCCCGTGTGGCGAGCCCCTCTCCCGTGTTAGGCCACACCCTGTCCCTGCGCCTGTTTCCCCGTTTAGCACGCTCTAAACTTTCCCTGCCCCCTGAGTAGCCAGATCCCCCCGCCCCGTGATAGGCTCCCGGGAAGCATCTCTACCCGCTTCATCCGAACCACCATCACAGGAGGTATGCATGCCCCATAGCCGCATTCCTGTCCGTTCCCACATCCTGCTGGCCTGGTGTCTAGGCCTCGGGGTGCTGGCCCTGGCTGTTCTAGGTCTGCTGCTTGTCCCAGCCGAACACGCGCGGGCGGCCCAGACCACGTTTGAGACTGGCAGCCCCCAAAACCCGGCCCAGGGCGGGCCTGACCTGGATGCTCTGCGCCGCCAGATGCGTCAATACGCCCGCCAACACCGAAGCAACAGCGCACCTCTGGCCGCCGCACCGGCCGCCCGCCCCGACCAAACGGGCGCTATCACCGGCCGTCTGGTCGCTGGCACGACAGGCGTCGCCAATACCCCCCTCACCCTACGCCGCTACCGCCCTGCCGACAACCTGGGCGACGCCGTCGTCATGACGGCCACCACCTCGACTACCGGTACCTTCGTCTTCGCCGCTCCACCGACGCCGCCAACTGGCTACGCCTACTACGTTGAGTTTGGCCCCCAGACGAGCAACCCCAACCTGGCCTATCTGTGGGATAGTGACGATTTAACCAACTACACCGCCGGTCAGGAAGTCGCTGTGGGGACCCTGGACGTCGCTAATGTGCCTCTCATCGCTCCAGCCAACAATGCCACTGTTAGCTTCCCGGTGACCTTTGAGTGGACCCCGCGAGCGCATACAACCGATAATTATGTCGTGTTCCACGAAGATCTGAGCGGTAACTATGCGGCGCTGAGCGGCCCGCTGGGCCACACCGATAGCTTCACCGCGACATCGGCCAGTGGAATCCGTCTGGATGAAGCGTATTTCTGGGGCATCTACATTGACAATACGGCCGATAATGGCAGCTTTGGGCTGTCCCAGCGCCGTACCATCACCTTCACCGAGGCGCCCGCGCAGGTGACAGGGACGGCGACGGCCACCGTCGCCGCCACAAGTACGGTCCAGGCGACCGGCACGCCGACGCCGACAAGCACGACCAGCGTCTGCCAGTCGGGTACGGTGCAGATCAACATCCAGAACTTCGCCTTCGTGCCGCAGACCGTCACCGTCTGCCAGGGCGCGACGGTACGCTGGACGAACCTGGACACTGTCCCGCACACCTCAACCAGCGACACCAATGTGTGGGACAGCGGGACGCTTAACACGGGCCAGAGCTTCTCGTTCACCTTCAACACGACCGGCTCGTTCCCCTATCACTGCGCGATCCATCCTAACATGCTGGGCACCATCCATGTCGTGGCAGAGGCCAGCGCGACCGAGACGGCCACCCGCACGGCCACCGCCCAGGCGACGGGCACGGCCACCCCAGCGGCCACCGGCACAGCCACCGCCGAGGCCACCGGCACGGCCACCCCAGCGGCCACCGGCACGTCCACTCCAGAGGCTACAGGCACGGCCACCGTCCAGGTCACGGGCACGGCGCAAGCGACCGGCACCGCCACCCCAGAGGCTACCAGCACGTCGACCGCCCAGGCGACGAGCACGGCCACGGCTCAGGCCACCGGCACGGCCACGGCCCCGCCGACGGCAACGGCTACGCTTGCGCCGACGAGCACGGCCACCCTGCCCGCGACGGGCACGCCGACAGCGACAGTGACAGCGACAGCCCAGCCCACGCGCACAGCCACGCTGGCCCCGACGAGTACGGCCACGGTCCGTCCCACCAGCACACCGATCACCTGCGGCAGCGGCAATCTGTGCGCCGGTGTCGTCGTGGTACGCGCCTTTATTGACTTCGGCTGCGACGGCTTCTTCAACCGGGGCACCGACTACCCGCTGTACGGCGCGACGGTGACCGCCACGCTGCCCGACGGCACACGGCTGGTGAGCATCGTGGATGAAAACGGCAATGCCGTCATCTCAGGCATCAACCTGGCGGCCACCGACGCGATCCAGGTGAGCATTGACAGCCCGCCGCTGCCGACGTGGGTGCAGCAGGCGTCGCTCGGTCTCGCGCCCTGTGGTACCTCGCCCACGACCCTCACGCTCCAACGCTCGAACTTCGGCCTGTTCGGCGTCGCCTTCACGGACTTCCGCTTCGGGCTGACGCAGCCGTAAGAATCGGCGCTCGTTAGGACACCAACCTCCCGTAGGTAGACCACTGGCCCCACGCCCGGTCTGACGACGGGAGGTTGGCCGGTGTGGGCAAAAATTTGTCATGTTCACCTATTTAAGGATCATTATAGCGTTGCACTCCTGAGCTATCCACGCCTCCCGAACGCTTAGCACGCTTCGGAAGGTTCGACACTAGATGGACGACACGGCACCCCGCCGCAGGTATCGCAGTAAAGGAAGGTGACATGGGACGCTATCGCGGACCCAAAAACAAACTCTCGCGCCGCGAAGGCGTTGATCTTTTCGGCAATGGGGGGATGGCACTCGAACGCCGCCTCAACCAGCCGCCCGGCCAGCATGGCGCCAAGCCTGCCCGCAAGACCTCCGAGTACGCTCGCCAGTTGCGCGAGAAGCAGAAGGTCAAGCGCATCTACGGCATGCGCGAAGCCCAGTTCCGCCGCTACTTCGAGATGGCGCAGCGCGCGCGCGGCCTGACAGGCCTCGCCCTGCTCCAGACACTGGAGCGCCGGTTGGACAACGTGCTCTACCGCCTGGGTCTGGCCCAGACACGGCCCATGGCTCGCCAACTCGTCGGCCACGGTCACGTTTTGGTCAACGGGCAGAAAGTCAATATCCCGTCCTATCTGGTGAACGAGAAGGACGAAATTACCCTTAGTGAGAAGGCCGCTACCCTGCCGCAGGTGGTTGAGCTGATGCACAACCCCGTGGTTCGCACGCCCGACTGGTTGATGAAGACGGAGGCGGGCGGGCGGATGATCAGCGCGCCGCGCCGCGAGCACATTGACCTCGACATCCACGAACAGCTCATCGTGGAATTCTACTCCCGCTAACAACTGCCGACACGGCCCTGAGTGAGAAATACAATCACTCAGGGCCGTCTTGTTTTACATCACCCCTTACCTGGGTAGCCACAGTGGGCCACCCCTACACCGCGCGTCACGTATCATCTAACTATGCAACACGCCATTCTCCAACTCGAAAAGTTCCTCGCCATGATTTTCGCCCTGTTCTTTGTTGTCGCCTCGGTGCTGATTTTTGGCTTCGGGCTGGCGCACGCGGGTCAAGCGCTGCTGGCAGCCGAGAAGAGTGTCGACCCCTTGTTTACGGCCGTCGCCCTTGTCGCCATCGCCGTGGCGGTGCTGGAACTGGGCGCGACTATCCTGGCGGAGGAGATGGCGCGTAGCGACCCCAAGCGTGAACCCACTGAGATTCGCCGTACCCTGTCTCGCTTCCTCTACATCGTCATCACGGCCCTCGCCATCGAGGGGCTGCTGATGGTGTTCAAATATAGCATCGGCGATCAACCTGTCCTGCTCATCTACGCCGGGGCGGTCTTGGTCGCGACCAGCGTGTTGCTGATTGCCATTGCCATCTACAACCGCTTCAGCCTCACCGTCGAGGTCGAAGAGGCCAACAACCCGGCGCTCGTTCCTGATGAAACAGGCAAGGTATCGGCCGCCCATGCCCAGGACTGAAACGGTCTACTCGGCGGGCGGTGTCATCGCGCGCGGCGCGGCCGACGCCCCGGAAGTGGCCCTGATCGCCACCCACCAGACCACCCGCTGGGCCTTGCCCAAAGGCATGGTCGAAGTGGGCGAGACGCCTGAAGCCGCCGCGCGGCGCGAAGTGCGCGAAGAAACGGGGCTGGAAGGTGAAATCCTCCAGCCCCTGGCGCGCATTGAATATTGGTATTCCCCCCGCCCTGGTATCCGCCACCACAAGTTTGTTGACTTCTTCCTGCTCCGCTGGACGGCGGGCGACCCGCGCCCGCAAACCAGCGAGGTGGACGCCGTCGCCTGGCTGCCCATCCAGGTCGCCCTCAACCGAGCCAGCTACCAAAGCGAACTAGACGTCCTGATCAAGGCTCGCGCCGCCTGGGCGCACCTCAACACCCCCGCACCCTGAACCGCGCGGCGTACAGCCAAACCGACAGCGGCGTTGAGGCCGCCGTGTCGCCGCCCCCTACTTCTTCTGCGCCCCAATCTTCGCCAGCAGGCGCTGCTTGATCTGCTGGTCAAAGACCTGCCACTTCAGGTCGGAATACGCCTCATCGCCTGTCCCCGCCAGAAAATCAATCGGCACCTCGAACCCGCCCGCTTCGCGCTTGCCGCCGCCGAAATAGTTACCAGCCGCTGACCGCCCAAACACCTCTTTGATGAACTGGTCGGGGTCAATCGTGAGTTTGCTCGTCCGCAATGAGCCGACCAGGCTTTCCTCGTGGGACATGCCGTCACGCCGCCCCATCACAATGCCGTACACAATCGCGGTGTGAACGTTCTCCTCGCTCAGCAAAAAGTCGGCTGCCTGGGGGATGGCGTCGCGGTGCTCGGCGCGGATATAGCCAATGCCAGCGATGGAATAACTCTCGGCGATGACGCGATTGGCAAGCGCGCGCTGAACCGTATCCATGACCGGCTTCGAGCGCCGCTGGCTCAGAATCTCCGACAGCAGCCCCGCGTCATGGAACTGGGACAAGAAAGCCGCCGCCATGAAGTCCTCGGGGCGCGCGTGGAGGAGCGAGCGTGTATCGGTCATGATGCCGTGCATCAGCGCAGTCGCCAGCAGGACGTGCTCGCGCCGGCCGGCCTCCAGCGTCAACAGGCCGTATTGAATATAGTCCGTGTAGATGGTCGCCGTCGCGCCTACTTTGCGTAAGTCCAGGAACTCCGACGTCACCCCTTCCTGGCGCTCGTGGTGGTCCACGACGATAATCGCCGGCACGCCCGCCTCCTCCAGCCCGGCGCGCACGCTCGTCGTCGTCCCCTGACTATCTACGAATACCGCCCCGTCATACGTCTGGAGGTCCATGCGGTCTACGTCATAGGGGATCAGGTCCAGGTTGAGCAGACGGACCAGGGCGATATTCTCCTGGTGGCTGATACGCCCGCTGTACGTCAGGTCCACATCAATCTCAAACTGCGCGGCGATGAGTTGGTGAGCGTAGGCGGCCGAGATGGAGTCAGGGTCCGGGAAATCCTGGAGCACCACCAGGTGACGCTCACCACGATGCCGCTCGAGAACCTGGGCCAGTTGCTCGGCCCGCTCGTCCAGGCCGGACACGGCGGGGGCAGCCGCCTCGTCACTCGTCCGGCCTGAGTTCTTGAGAGTCAATATTCGTGTTGTCCCACGGGCCTCGCGGTCCCCTTTATCGATTCGCTCACCCTGGTTGGTCTTTCGCTCCGCCGTCATCATCGCCCCCTTATTAGACCCCAAACAGAATGTCATGCCCCAGAGACTCAAAAAGGGCGACCCGCTGCGTCATTGTGACCACAGTCTCAGCCGCCCACCCTCCTGGGACGAGGTTCTAGCTAGAGGTCCTCGCCCTCTTCCTCCAACTCCTCGTCGTCAAATACGTCATCGTCCTCGAAGTCGTCGAAATCGTCTTCGTCCAGGTCGTCGAAATCGCCCTCGAGTTCGTCTAAATCGTCCAGATCCTCGTCATCATACTCGTCGAACTCGTCCTCCTCGTCGAACACCACGTCCTCTTCCTCCAGGTCGGCATCGTCGTCCAGAGGTTCGGGCGCCGTCGGGCGGCGGAGGGTCCATGGATCACTAACGGACATAGGCCGGTCTCTCCTCGATAGTCGTGTGGGTTAGGGTCATGGTCCCATCGGTGGGGGCGAGACCCCCGCGTGGCTAAACTGAGGTCGCTGGGACGGGCAGTGGGGGAACTCGCCCCGACGGGACAGCCTAGAAGTCGTCGAGGTGGGCGACGGCGTTTCGACTCACCCACTCACCATCCATATTCTTCGTGTATGCCTTTTTCACCCGCCGCCACGCTGCGGCGTGCGCCGCGAGGTCGCGGGCCCGTTCGTTCGATGCGCGGGTTACCCGCCAGGTCTGGTTGTACGTCCGGCGGTACATCTCCAACGCTCCGTTGGGGAGCACGTCCCGCACATCGCGGGGCAGTTCCAGTTCGCTCTGATAGAGCACCTTCGCACCTCCATGTCGTCGTTGACATTGAACTGGTTAATTTGTCGAACCAGTCGTCCGCCCCAGCCGTGGGGCGGTGGCTTACGGCTGATGTGACCTCAAAAGCAAGTTATGTGCCTCAGCCCCATCCCTAGCGCGTCGGCCCCTCGCCTGAGCATCACCATCGGTGTGATTCGATTATAGCACAGGTCGTCAAGACCCTGCCCATCTTTTTTGGTGTCGCCTGGCCGAACGTTCTTACCCTGCCGGGCGCCCGGTCGCATGGGAAGTTGACCCGGAGCGCTAACTTCGCTACAATCATCGCGTTATTCATACCGTTATCATTCCACTGGATAAGGAGACCTGGCCCAGCATGGATGCGACTAAGACGACTGGCCCTGGCGGGGTGCTTGCCCGCCTTGTCTCGCTGCTCATTGGCGCTGGCGCCCTCTTGCTCACGATCTATGTCTTCTTGCTCTACTTCGGCCAGGGCAATGTGGGCCGACTGTTCCAGGGCGTCCTCCCCGCTGCGTCAGCCCCAGCCGCCAAAGCGGCTGAAGGCGCCTTCACCGTGGTGGGTCGCGACATCCTGTATGAGCAGACCCAACTCGACGGCCCAGCGGGCAAGCCGCTGTCGTTTACCTTCCGCAACGCTGGCTCCTTGCAGCACTCCTTCGTCCTTAAATTACCTTCAGGCGATGTAGGCGTCCCCGACACCTGGACCTCCGGCGTCGGCATCAATGGCGGCCAGAGCGCCAACCTCAGCGTCCCCGCTCTCACGGCTGGGACCTACGACTACTACTGCAACGTCCCCGGCCATCAGTCGGCCATGCACGGCACCTTGACCATCAAGTAGACAGCCTATTGTTTCGCCCTCCTGAAGGTTTCTGAACCTTCGGGAGGGCGAAACAAAACCCATCCAATCGGCCTGCTTGATACGTAGTAAGAACAGCAACCGGCACGGCGTCGCGTCAGTCCCCCCAGCGACTGAGTATCCATCCCAACCCATCCTTCGGAGGACACCACCATGCGGCGACTCTCTCTCGTGTTGGCGTTCCTGCTCCTGCTCCTGACCGCCCTCTCCGTGGCCGCGGCCGACCCAGTCATTTCTTATAACGGCGAGTTCAAGACCCCCGACGGGGTACGCCAGGGCGTCGTCTACCTGCAACGCGCCGTCAATGGCGATTACCAGGTGAAGATCATTGTCTGGGGTCTCCAGCCCAACTCCGCCCACGCCATGCACTTCCATCGCGGCACGTGCTCGGCCCAGGGCGGCATCATCCAGAACCTGCCCAATATCCTGGTTGATCGCTCCGGGACGGGCCGTGTGACGGCCTGGCTCTCGCCCACCCAGTATCAGTCTATCTTTTCCGATCGCACCTATGTCAATATCCACGTGCAGGCTACTGCCCCGATTGGCGGCGGCATTACCTGCGCCGATATGGGCCTGGGTTAAGTTAATACTGTAGCTGTTAAACCGTACCATTGGGCTGTCATGCTGAGCGAAGCGAAGCATCTCAACATAGCAATGTGAGACCCTTCGCTTCGCTCAGGGTGACAATCAGCCACTCCCTCGGATAAACAGTTAGCCCTCAGCGCCTCGCGCACCCTGAATCCGTTCCCCCGCGCCCGCCGTGCCCCGTAGGACAGGCCGATGCCCTGTCCTACGCTTCTGTTTCCGGCGGTAGCGGTTTGGCCTGCGCGCGCGAACGGTTGAGTACGACCTCATCCACCAGCTTCTTGTTCGGCACCAGGGCCAGTGTCCCATCGTCGAGAGTAATGAGCGTCGAGCGCAGTCGGATATCCTGGATGACGCCCTGGACAGCCCCCATCTCGACCCGGTCCCCCACATTGATCTCATTATCCAGCAGCAAGAAAATCCCCGCCACCATGTTCGAGGCGACCGTCTGGGCGGCCAGGCCCAGCACCAGACCGACAAAGCCCACCGACGCCAGCGCCGTGCTGACCACGCCCGACAGCCCAAAAATCTGAAGGATCAACAGCGCGACGATAAAGAGCCGCGTATAGCGCAGGAAACCGGAGGCCACCGCCTCCAGGTCGCGTCGTTGCGTCAACCGCAGCAGACGGGTCTGGATGAACTGGCGCGCCAGACGGTCCAGCCAAGGAAAGCTGATCCAGACGAGAACCAGCAGGACGAGCCAGGGGAGGCGGCCGACAACCGCCTCCCCCACGACACGCAGAGGCTCTAACAACACGGCTACGCCTCCGACACCTCACCCCGTCGCCCGAGGCGCGGCGACGTAGGGGAGGCAGGGCGGCTCGGCGCCGGCGCCGGCGCGGCCTGGTCCCCACCGCTCGGCTGGCCGCCCAGCAAACCCCGCAGGATACCCTCCAGCAGGGCGGTACCGCCGGCCGCGCCTGGGTCCGGTTGAGCCGGCGGCTGGTAGTCGCGGCCATAGGGTGTCTGCGGCGCCGGCGCGGATGGCGTCTGGTCAGGGGTGGGCGAGCCACCCTGCGGCCCGGCCAGCAAGCCCTTAAGCAGTTCCTCCAGCCCCAGGTTCGGGTTTTGCTCAGGGGCCGGCGCCTGGCGTGGGGCGGACCGCTGGCGCGGAGTCTGGGGAGCCGGCGCGGGCGTCTGCGGCGGGGGCGCAGGGGCCGGTGTCTCAGTCAGGCCGCCTCCCCCCAGGAGCTGCTGCAGCAGCGACCCCAACAAGTCGGCTCCGCCCCCCGTCGGGGCTTGCGGTTGGGGCTGAGGCGCTGGGGACGTCATCCCGCCGCCCAGGAGCGAGCCTAACAGGTCGCCCAGCCCGCCCCCTGGCTGGGGAGCGGCATACCCTCGTTGGCCGCTGCCAGCCACCCCCGTCATCCCCATGGCCTGCCCCAGCGCCGCCATGAGCGCCTGCTGATCGTCGGCCCCCTGTTGCTTGGCGCCGAGATAGCCCAGAATGCCCGGCAGCAAGGCGTCCATGGGCGAGCCTTCGCCCGGCCGGCGGTTGGTCGTGCCTTGCATCCCGCCGAGCAGGCCTTCGAGCAAGGGCAGGAAGTCGGTCAGGCTGACGCCATCCTGGCCGGCGAATTGGGTCGCCGCGCGGGCCAGCCCCGCCGAGTACATTTGCGCCGTGCGGCCCTGGCCCTGGCGCTGGAGGGCGCGCGCCGCCATCATCATCGCGGTGCCGCTGTCGGCGTCGCGCTGCTCGGCCTGTGTCACTGCCTGCTGCACCACCTGCCAGTTGTGCAGATAGTTATCGCCGGCATTGCCATTCTTGTCGTCCAGGCTGTTGAGATAAGCCTGGTTCTCCGCCATGGATTGCGCCACCGCCCCAAACAGCACGCTGAGGGGGATACGCTCGTCTGCCATGATGCACTCTCCTTGATCGGTCTCCGATAGACTCACTAAGTTACAGTCGTATTAGACGTCACACGTACAACAAGAGGTCACGGTCACACCGCGCCCTCTTGTATTGTACTACGAACTGTGTTACTGTGTCTATGACGACTCACGTGCCCTTCAACTGGCGCTGAAACAGCAGCAGCGAGGCCACAAACAGGGCCAATGTCATCAGCAGCAGCGCGACCAGGGCGAGCTGGTTAAGTGGAATCGCTACTCCGGCGATGACCCCAGTCCCCAGCAGGTGTTCACCGCGCAGCATGGCTGCCTGGAGCGCCTGGATGCCGTAGGTCACGGGCAGCAGCGCGGCGATGACCCGCGCCGGGCCGTAGAGCGTATCCAGGGGCAGGAAGAAGCCGCTAAAGAAGATAGACGCCAGCAGGACAATCATAGACAGTTGCACCGCCTGGCTGTCCGATGTTGAGACGGCGGAGATGACAAAGCCGACGCCCAGCGAGGCGGAGATGAGCAAGAGCAAGGCCAGGGCGAGATAGAGCAGGTGGGCCACGCCGACCCACTGGCCGTTGGGCAGCAAGAGGCTCAAGCCAGTTGGCTGCACCCCGCCCTGGAGCGGAACCCCTAACCCGAAGGCCAGCAAGGCGAGCAAGACCACGCCGACCACCAGGGACAGTACGATAAAGCTGAGGTACTTACCCGCCAGAGCCTCGAAGGCCGACAGCGGGCCGACGCGGAACACCTCCAGCGCGCCCAATAAGCGCTCGCGCACGAGCGACAACGCGGCAATGCTAATCGCCAGGTGCTGCAAGAGGAGCGCCAGCACGCCCGGCGCATAGAACGTCACGAAATTGGGCCGCAGCGGCGCCACATTCTGGGTCACATTGGTGAAGGGAGCGGCCAACACCTGGGGCGGAATCTGGTTAAACTCGGTGATCGCCGTATCGAGTTGGTCCAGCCCGCGCTCGATACGCGCCAGGTCGTCCAACCGCCGCGTCTGGTCCAGCGACGGCCCCTGGTCCAGGTCCGAACGGAGCGTACCCACCTGCTGGCGTAGTTCCCGCGCCGCGCCGACGGCTTGCTGCGACTGCGGCGACTGGCCCTGCCCGCCGCCGCCGACGCTGGACTGCACTCCCCCCAGCAGCCCCGCCGACGTTTCGACGGCTGTGGCGACGCGGTCGGTCGTCTGGCTCAACTGGCTCGCTTCCTGCGAGGCCCGTTGGCGGTCGCCGGCCTGAACCGCCGAACGCACCCCACCAATCTGCTGGCGCATTTGGCTCACGTCCTGGGACAACGCCGTCGTGCGTCCCTGCGTCTGCTGCGCCGCCGAGGTCAGGACGCGGCGGTTGACTTCGTAGGTATAGATTAGTCCAAACGAGGCGATGTACTGGTCGCGCACTGGGTCCACTGTATCGTAGTACAGCACCAGCGGGGCTGCTTCGCCGCGCTGGATGCGCTGGGCCGCGTCGGGGGGAAAACTGGCGACCAGGTCGGCCCCGTACTGCCGCAGTAGGTCCTCGACCTTGCTCACGCGGCTCCCCAGGCTGGCCTCATCGCGCGAGCTAATCTCAGCGGCCAGCGCCGCGTCCGGAATCAGGTCAACCAGGCGCAATTGCTTGCCCAGTGTCTTGGCATACTGCTCCACTTCGTTTTGTAGTCTGGGGTCGTTGGGCGCGACGACGACCGTATTCAAGACGGCCGGGTCGCCCCGATAGCCTAGGCCGAACAGGGCGAGAATGGCAAACGGTCCCAGAATCAGGCTCACGACCAGCCAGGGCTGGCGTAGCACCTCGCGGCTCTCTTTGGATACAAAGGCCGACAGACGGATGATGGACTTCAGTAGACTTCTCATGCCAGCCTCTCCATCGTCCGCGCCAGCTTCTCCTCATCCTGGATGAGCCGCACAAAGACATCGTCGTAGGGGGGTTTGATTTCTTCAATCGTGATCTGTTCCAGGGGGATACCATAGCTGTTCATGACACCCAGGATGAGGGGCATAGCGGTTGAGGCCTCGTCTACGATTAACTCGGCTGTAGTGCGGCTGATCCGCCGGCTCTTGTCATCCGCGATCTGGGGCAAGTCCTCGATGTGCTGCAAGAGGTCGCTGGTCAGGCGGTCGCAGGTCAGGCGCACAATCTCGCCGCCAAAGGCCATCTTGCGCACCTGGTCCGGCGTGCCGTCGGCAATCAACCGGCCCTTGTTGATCAGGCCGACACGGTCGCAGTATTCGGCCTCGGTGACGTACTGCGTCGTTACAAAGATCGTCTTGCCCTGGTCGCGGAGATGCCGGAGATGCTCCCAGACGGTCGCGCGGAGGATGGGGTCAATGCCGGCCGTCGGCTCGTCCAGGAAGATAAGGACCGGGTCATGGATCAAGGCGCAGGCGAGTTCGAGACGGCGCTGCATGCCGCCGGAGATGGAGCGCGCCAGCTTGTGGCGGTGCTCCCACAGCCCGACGAATTCCAACAATTGCCGCTTTGGCCCGCGCCGCGCCCACCAGCCCATGCCATACGCGCTGGCGGCGAAATCCACATTCTCTTCGACGCTCAGGTTGGGGTAGAGGACGAACAACTGGGGCATGTAGCCGACCTGCTCGCGGTCGGTGGTCGTCCAGCGGGTGGGGGCCTTGCCCATCACCTCGACCGAGCCGCTAGTCGGCGCGTAGACCCCGTTTAACATGCGAATCACTGTCGTCTTGCCCGACCCACTGGGACCAATAAAGCAGTAGATACTCCCTCGTGGAACCTGGAGACTGATATTATCAATAACGGTCGTGGACCCAAACTCTTTGACCGCCCCTTGCATATTGATCATGGGGGCCGGCCGCTGGACCTGACTTAGCATGGTCATAGCCTGACTGTTCCTTATCGGTATGCTGTATTAGCATGGGGTCGCGGCGAGTACGGGACAACGGCCCTATTCTCGTCTCAGGGGGCCGCCCGCTCGCCGCCCTCATAATAGCACAAAAGAGGCCAACGGCGCTGTCCGTTGACCTCTTTTTCTGCCTACCTTGCCACACTAGAACTTCTGAAGCCGGTCCTCGGCCTCGTCCCTCACATCGGACGCCGTGTGCCGGGCGTCGGCCGCCACCTCGCGTGCCGTCGTCTCCGCTAACGCCGCGGCCTCCTGAACCGCGTCCGCCGCCTGGCCGGCCCACGGGCTGGCAGTGGGCCGCCAGTCCGCGCCGGCCATCGAGTCGCCAGCCTGGCTCTTCAGCCCCTTGCCTACTTCTACCAATTCCGAGCGCATCTCTTCGCCCGACTTCGGCGCGAACAGCAAGGCCGCGGCCGCGCCCAGCCCGGCCCCCACGAGCAGGCCGAACCCGAATGCGCCGCCACCGCCCTGGGCCTGCTTCGCCAGCGCCACTCTCTCGGCCCTCTTGGCCGCTTTCTCCGCCCGCCGGGCCGCTTTGTCCTTCGCCTTCTTGCCCTTGCCCTGAGCCATCTCGGTTTCGACAGGCGCCTCGCTGGTGGCGCTGGCTTCAGGCGTCGGTGTCTCCGCCTCGGCCGCCACTGGCGCGTGGACCGCCTCGAAGATTGCCATCTCGTCTGGCTGGTCGGCGGTCTCCGCCTGGCCGACACCGATGGGCTGCTCGCTAATGGGAGTTGGCTCCGTCTCGACCGGCGTAGCCGTCGTCTCGTGACTCTCCGTTGGCGCGGTTGTCGCGCTTTGTTGTCGTCGCCAGAACATAGGTGCCTCCTTAGCCCTCTTTACGTACCGTCACTTGCGAGGGCACAGTGAAATTGCCATCCTTCTTGACCAGGACCAGGCGCAATTGATAGACGCCCGGCGGCAGCACCTCGGCGTGCCACGTCTCTAACACCCCCGAGCGGGGCGCGGCATGGGTATCGCCGATGGTAATCCAGTCGCCGCCCTGACGGCGGTATTCAATCTTGTAGAACTGAATCTCGGCCGGGTTGAACTGGGCGACACCGACCACGGGGACCATGCCCGACACGGTCGTGTCGTTGACCGGCCCCGAGATCACGGCCGCCGGCCCTCCAGGCACGGAGCCAATCCCCCTGCTGGCCTGAACGGAGGACGGGGGCGCAGTCTGACCAGGCGTCGAGGGGGTCGGCAGTCCCTCGACCTCGACTTTGGCGACTGCGGCGGGGTCTTCGGGATCTACCCCCGCCGACGCCAACGCTAACCAGATATCCGAACAGGGCGTCGGCGCGGCTGTGGGCCACTTTGCCTGCTGCAGCCAGGTCTGGGCTTCCTTCTTTTCCTCGGCGTCGGCCGGCAGCTTCAACACCGTCATCGGCTTCGCGCCGGGGTCGCCAGGACGGGCCGAGCACGAACGCGTCGTTTTATCGGCCTGGAACGACACGACATTGACCACCTGCCAGGCTGGATCGTCCTTGGGCGGCTTGGCCTCGGCCAGGAATAGCTCGCGTTCTTTGCGGCCGCATGTCGGCCCGATGGCGCAGATCTCCGCTTCGACCACGCCCGGCGGCCGCACAAAGGTCTGCTGCAAGGGCGCGCCAGGCGCCGGACGCAAGACCTCCAGCACCTCCGGCGTCTTGAACACCGACTCGAACAAGTCGTGCCAGATGGGGGCCGCGCCGGTCACGCCGGTACTGTTGATCATGGCCGTATTGTCGGCGTTGCCCACCCAGACCCCGACGGTCATGTAGGGTGTATAGCCCAGTGTCCAGTTGTCTTTGTAGTCGTTGGTCGTCCCTGTCTTGACGGCGGCAGGCTGGCTCAGCTTAAGCGGGCTGTTGGGACCGAAGGCCGGAATGCGGGCTGGCTCGTCAGACAGGATGTCGCCGATGATGTAGGCCACGGCCGGGTTCATCACTAATTGCGGCTGCGGCGGCGTGTACTGGTAGAGGACCCGGTCCTGGCCGTCCACGACCTTAAGAATGGAGGCGGGCGGGATGAGATGCCCCAGGCGGGCGAAAGTCGAGTAGGCGGTGGTCAAGTCGAGCAGCGTGACTTCACCGCCGCCGAGGGTCAAGGACAAGCCATACCAGTCCGTACCGCGATTCAAGCCGTTGATGCCCAGCCGATGCGCCGCGTCAATGGTCTCCTGGACGCCCACCCGCTTGATCATCTTGACAGCTGGGATGTTATACGAGTTCGCCAGGGCTGTGCGCATGCGCACCGGGCCGTGGAACTTCTCGTCGTAGTTCTTCGGCTCGTAAACCTGGTTGTCCGCTAGCTTCTCCTTCATCTTGACATCCCAGATGATGTCGGCTGGCGTTACCCCGCGTTCGAGGCCGGCGGCGTAGGTAATCGGCTTGATGGACGAGCCTGGCTGGCGCTCGCTCACGGCCACGTTCACGCGGCCCTGGATGGACGCATCCCAGTAGTCCACGCTGCCGACCATGGCCAGGATTTCGCCGGTATCGTTCTTGAGCGCCACGACCGCCGCGTTGGTCACGTGCTGCTTGGCGAGTTGCGCCACCTGCTGGCGGGACACGGGCTCGGCCATCTCCTGCATCCGCAGGTCGAGCGTCGTCCGCACCTGGAGGCCGCCGCGATTGACGCGGTCCACACCAAAGCGGTCCTCCAATTGCTGCCGCACATAGGTCA
>JAHCIP010000100.1 GCA_026129165.1 Anaerolineae bacterium
ACGCGCTGGGTCTGACCGACGGCGCGACGCGGGCCAGTGTCGTGAGCCGCCTGCAGCAGACGCAGGGCAACGCCTACGTCCAGCGGCTCGTGCAGGCGACGCTCCAGGTCCAGCGTGACAAGACGAAGGCTAAACCGCCGCCTCCGCCGCCTCAGTTCGACGTGGATGGGGACGGCTTCATCAACCGCGTCTCCGATGGGATGCGCGTCGGCCGCCAGGATGACAGCGGCGCGTTTGTCGCAGTGGATGCCAGCGGCAAAAACATCGTCCCGTGGCTGGAGGCGGTGGTGGGGAGCCTGTCGCTGTCCGCTGACCAGGCCGGGGCCAGCTTTATCCTGGGCGGCTCTATCCTGCGGATGAAGGCGGCGCAGGTCAAACCTGTTGCTACCGCCGCGGACGCGACGGCGGCTGCGACCGCAGAAACCCAGGTGAACGTGAAGCTGAGCGGGGCGTCTATCGGAATGCTCTTTGACGAGGGGAGTGGACTGCTGGGCGGCAAGATGCTGTCGTGGGGCGGCAAGTGGACGCCGGTCGCGCCCGAAGCCACGCCGGAGCGCGTCAAGACGCGCTTGACCGCGCAGAGCCGCATCGCGCTGGAGGGGGGCGAGTTCTGGACGCTGATGGACTACCGCCTCCGCGACGAGAAGAAATCTAAACAGCGGTGGGTCGCCGCCGGACACCCCTTGAGCGACTATCAAAAGCACTCAAAAGACCTGTCGGCCGAAGCCAAAAAGCTGCCTGCCGATTTACAGGCCAAAGTCGAGGAACACCTGAAACTCATGGCGCTGGTCGCCACCCACGAAGGCTCGTTTGGGGCGACGAGTGGCGCGGGGGATGACACGGCGAGCCTGGGCATCTTCCAGTGGGGCAAGAAAAAGAATGTGACCAGCGATAAGGGGGCATCCCTGGCGCGGTTCTTCCGCGACCTCCAAACCCGCGCGAGCGAGGCGGAGAAGACGCCAGCGGATAAGCGCAGCGAGGAACAGAAGCTCTATATCAGCGCATGGCAGCAGTGCGACAACCAGAAACTGACTGTGGACGGGGATACCCTCAAAATCAACGGCAAGGTTGCCACCGGGGGCGATGTTGAACAGAAGATGAAGGGCGAGATGGGCAAGGGCGCCCTGCGCCGCTACCAACTCGTCGCCGCCCTGGACTGGATTGAGACGTTCAAGGCGACCCTGGTGCGGCCGGGGGGGAATGGGGTCGGCTTCGTCGGCCACGGCTACGAGGATGTAGCGGCCGGGGCAGGGGCCCATCTCAAATCAAGCTCGGCCACAGCCGACTATACCTTCGACCTCGCCGCTCCCGACGACGCAGTGACGGTAGGCGACCTGTTCTCGGCGGAGAAGTCTCTGGCGGCAGCCGTGATTCTGGGGGTGAACCGGCCGCACTATGTGGAAACCGCGCTGTGGCGCGCCCTCAACCCGGCGGGTGATGTCAAGACGGAGGCCGAGACGCATCTGGCGGCGCTGGTCCAGGCGCTAGACGCGCCTGCGCCGCCAGGCAAGAAGTCCAAGAAGAAGGCCAAGCGGACCATCACCCAGGCTGACATCGCCGGGCTGGATGACGCCGCGAAGGCCCACTACGAGACGCTCCGCCGCCTCATCTGGCCGTCGGCGGCCGATAGCGCCTCGGTCAACGAAGAGCAACTGCTGGCGGAGTTCGAACGTCAGGCCCTGCCGCTGTACAAGGCGGCCGATGCCCGTAAGTTCCGCCGCGCGGAGCGATTTGGCACTGTCGAGGCGGCGTTTGAGTCGCCGGCCTGGAATAAATGATGAGTTGTCGGTACCGATAAGGAGGTAACCATGTCCGACGAGTTTGAGCGTCAACCCGTTCGCCAACAGGACGCCAGTGTCCAGCGGCGCGCCGCCGACTTCCAGGAGGTACCGGGCGAGGCCGAGGCCGACTCGGTCCGCGACCAGTTCCTCAAGAACGCCGGCCCGACGCCGGGCGGCGTGGCGTCCGCGCTGTCCAACGCCGACGGCGCGACACGCGAGCGGGCGGTCAGCCGCTTGCAGCAGGAGCGCGGCAACGCCTATGTCCAGCGCGTCGTGGCCGAGGCCAAGGGGACGCCGGGGGGAATGGTGGGCAAAGGCCAGTCGGAGATGGTGGACGAAGTCGTCCAGCGCAAAGGGGGCGGCACGCCTCTACCCGAAGGCACGCGGGGTCAGATGGAGGGCTTCTTCGGCGCGGACATGAGCGGAGTGCGCGTCCACACTGACGGCGAATCGCAGGCCATGAACCGCGAACTGAACGCCCAGGCGTTCACCGTCGGCAAAGACGTGTTCTTCGCGGAGGGCAAGTACGACCCGTCGAGCCGCGACGGCCAGGGTCTACTGGCCCACGAACTGACCCACGTGGGTCAGCAGACGGGCTTTGGCGGCTCGGTCCAGCGCCAGGCCGTCCAGCGCGAAGGCGAGGAAGAGGAGAAGAAGCCGGCCGGAGGTGGGGCGGAAGCCGCCAAGCCGGAGGAAGCGGCCGCGGCTGGCGCAGGTGGGGGCGGCGCGGAAGCGGCCAAGCCCGAGGAAGAGGAAGGCGGCGGCGGGTAATCGAGGGATTGTATGCCTGAAGCCCTGGACGAGGTTCGCCGTCGGCGGCGACGACGACGCGCGACCGACCACGACGAGGACCCGACGCGGCGGCTGGATAGCGAAGACCAGACCGAGGCCGAGCGCGTGGCCGACCACCTGGCCTCAGCCGGCCGCAGCCTGGCCGAAGTCCGGCAGATGCTCGACGCGCTGTCCGAGGCGCAACGCACCGCTGTCGTGGCCCGGCTGGGCCAGCGTCACGGCAACGCCTTTGTCGTCCACCTGCTGCAACGGCCCAATGTCGAGGGCTGGCTGGCGTTGCACATCGTGCTCCAGGCAAACGCCCCGACTCCAGAGCTTCAGATGGTGGTGACGCGGTTGCGGGGCAAAGGGGTGCGGTTCACCGCCGAGGCGCTGCGCACCCTGCTGACGGATAAGGACAAGGCCGTGGCCGAGCTAGAGGGCGCGCTACGGCAGGCGCTCCCCGACACCCAGCACCCCTGGGCCGGCGACGCGGCCGAGTGGCTGGTCCAGTACTTGAAGACCAATACCAACCAGGCGCGGCTGCTGCCGGCCGCCCCGGAGGGCGAGGGGATACAGGTAGCCGACTCACCCCCACCCCCGCCTGAGCAGGGCTTACTGCTAACGGGCGCTTTACGCGATTTGGCCCAGCAAGCGCCGCAGGGCTGCCAGTTGGTGATCCACTTCTGAGAGTAGTCAGTAGTCAGTAACCAGTAGTCAGACAGGTAAAACGAGACTACGGACTACTGGCCGCCTTCTGACTACCGACTACTGACTACGGGGTTTGGATGAGCGACAAAGCGGCGAAAACGCCGGAGGCGAACCGCACACGTGACCAGGAACGCAAGCCCCGCGCTGAAGAGCAGGTGGGGCCGGACCTGGTTGCCGGCACGGTGAGTGTCGCGGGCGGCGCGGGCGAGCCAACGCCGACGGGCAACGGCGTGGCGCTGCTCCAGCGCGAGGCCCGCCCGGCGGGGCGCGGCTACAGCGGCGCGCAGGCGCAGATGCTCCTCCAACTCCAACGCACCCGCGGCAACCAGGCCGCCTTGCGCCTCCTCCAGCGGAGCCAGGCGAAACCGCAGCCCCAGGCTGATACCCTGGAGGCAGGCGACGACGTGGCAGTGGACGACCTGCCCCACGCCGGCGAGCCGCCTCCCAACGGCCAGCCGTCCAACGGGCTGCGGGTGCAGCGCCTGGCCGACTGCCCGCCCCCACCGCCCAAGGCCGAGCCGCTGCCCCCTCAGGCCGACCCCAAGTTCAAGGCCATCGAGAGCAAGGTCAAACAGGTCGCGGGTCAGGAGAAGAAGCACGCGCCCGCCAAGGCCAAGGCGGCGGAGGCGCAAGCGGCCTCGGTTCCCCCGGCCAACGAAACGTCCAGCCAGGCGAAGGCCGGCCAGGTAGATACCATGGCCGAGAAGAAGCCGGGCGCGTTCGACAAGAAGGCGTTTGTGGCGGCCGTGAAGCAGGCCATTGAAGCGGCATCGCCCAAGAACCTGGACGAAGCCAGTAACTTCAAGGACTCCGGCCGCGCCGCCCAGGTCAAGGGCCAGGTCAGCGGCATGGTAACGCAGAACAAGGAGACCGCGCAGGGCGACATCAAGCAGGCTACTCAGGCCGCGCCGGACGCTAGCAAGGCCAAGCCCAAGGAAGTCAAGCCGATGGACAAGGAGCAGGCCGGGCCGACGCCCGCCCCTGTCCCGGCCCAGTCGGGCATGCCATCGCCCAAGTCGGCGGCTGAAACGTCGCTCCAGTCGGGCAAGTGCGAAGTAGACGGCATGATGAAAGAGGCGAAGGTCAGCGACGAGCAGCTTGCCAAGTCCAACGAGCCGCAGTTCAAGGAGTCGCTGGACGCCAAGAAGGCCCAGGCCGAACACGCCGACACCGCGCCCAAGCAGGTCAAGCAGGAGGAGCAGAAGATTCTCGGCCAGGCCCAGGCCGAGGCTGGCAAGACGGCCCAGCAGGGCGTGGGCGGGATGCACGCGTCGCGGACGGGCGCTCTGGGCAAGCTCGACACAGGCAAGTCCGACGCCAAGGCCAAAGACGAGAAGGCCCGCGCCGAGTTTAGCCACAAGATTGAAGCGATCTACGCCAAGACCAAGACCGACGTGGAGGCCATCCTCAAGGGGCTGGACGGCAAGGTTGACCAGGCATTCAACCAGGGCGAGCAGGCCGCCCGCACCGCTTTCGAGAATTATGTCAAGACCAGGACGGACAAGTTCGAGGACGAGCGCTACAGCGGCGTTGGGGGCAAGCTGCAGTGGGTGGCCGACCGCTTTAGCGCGCCAGCAGAGTTGAACCAGTTTGTGGACGAAGGCCGCCAACTCTACCTGAACAAGATGAACGGCGTTATTGATTCGGTCGCCTCCATTATTGAGACCGAGTTGAACGCCGCCAAAGCTCGCATCGCTAAGGGCCGCCAGGACATCCAGGCCGAGGTCACCAAGCTGCCCAAGCACCTCCAGAAGGAGGGGGCAGAGGCGGCCTCGAAGTTCGAGGGCCAGTTTGACGAGCTAGACCAGCAGGTAGACAACAAGTCCGAGGAGATGGTCCAGACGCTGGCCGACAAGTACGTCGCGGCGCGCGAAGCCGTGGACGAGCGCGTTAACGCCATGAAGGAGGCCAACAAGGGTCTGTATGACCGGGCCAAGGATGCGGTCAAGGGCGTCATAGACACCATCCTCAAGCTCAAGGACATGCTGCTGAACGTCTTGAGCCGGGCGGCAGGCATCATTGACAAGATTATCAAGGACCCCATCGGCTTCCTGGGCAACCTGGTGAGCGCGGTCAAGGCCGGCCTCAACCAGTTCATGAGCAATATCGGCAAGCACCTGCTTGACGGCCTGATGGGCTGGCTGTTTGGCGAGCTGGGCAGCGCGGGCATCCAGTTCCCCTCGACGCTGGACTTCAAGGGCGTTCTCAGCCTGGTGATGCAGCTTCTCGGCCTGACCTGGGCCAACATCCGCGCCCGCGCCGTCAAGATCGTGGGCGAGACGGTGATGGCGCGCATCGAACAGGTAGCCGAAGTCTTCAAGATTCTCGTCACCGAGGGGCCGGCCGGCCTGTGGAAGTTCATCCAGGACAAGATCAGCGACCTGAAGGAGACGGTCATCGGCGGCATCATGGACTTTGTCAAGGACAAGATCATTGTCGCTGGTGTCACCTGGCTGATCGGGCTGCTCAACCCGGCCGCCGCCTTCATCAAGGCGTGCAAGGCCATCTATGACGTGGTCATGTTCTTCATCGAGCGCGGCAGCCAGATTATGGAGTTCGTCAATTCCATCCTCGACTCGCTCGAGGCGATTGTGGGCGGCAATGTCAGCAGCGTGGCCGGTCTGATCGAGAAGACGCTGGCCCGCATCCTCCCGCTCGCCATCAGCTTCCTGGCCTCACTGCTGGGTGTCGGCGGCATCGGCGAGAAGATCAAGAAGATCATCCAGGCGGTTCAGAAGCCCATCAACAAGGCCATTGACGCCGTCATCAAGCCCGTCCTGAACCTGGCGAAGAAGGGGGCCAAGTGGCTTGGCGGCAAAGTGAAGGCCGGCGCGGCGTGGGTCAAGAAGAAGGCCAAACAAGCGAAGGAGTGGGGCAAGAAGAAGATCAAGCAGGCGAAGGACTGGGCTAAGAAGAAGGTGACCCAGGCCAAGGACTGGGCCAAGAAGAAGCTAGGCATCAAGGATAAGGAGAAACCGGCCGAGAAGAAGCCTGTCAATCCAGCCGAAGCATTTGCCGCAGCTGAACAGGTTATCACCAAGGGACAGGCCGAAGGCGCAAGTCCCAAGGAACTCAACGCCCAACTGGCGCCGCTGAAAGCGCAGTATGGCTTCAAAAAGCTAAAGGTTGTCACCTCAGGGCAGGATGTTGAGATTGATGCTGAGATCAATCCGGTCAAAGTCTGGAAGTATGGCGGTAAGATCAAGTTGAAGTTGATTTATGACCCCACGTGGCCGCTGGATGAGTTCTTATCCAAAGCCAAGGCGATTCAAAAAGCAGCTACGGCGGGGAAGTGCAAGACCTTGCCGCTTGATCCTAAGACTGGAAAACAGAAGAAGACGGGCGGACAACGTAAGGGAGGTCAGACGGAACTACGAGAAAAGATTCGGACTTTCATCCTCACCAGAGTACCTGCGGCTGACCAGGCGAATCTGCTCACACTATTGACGCAACTAGAGGCCGATCATCAACAGGAGCTACAAATGGAAGGGGGAGATAAAGGCGGCAACCTGGCCATGATCGAAGGGGCGTTCAACAATCAGATTGGATGGTTCGATCTGGGACCAGCCTTACGAGCGCTGCCGCCTGGCACAGTGATAGACGAGGTAATTATCGATACCTCAGCAGCTAAAACCCCTGGCGCACGCAAATCCGGAGCGGCGGCCGAATTGAGAGCGGAGCTGCTTAAGCATGCTACGGGCGCAGAAAAGCTGTCTATCTACTCCTGGTTCAAGCTCGAAGATTAGAGTCGGATAACTGTCAGTCAGAGACCCTACGGAGGGAAGTATGGCCGATTATAAGGCGCGTCTTGAAAAGATGATACAAGACTTAGGTAAATACTCCTGGGTTGAGATCGTGGAACACCAACTTAATCCAGCTGCGTCCGATAAGGACCTGAAGCGCGTCGAGGACTTACTCGGCGCTCCACTCGCCAAGCCTATTCGTGACTTCTACTCACAGGTCAACGGACTGAAATTTCGTTGGCGTATCAAGCTAGATGTATCTGAGGACAAGGCGAAAGAGCTGAGAAAGATCAGTCAAGACTATCAAATCGAAATCGCCGAAAGCGACTCCGATCCGATGGTCATGATTAACTTCATCCCCATTACTGAGTCAATGATTAAGCGTGACTGGCATGAACTCATTGATCCTCAACAGGGTGAGACCGTTGAGTTTGCTGGCGACAAGTATTCGTATGAGGAGTTCCGGCCGCGCTTGAAACCGTTTGATCTGTTTAGCCTATACTCCTGCGCCGCATTCCTCATCGAACAGGGAAATGGGGACCCCAAAGTCCTCATCCTGGACAACCACTATTATGAGTGGGATAACACTCGTATCACCGATTTTGACACGTACCTCGAAGCCGTACTGACCACCTATGGGTTGGTCGAAGCGCGAGAACGAATATTCAGCGCTGCCCGAGGTGATCTTAAGCCGCCGCTCATTCTAACCCCTGACAAGATAAGACAGAAGTACGGGCCTAAACTGTTCAAGCGCGAGGGACGAGAGTGAGCGCCTCGCTAAAAGGCCTGACTTGATTGTCCAGGCTAACCGCCGGCTAACCGGAGCCTAACTGGCAATCAACCGAGCTGTGGTATCCTGGATGGACAAGAGGTAGTGTGTATGAAAACGAGCGGGCTGATTAACGACCTCAACCAAACCCTCAAGGAACTCCTGACCCAGGCGACAGGGCTGACGACGGACGATGCAGACATCACCTTCGAGATTCCGAGCAAGTCCCAGCCCTGGGCCAGCGACACGGGCAAGAGCAAGCCGACCATCAACCTCTACCTGTACGACCTGCGCGAGAACCGCGAGTTGCGCGAGGTCGGCTGGGATTGGGAGGAGGAGCGGGAGCGCAACGGGCGCGCCAGCGGGCGCGTCAAGTACACCCGCCGGCCCATGCGCATCAACCTGTCGTATATGATTACCTGCTGGGCGGGCGACACCGAAACCGAACACGCCCTGCTGTGGATGGCGCTGGAAACCTTCAGCCGCCACTCGCCCATCCCCAACGAGGTGCTGCAGGGCGCGCTTGACCAACTCGACCGGCCCATTCGCACCGAGGTTGCCCAGCCTGATGGCGTGCTCAAGAACGTGTCCGACTTCTGGGGCGCGCTGGAGAACAACCTGCGGCCCTCGGTCAACCTGACGGTGACACTCGACCTCGACCTGGGCGAGCAGATGGTCAGCCGCCTGTTCAGCCAGAAGAGCCAGCCGCCCTACGCCAGCCTGACCCGGGAACGCGCCGAGAACCTGGTCTACGCGCGAGTGGTCAAGCTGGGCGAGGCGGACATCGCGCGAGAGGAAGACAAGCAGGGCCGCCGCGTCGGGCCGCTCGTTCCGAAGCTGATGCCGCCTGAGCGCTACATCGCGCTGCCCCTGGAATGGGGCGCGACGGTGCGCGATAAGAACACGGGCCACGGGGTCAAGCAGGCGACAGTGACGCTAATGTACGTCGGGACAGATGGCCTGGCCCACCAGTTCGGCGACTCTATCGAAACAGGTGACGATGGTCGCTTCCGGTTCAAGTATGTGCCAGCCGGGACCTATACGGTGAAGATCAAGTTTGGCGACTATTCTCGGGAGCAAGTCATCACCCTCCAACCGCCGCCCGAAGGCGACAACGTCTCTAACCTTATCTTCGAGGTGGAGGGGCCTATGACATGATACCCATGCATTGTCGCCTCGACCGACTCGGTGATCGTTCATGGTTCTCCAGCATCAAGGAGGTTTAAGTATGGCTATTTTCGACAAACAGGCGCCAGGCGTATACATCGAAGAGCTACCGGGTGGGGCGCGCCCTATCGTCACCCCTAGCACAGCCGTCCTGGCGATTGTGGGCCTGTGTCGGGACACGATTAACTTTGAGAACCCGGCCTCAGGGAAGATTGAGACGCGCAACCCGCCTACCACGCCCACCCTCGTCACGAGTTGGCAGCAGTTCGCCAGCCACTACGGTGGCCTGGCGCAGGCGCCGACAGGCACGGCGATGCACCAGGCCATGTGGGGCTTCTTCCTGAACGGCGGGAAGACGGCCTTCGTGGTCGGTGTGCCGGTCACAGCCCGCGATGGCAAAGGGCCAGTGCTTCTGCCCCGCACGGGCACCCTGAGCACAGCCAATGGTCAGGAGACCCTCCGCCTGACGACCAGGCCACTCGACCCAGCCGAGGAGGTCATTGTCAGGGCCGGACCTGGCTCAGATGCGAGCAAGCCCGAACTGTTCAATATCACCTACTCGACTAAGAGTGACCCGGCGCCCAAGACGGTCGAGAACCTGACCCTGGGTTCCGGCCGGCGCAACGTCAAGACCGCGCTGCAGGCCGAGACGCAGGGGCTACTGCTAGCCGAGATTCTCAATGCCCAAGGCGCGCCCAACGAAATCGTGCCGGTCGGCGAGGTGACGCTCAAGCCGACGGCCGCCGCGCCCGCGACCGACGAGGCCCCGTTTACCCTGTCCGACAAAGCCACCACCCTCTTGATCGGCGACGCGGCCAAGCGCACGGGCATCGCGGGGCTGGAGGCCATTGAAGAAGTCACCCTGGTCATCTGCCCCGACCTCGTCGCGCTGCGCAAGCTGGGCATGCTGAACGACAAGGAGGTACTCGAAGTCCAAGCCTTCATGATTAACCACTGCGAGAACATGAAGGACCGCTTCGCCATCCTCGACGCGCCCTTCGGCAAGAACGTGCAGGAGATGATGGACTGGCGCAAGAACTCGGCCGCGTGGGGCTCCGGCTTCGCCGCGCTCTACTATCCCTGGATCGAAGTCAAGGATAAGGAGTACGCGCCCCCCAGCGGCTACCTGGCTGGCGTGTACGCCCGCACGGACTCGGCGCGCGGTGTCCACAAGGCTCCCGCCAACGAGGAAGTGGGCGGCGCGATTGGCCTGGAACTGAATGTCACCCAGGCGGAGCAGGGCTTCCTCAACCCGATTGGTGTCAACGTCATCCGCAAGTTCCCCAACCGGGGCATCCGCGTCTGGGGCGCGCGCACGCTCGAAAGCGGCGAGTGGAAGTACATCAACGTCCGCCGTCTGTTCAGCAACATCGAGGAGGCCATTCTCCAGGGCACGCAATGGACGGTCTTCGAGCCGAACGACCGCGTGCTGTGGGCGGGCATCCGCCGCGAGGTCACGGATTACCTGACGCTGCGCTGGCGCGAAGGCGCGCTGTTCGGCGCGACGCCCGAAGAAGCCTTTTATGTCGTCTGCGATGAGACCATCAACGACCAGGCCGTGCGCGACCAGGGTTACTGCTTGATTGAGGTCGGCATCGCGCCCGTCAAGCCGGCGGAGTTCATCGTGTTTATGATCCGCCAGAAACGTGAAGAGACGTCGGCCTAATCCACCACAAGTGATAGACAGGAGGTAGTGTTATGCCTAAGGGCCGCGCCAACGAACCCCTGAGTTCCAACCGCTTTATCGTTGACTTCAAATCGAAGCTGAAGGGTGTGTTCACCGAAGTGTCGGTCGCCTCGGCCGAGTTTGAGGTCATCCAGTATAAGTATGCCGAGAAGGATGGCAAGCCGGGCTACTACGCCGCGCCAGGGGCCATGAAGGCGCCTGAAATCACCCTCAAACGCGGTGTCACCGAGGACGACTCGGCCTGGAAGTGGTCCAAAGAGGTCCAGGACGGCAAGATGGACTCCGCTCGCGCCAACGGCACCATCATCATGGCCGACTATGACGGCACCCCGCTGCTGGAGTACAACATCGTCCGCGCCTGGCCCAAGTCGGTCAAGATGCCCGGCCCCAACGCCGGTCAGAACCAGGTCCTCGTCGAGGAGATTGTCCTGGTCTGCGAGGACTTCAAGCGCGCGAAGTAGGATCATGGCTCGGCTCCCCTCTCCCCCTGGGAGAGGGGGCGGGGGTGAGGGTCTTGTTAAGCCACCGGGGCTAAGACTCTCACCCTAACCCTCAGTCCTGCGGACACGCTTCGCAGTCCCAGGGGCGAGGGAAATGAGGCTGAAGAGGAGACCATCCGTGGCTAGCAGCTCGCTCCAAACCGAATTCGAATTCACCCTGCCGCGGGGCTACGTGGACAGCCAGGGGAACCTGCACCGCGTGGGCCGCATGCGCCTGGCGCGGGCCATTGACGAAATCGCGCCGCAGCGCGACCCCTCGGTCCGCGACAACCCGGCCTACCTGTCCATCGCCATTCTGGCGCGGGTCATTACCCAGCTGGGCGACCTGGGCGAGGTCAACGTCAAGACCGTGGAGAACATGTTCACCACCGACCTGGCCTATCTGCAGGACTTCTACCGCCGCATCAACGAGAACGGCTCGGCGGCGCGCGAAATTACCTGCCCCCAGTGCGGCACAGTCATCCAGGTGGAGGACACACCGGCGGGGGGATCGTAGGCTACCCCCTCGATAGCCTGTACGAGGAGGTAGCCTTCATCGCCTACCACTTCCACTGGCCGCTGGACGACATCCTCAACCTGGAGCACGGCGACCGCCAACGCTTTATGGATGAGATTTCGGCCATCAACAGGCAAATGAACGAGGGCGGCGACGCCGGCTCGCCCTCATCGTCCGGGGGTATCCCCCTGCAATACTGGCCCGGTTAACCATGCTTGATCTACGCGCGATGACCCAGCGGCTCACCCAGGGCCAACCCGCCGCCGACATGGTGGTCGCCCAACGCGGCGGCGCGAACGGGGCCGAGGCGGAGGCCGTTCCCGACGCGCCCGCCAGCGAGTCGGCCAGTGCGGCGGATGCGCCAGCGGCCCCCAGCGTTGACCCAAAGGCGGTCGCGCAGCGGGTGTACGAGTTGATGCGTCAGGAGTTGGCTGTCGAGCGCGACCGACGCGGCCGACTCCGCTAGAAACAGGTAGCCCCTATGGCAAACGATCCCACGACGAAAAGCCGCCCCACCGGCTCGCTACGCTTCAAGGTCGAGTTCAGTGGCGATGTCCAGGCCCAGTTGCACTTCACCGAGGCGGCAGGCATGGACTTCGAGATGGAAGCCTTCGAGTACAAAGAGGGCGGCAATTACACCCATATCCACCGCTTCCCCGGCCGCTTCAAGCAGGGCAACCTGACGCTCAAGCGCGGGATCACCGAGGACGGCTCGCCGCTGTGGCAGTGGTTCACCGGGATGATAAACGGCGAGTATAAAGCGGCCAATGTGACCGTCTCGCTGATGGATGTGTCGGGCGAGGTGATGCGCTCCTGGACCTTCAAGGACGCCTTCCCCATCAAGTGGAGCGCGTCGCCCATGACGGCGGAACAAAACGCCATCGCCGTGGAGACCCTTACCCTGGCCCACCAGGGGCTGTCGTCCTCGACCATGCTACCCGGCAAATCAGTTACCATCAAGTAGGGGCGCCACGTGCGGATGATTCCTTCGTTTATCGGTCTGATCAAGACGGGGCTGGCGCGGTCGAGCCGGTTCGCCCGTCTGGGCGAGACGGCGCGCGGTCGCTGGTCGGGTGTCCTGAGCCGCCACCCCCTGACGACCTCGACCTGGGGCCTGGCGCGCTGGTCGCCAGCGGCCCTTAGCGGCCGGCTCGCCGGCTGGGCGACGCGGCAGCCGTGGGGCGGCGGCTGGGCCGACAGGGTGTACGGCCCGCGCCAGCCACGCAGCCGCCGGCCCGGTCGGACCATGCGCTCTGCTGACCGAACCGGAGCAGACTTCAGGGCCACGTCCCCTCTCAGGCAGGCCGAGGGCGATGAAGCACCGCTGTCCTGGCCGTCATGGTTCGCCGATGAGAGCGGGACGGAGGCTGAGGAGACGCTAGACCTAAGTGGACCCTGGCTGACGCCCCCTGCTGACGCGCTACCCGCTGAACCACCGGTCGAGCGCCTGGTTGCCGCCAGCCTAGAGCGCGCCTACCAGATGCCCGGCATCGCCTGGACAGACGTGCGCGTTACGCAACCTAGCGGGACTCGGCACAGCCCCCTAGGTCTCGGTCGCGTCGCGGACGAGGTAGCCGCTGGGCTTCTATCCGCCTCACGCGCCTCTGTCGAACGCGTCGTGCGCCGTGGCCCGCCAGAGACGGGGCGGCCCCCTGGGGCGAGTGGGACGTGGTGGGTAGAACCTGGCGGGCGCCCTGTAACATTGTCCACGCCGCTGCCGCCCGCTTCCGCCGAACGCCTATGGCAGCCTACTGAGCCAGTCCGAATAACTGCCCAAAGGTTCGGCAACCTTCGAGAGGTTGGAGCCTCGCAGGATTTTCCGGAGCGACCTCTGGTGGAGCGCGAGGCCCGCGTCCCAGATGGCGAGACGCCAGACCAGGGAGGGGCGGAGGGTCGTCCCGCAACAGTCTTGATGAGTGGCCCCCCCAGCCCGACGCGGCTCTGGCAAGCGCCGCCCCCCCGTCTCACGCGCTCTCGGCTCACGCCACCGGCCTTCGCGGCGGAGGAGGCTAGCGAGTCGGGCCGCCCTGAGGCGTGGTCCCAGCGCCGAGTTGAAGCAGGGGGAGATGCGTTCGTCGCCGCTCCCCTCCACCCGGCCCGCCTGTGGCGCCCACCCCTTGAAAGGGCGGCGCCGGTCGCGGGCGTAGTCTGGAGCGAGCCAGCGGCCGGTGGGACGGTCTACCGCCAGGCGCGATCAGGCCGAGAGCCAACAGGCTATCTATCGTCCGCGTGGGGAATGACAGCCCAGGTAGACAAGCCCGCGATTGGTCCAGCCGTAGGCCTGGGGCGACTCCTGCGACCGAGCGATGGGCCAAGGGGGGCGCGCGAGGACTGGTCGACGGCCGGTCTGCCACCGACGCCTCGCAGCGCCGCCCTGGCCCACCCCTGGCCGCTGGGCGAGCCGATGACCTCGACCGGGCGAGTGATGCTCACAGGCGTCGGGACAGCGCCGCGGTCGAGGCGCACCGAGGGGGGCATGCTGAGCCAGAGCTTGCCGAGCTTGCTCACGCCGCGCCAGCCGGCCGCTCTCCAGCACACGGCGGCCCCCGCCGTTGAAGCGGGTTCGCCAGCCAAGGCGAACGCGATGCGCGGCTGGACAGCTGGCGCTACTGCCGCGAGCACGCCCTCGTCAGAGAGCGCTGCGCGAGTAGGCGGGATGGCTGGCGCGGTAACGTCGCTGGCCGTATCGCCTGCGGCCGCCACTGTCCGGCCGCATCCCGATTGGCCGGTCCTGGCCCGCCTGACGAGCCTGGCCGCGCCAGCCGCCGCGCCCGAACCCGCTGCCTTCCAGGCCCTACGCCGCCTGGCTCCAGCCCGCGCCCAGGCTGCCCTGACGGCGCTCGCCAGCCTGCCCAGTCTAGGCGGGGGCGAGCCGCTGCGCGAAGAGGTGCGCCGGCCGATGGAGACTCTGACGCGGCGCGACCTATCCGACGTGCGCCTCTATACGTCGCCTGTGGCCGAGGCGCTGGGCGCGGAGGCATTTACGAGTGGTCAGCGCGTGGTCTTCGCGCCGGGCCGCCTGAACCTACGCACGCCGCAGGGCATGGCTTTACTCGGCCACGAGTTGAGCCATATCGGGCAACCGCTGGCCTTTAAGTTGACCTCAGGCGCGAATCCGACGGGCGACGACGCGGAAGAACAGGCAGCCGGCCAGCAGGAAGACGTGATCCGCCGGGCGGTGGAGCAGGGTTGGCCCGAAGGCTCCCGCCGCGAGGTGCGCCAGGCTGCCCGCGCCCTCAGCGCTATGATGGAGCATGGGGGGATCGCTCAACCACCTGGTCCCGGCGGCCCCGCTGCCCCCGGCGCGCCGGGCGCCAGCCCCTCGAGCGATGGCGCGTCACCGGGCGGCGGGAGTGATGGAGCCGCGCCCGTGGCGACGGCCCGCTTGAGCGAGGCCACGCAGGCAGGGGGCGCCGCGCCTGCCGCCCCGCCCAACGTCGAGGCCCTGGCGAAGCAGGTGTACTCCATTCTCAAGGCCCGGCTGCGCGCTGAGCGCGAGCGCCATCAAGTGTACGACCGTTAGGGAGGAGCCGTGGTCAAGTTACAGGGCAAGCTCGAAAAAGGCTTCATTGAGGTGACAGAGGGCCAGCTCAACAAGACGAAGATTGCGTTTATGTTCAACCCGGCCGAGTACTCTATCAGCAAGAGTAATGACTGGTCCACCAAGCCTCAAAAGGGCAAGAACGTGCCAAAGTATGAGTTCGGGGGCGGCAAGCCGCGCACGCTCAGTCTTGAGCTATTGTTCGACGCGACGATGCCGGGCGGTAAAGGGCAAAAAAACGATGTGCGCAAATACACCAACCAGCTATTTAATTGCATGATGGTGGACAAGAGCGCCCAAACGAAGGGTAAAAACAGCAATATGAGCAAGCCCCCCAAGTGCCGCCTTAACTGGGGAGGCGACAGTCAGAACCACTTTGAGTGCTATGTTCAACAGTGCAATGTGAAATACACCATGTTTAGCCCGGATGGCTGGCCCATCCGCGCCACCGCCAGCCTGACCCTGCTGGAGGCCGTGGACAAAGAGGATCGTCTACCCACGAACCCGACGTCGCTCGGCGAGCCGGGCCGCAAGGTACGCCAGGTCAAGGAAGGCGACCGCCTGGACTACATCGCCTACGAAGAGTATGGCGACGCGCAGGAGTGGCGGCGCATCGCCGACGCCAACAAACTGACCAATCCGTTGGACCTGCGGCCGGGGATGAGCCTGGCTATCCCGCCGCGCTAGCCTCGAGTTGAACACGCCATGCCTGAACCTCGTCTCGACATCTCGCACCTCTCGCTGAAGATCGAAGGCCAACCGTCGTCGCCCGACATGCAGGCCGACCTGGCCGAAGTCACGGTGGACCATACGCTCCACCTGCCCAGCATGTTCACCGTGCGCCTCCACAGCACGGACATGAAGTGGCTGGAGGATACAACCTTCCGCGAGGGCAAAAAGATTGAAATTTTCGCCGGTCCCCAGGCGCAGACCAGGCTCTTATCCGGCAAAATCGCCAGCCTGGAGCCAGACCTGGATGTGGCCGGGCCGATGCTGCTGGTACGAGGCTATGACCTGAGCCACAAGCTCTACCGGGGCCGCCACCGTCGGTCTTTCAGCCAGGTGACTGACTCCGACCTGGCGAAGAAGCTGGCGACGGAGGCCGGCCTGACGCCGGGCAAGATAGACGCGACGAGCGAGGTGCGCGAGTACGTGTTCCAGAATAACCAGACCAACGCCGAGTTCCTGCTGGAACGCGCCCGCTGGAATGGCTACGAGTTGTACGTCGAAGATAACAAGCTCAACTTCTGCAAACCCCAGCCCAAGGGCGCGCCGCTGACGCTGGCGTGGGGAACCGATCTCACCCGCTTTCGGCCGCGCCTCTCGACCACCGAGCAGGTCAACGAAGTGGAGGTACGCGGCTGGGACCCCAAGAAGAAGACGCAGGTGGTCGGCCGCGCGACGAAGGGCAACGGCGCGCCGAAGATTGGCGAGGGGCAGGCGGGCGCGGACATCGCCAAGAAGGCGTGGGGCGAAGCCAAGACAGCCATCGTAGACTGCTACGTGCGCTCGCCCAAAGAGGCCGAGACGGTGGCCCAGGCCGCCCTGGACGAACTCGCGTCTGGCTTTGTGGAGGCCGACGGCGTCTGCTTCGCCCAACCTGAGTTGGTTCCAGGGCGGCAGGTCAAGATCGAAGGCGTGGGCAAACGCTTCAGCGGGACGTACTATGTCACCCAGGTCACCCACGAGTGGACGGCCGAGGGCGGGCTGACCACCCACTTTACCGTCAGCGGCCGCCGTGACCGAGGCGTGTGGAGCCTGCTGGAAGAGACAACACCCCGACAGACCGCGATGGACCTCGTCATCGGCGTGGTGACCAACAACAAGGACCCGGAGGAGATGGGACGGGTGAAGGTCAAGTATCCCTGGCTCTCCGACAAGGACGAGAGCGCCTGGGCGCGTATCGTGTCGCCCATGGCGGGCGGCGGGCGTGGCTTCCTGTTCCTGCCGGAAATCAACGACGAGGTCATCCTGGGGTTTGAGCAGGGCGACATCCATCGCCCCTACGTCCTGGGCGTCCTCTGGAACGGCCAGGATAAGCCGCCCATAAAAGCCAGCCAGGCCGTCGGGGGGGATGGCAAGGTCAACAAGCGCATCCTCCAGTCGCGGTCGGGCCACACCGTCACGCTGGACGATACCGAGAAGAAAGAGCAGGTCGTCATCAAATCGCACACCGGCCACACCGTCACTCTAGACGATACCAACGGTAGTGAACTCATCTCCATTGTGGACAAGACGGGCAAGAACAAGATCGTCATCCAGTCTAAGACCAACGCGATGGATATCAAGGTAGACGGCGATCTGACCATCGAAGCCCAGGGCAAGATTACCCTCAAGGGCGTCAAGGGCGTGGACATGAGCAGCGACCAGAAGTTTACGGTCAAGGGGACGCAGGGCGTGGACATGAGCAGCAGCCAGGCGTTTAAGATTAGCGGGCAGTCGGGGGTGGACGTCACCACCCAGGCCCAACTCAAGCTGTCGGGGACGGCCGGCGCGGAGTTGAGCAGCCCGGCCAACACGGCGGTCAAGGGGACGATGGTGGATGTCAACGGCTCCGCGACGGTCAATGTCGCGGGCGGCATTATCAAGTTGAACTAAAGAGGCCTCGATGGGTATGCCAGCTGCGCGGGTGGGCGATATGGGGGCGCATGGGGGAGCGATTGTCGGCCCCGGCTGTCCGAACGGCCTGATTGGCGGGATGCCCGCCGCCGTCGTCGGCGACCAGGGACTATGCCCGGCCGTCACCGGCGTCGTCCCCCACGTCAACTTTACAGTTCTGCCGCCCGGCAGCCCCACCGTCTTGATTGGCGGCCGGCCGGCGGCGCGGGTGACCGACCAAACCCTTTGCTCGGGCGGAGGCATGCCAGGCGTGATTCTGCCGCCCGGCTGCCCGACGGTGTTGATTGGCCCATGATAGAGTCTCGGAGACAGGTATGAGCGATTTTCTTGGCACGGGCTGGTCCTTCCCGCCGCGCCTTGGTCGGCAAGGCAGCGTCTCGCTCGTCTCAGCGGAGAAGGACATCGAGCAGGCCATCGGGATTATCCTGGGAACATCTCCTGGGCAGCGCGTCATGCGCCCCACCTTTGGCAGCCGGCTCCACGAACTCGTCTTCGCCCCGCTCAACCCGACCACCTTCGGCCTGGCGGAAATTTACGTCGAAGAGGCGCTCGGCTTCTGGGAACCGCGCATCGAGGTCCTGGAGATCGAGGCGCGGCT
>JAHCIP010000101.1 GCA_026129165.1 Anaerolineae bacterium
CGAGCTACTGCCGCGCGAGGTTCCGCTGGCCCCCATGCCCGCCGACGAACTGCCGCCCGTTCCCTAGCCGACCTGAACCCCGCGCTCTCCACCGGATCGTTATTTTACCGTAGTAATATTACTTAACTGTTACGGAGAGTCTGTATGAGGAGGCTCTAACAGGAACGCACGCACTTACGCGGCGACGCCGAGCCGCCGCAGAAACCGCTGGGTCCAGGTGAGGGTGGCGGGGTCGAGGTGGTCCACCGCGCGTTGGAGGTAGGGATGGCTCGCGCGCCGCGTATAGGCCGCCAGGCCCTCCCGGGCGATACTCTGGAACGCCTCGCGGTAGTACTGAAACAGAAAGGTGTCACTGACCTGGAGGCCGGCGCGCACCGCGCCCAGGCCGACAATGGCCGACACTTCCAGCAGAGAGCGCCCCTCCCGTTGTGCGGCCTGTTGTAAGTCGGCAAAGACGGCGCTGAGGCGGCTCGCATCGGGTAGCTCGGACACGCGGCCCCGCAGCGATTGCCATGTTGCCCGCAGGTCGGCCACATTCAGCGGCGGCACATCCACCGTATCGGCCAGCACGCCCGACGTGCCTTCCAGCGCCGTCAGGAGGTCGTCAAACGACGAGACATCGGTGGTCGGGGGCAAGGCGCCGACCCGCTTGAGTTCAGCCTGGAGGGTCTGGAGATAGACCTTCGCGCCGCCTGTCAGGTCCGACACCGCCGCCAGCAGCCACAACGGGGACCAGCCGACAGCGAGGAAGCTCGCTAATTCGAAGACGTTGCCCGCGACCTTGCGCACCGCCAGTTCCTCGACCGGCATCTTCTCAGCGGTGTAGACACCGCGCACATCGCCCACCAGTTCGACAGTAATCCGCAGCAGCCGTTCGACGGTCGCCTGGTAGAGTTTGGACCGTCGCACGCTGGTGGGCAGGACCAGTTCGGCCAGTTCGCGCAGCAGCCCCCCAAGCAGGGCGGCGCCCGCTCGGATGAGGCGCTCAGGCAGCGATACCAGATAGCGTAATAGTTTCATCATCAGGTAATGGTTTCACCCTTCCAGTGTTTGCTAGGCTGTACGTGGTTCCTCATCGGAAGTTGCGCGTGAGCCAACCCTCAATCGTTTACTCTGTTTGGTTGCATACCATGACAGTCGGCTGGGTATCAACGCCAAACCGCCCGGCGGCTCGCGCCTTCCGGGCGGTTTGGCATTCTACGGTCGTAGCAGCGCGTTTAGCGCCAGACGAGCGGAGCGGCCCCCGTGGGGCCAAAGTTGAAGATCAGGTCCGGCGAGCCGTCCGCATTGGTCAAAATCCACTGCCCATTGGAGACAACGCCGACCGTGTCTCGCCCGTCGCCGTTCCAGTCGCCCACCACCACATCGCCTGACGCATTGAACTGCAGGGTGCGATCAGACGGCCCGTTCGACAGCGAATTCCGCAGATAGAAGGCAGTGTAGTAACGGGTAGTGCGGCGAATCCCGATGGTGGTCACTCCGTCACCATCCCAGTCGCCCACCACGGGGTAGTCCAGGGGTGTGCCATACTCAAACTCAACATCTGGTATACCGGCGCTATTGCTGTTACGGAGCGACCAGGTGGTACCGGTCCAGATGCCCACCGTCTCGATCCCATCACCGTTCCAGTCACCGCATACCGGCGTGTCCCCCACGCCGCCAAAGGTAAAGGTGATGTCGGCCGGTCCTTCCTCATTGGAATTCCGCAGATACCATACCCCATCCCGGTAGAACCCCGGCGTGCGCGTGCCGTCCCCGTTCCAGTCACACATCAAGGCGCGAGCGCTAGGCACGTTGTAGTCGAAGGCCGCTTCGGTGGTGCGGCTGGAGAGCGTCATGCCCAGTGTCCACGTCCCGTTGCGAAAGGCGGCCGGACGCGGCCCGCCATGTGCGCCAGGCGGCCCGGGCGTCGGCGTTGGCGTCGGCGTTGGACACAGCGGCGGCGGCACAAACACCGGCACATCATAGCTATTGTTCTGCTCGTTAGTCTCCATCACCTCATAGAAGGCGTCAGCCTGAATAAAGGCCACCACCCCTCTGACTGTCAACTCTTTGCTGGCGCCCGAGGCGAGGCCATTGACCTGGAGATAGGCGCGGTCCACGCGCACCATAAATGGCCCAGCGGCGGCCTTACCCTGGTTGACGATGGTAATGTGCGTCTCCAATGGCTCAGTCCACTGGAAACAGCCCTCTGCTTGCCGCACGACCTGCGCGCCACCTACGACGAGGTCAGGCAGGGCGCTGGGCGCGGGCGGCGTGACAGGCGCGGGCGGCGCGGGCTGGAGCGGCGCGGCCCCAACGACCCCACTATTGACCTGGCTTACTCCCAGTAGCACAGCCAGGCCGAGAACCAGCAGCCCCTTACCGAGACGCGCGGTCGATAGTCTACGAACCCTCGTGTCAAAGTGCAATGCAAACATCGGCGCCTCCCCTCAATACCTGTGGGCAAGCTGAACACCTGCCCTATTCCTCGCTTACCAATCCAACTCTATTGCCATTATAACATAACCGACGACGCTCTGCTTGACGCCTGACGTAAAGAACGCTTTCACACCCAAATACTATGTGTGAAGGCAGTCTTCACAAACGTCGGCTGTGCGTTTGTTTGACCCCGCTCCCTGAACCGGCTACAATGCCACAGGGCGCGTAAGAGCGCCCCATTAGTCATAGAGCAAAACTTGTTCCAAGGAGGCACCCGTGGCCTTGACGCCCGAACAGCGCGAAGTCCTTGCCCGCGCGCTGGCCGATGAAGTGGTGTTTGTCAATCTGCAATTCACCGACGTCGTTGGCATTATCAAATCGGTAACGCTCCCCGTCCAACGGCTGGAGGAGGCATTTGACCGAGGCATCTGGTTCGACGGCTCATCCATTGAGGGCTTTACCCGCATCCAGGAGTCGGACATGTTCCTCGTGCCCGACGCCTCAACCTATCGCGTCTTGCCGTGGGGCGCGCAAACGGGCAAAGTGGCCCGCCTGATCTGCGATATCTATACCCCCGCCGGCGACCCCTTCGAGGGCGACCCCCGCCGCATCTTGCGCCGCATGGTCGAACAGGCGCAAGGACGCGGCTACACGTACAATACCGGCGTCGAGCTGGAGTTCTACCTGTTTACGCCGCAGGACGGGCGCATTGTGCCCGCGCCCCATGACGTGGGCGGCTACTTCGACTTCTCGCCCCGCGACGAGGCGGCCCTGGTGCGCCAGGACATTACCCGCGCCCTGGAAAGCATGGGCATGGAAGTCGAGATGATCCACCACGAGGTCGGCCCCGGCCAGCACGAGATTGACTTCAAGTATGCCGACGCCCTCACCAGCGCCGACAATGCCGTGAGCTTCCGCTACACCGTCAAGGCTATCGCCCAACGCCACGGCCTGTATGCCACGTTCATGCCCAAGCCCATGTTTGGCCGCGCCGGCAGCGGCATGCACACCCACCAGAGCCTGTTCAAGGACGGTCAGAACGCTTTCTATCGCGCGGATGACCCGTACAAGCTCTCGCCGCTGGCCTACTCGTTCATGGCTGGTCAGTTGGCTCATGCCCGTGCCCTGGCCGCCGTCGTCGCGCCCACGGTGAACTCGTACAAACGGCTGGTGCCGGGCTACGAGGCCCCTGTCTACGTATGTTGGGCGCAGATCAACCGCTCGGCGCTTGTCCGCATCCCGCGCTACTCGCCCGGCCGCGAGAGCAGCACGCGCCTCGAACTCCGCTGCCCCGACCCTAGCTGCAACCCCTACCTGGCCTTCTCGGCCATGCTGGCGGCCGGCCTCGAGGGCATTGACCACGGCCTAGAGGCGCCAGCGCCCACCGAAGAGGACGTGTTCCACTGGGACGCGGAGCAATTGGCGGAGCGCGGCGTCGCCACCCTGCCCGGCTCGCTCAAAGAGGCGCTGGACGAACTGGCGAAGGACGAGGTGATTCAAGGCGCGCTGGGCGACCACGCCTACGCTGCCTTCAACCGCGCCAAGCTAGAGGAGTGGGACGAGTACCGTATCCGCGTCTCCGAGTGGGAGCTAGAGCGTTATTTGGAGATTCTGTAAAGCCCGCCAGACCCTTCAGGGTCTGGCTTATGGATGGAAGCCTGAGAGGCTTGTCTTGAGCCTCCGCAGGAGGCTTCCATCCATAGCTGGCCGCTTGAGCGGCCAGCGGGCGTCGTTACAGCGTCGGACGCGCCGGGGCGGCGTTAGACGGGACGATTATCTCCGAAGGCCGCTGTCGGATCAGCCACTTCTCGACCTCAATCGCCAGGAACACCACCAACCCTACCCCCACACTTACCAGCCAGTCCATTAAGCCGAGCGGCTCCGTCTTGAAAAACGTCTCCATGAAGGGCAGCAGCAGCACTCCCACCTGCCCCAGCACGACAATGGCCAACATGCCCAACAAGGGCTTGTTGCTCAGCAGGCCGATGCTGAACAGCGACTCGCGGTTGGAGCGTGAGGCCAGCGCCTGCCCGACCTGGGCAAACGCCAATGTGTTGAACAGGAGCGTCTGCCACTTGTCGCTGCCCCCCGCCCAGTACGCGTAGCCGACGGCCAGCGCCGCCACGCCAATCAGGGCCCCCACCCACGTCACGTGCCGCCCCAGCCCGCCGCTGAAAATACCGGCCGTGGGGGAGATGGGCGGCCGCTTCATCACGCCGCGCTCGGCTGGCTCGAAGCCCATGCCCAGCCCTAGCAATCCGTCGGTGAGGAGGTTGAGCCAGAGCAGTTGGAGGGGCAACAGGGCGATAGGCATGCCCAGGAATGGGGCCAGGAGCATTACCGCCACCTTGCCAATATTGCCCGCGACAGAGAACTTGACGAAGCGCCGCACGTTGTCGTAGATGGTGCGGCCTTCCTCCACGGCCGCCACAATGGTGGCGAAGTTATCGTCCAGGAGGACCATATCGGCCGCCTCTTTCGACACGTCCGTGCCGGTGATGCCCATCGCCACGCCGATGTCGGCCTGTTTGAGGGCCGGCGCGTCGTTGACGCCATCCCCCGTCATGGCCGCGATGTGGCCCCGACTCTGCAAGGCGCGCACGATGCGCAGCTTGTGCTCGGGCGAGACGCGGGCGTAGACCGAGACCTGTTCTACCACGGAGATGAGTTGCCCGTCCGACATAGCCTGTAACTCGGCCCCGGTAAGTACCTGGCTCGCGCCAGGGACGTCGGCGTCAATGATGCCGAGGTCCTGGGCGATGTAGCGGGCAGTCAGCGGGTGGTCGCCGGTAATCATGACCGGGCGGATGCCCGCGTTCTTAGCCGTCGCCACGGCGTCCCGCACCTCGGCGCGGGGCGGGTCAATGATGCCGAAGAACCCAACGAAGGTGAGGCCCTGTTCCAGCCCGGCCAGGGCAGTCGGTGAACCGTCGAAGGTGGGCAGCGGCTTGATGGCCACGCCCAGTACGCGCATCCCGTTCTGCGCCAAGTCGGCGTTGGCCGCTTCGATGCGCTCGCGATAGGCGGGCGTCAGCGGCTCGGTGTGGTCGTTGTCCCAGACATGCGTGGCGATGTCGAGCAGGCCGTCCACCGCGCCCTTGGTGAAGGCCACGAACGGAGTCTGGTTCTCGGTGCTGACCGGCAGGCGGAAGCGAGCGGCGTCGGCTGGCTGGCCGGCCCACCGATGGACGGTCGTCATCCGCTTGCGGTCGGAGTCGAAAGGCAGTTCCGCGACGCGCGGCAGGCTGTGTTCCAGGTCGGCCCGCGTCAGGCCCGCCAGGTTGGCGGCCACCAGCAGCGCGCCCTCGGTAGGGTCGCCAATGGTCTGCAAGCGGCCGTCCTTGCGTTCCACCTGAGCGTCGTTGCACAGCGCGCCGCCTGTAAGCAGGAGGCTCAACGACTGAACCTGCTCAGCCGTCTGGGTATTCTGGCGCAGCCCACCCTGATCCTCCACCGCCACGCTAGGGGCATCACCGCGCAGCGTCTCATCCACCCGCACGCGATGGCCCGCGATGCTCAGCACCACCACCGTCATGCGGTTCTCGGTCAAGGTGCCGGTCTTATCGGAGCAAATGGTCGTGACCGAGCCAAGCGTCTCGACGGCGGGCAGCTTGCGGATAAGAGCGTTGCGCTGGAGCATGCGCCGCGCCCCGAGGGCCAGGGTGAAGGTGACAACCGCTGGCAACCCTTCGGGGATGATGGCGACGGCCACGCTGACGGCGGTCAGGAACATCTCACGCACGTCAACTCCGCGCAAGACGCCAATGCCGAGTACCAGCAGGGCGATGACGACGCCGGCCAGGGCGAGCGTCTTGCCGAGTTTATCGAGCCGCTGTTGGAGCGGGGTCTCTTCCGAGGTAACGGACTGGAGCATGGAGGCGATGCGGCCCAGTTCGGCCTGCATCCCAACGGCGCTCACGACCCCCGCGCCGCGTCCATAGGTGACGATGGTACCCATGTAAGCCATGTTGCGGCGGTCGCCCAGCGGGAGGTTGTCACCAGGCAGGGCGTGAGTCTCCTTTTCGACCGGCTCGGACTCGCCCGTGAGCGCCGCTTCCTGGACCCGCAGGTTCGTCGCCTCGAACAGCCGCAGGTCAGCCGGCACGACATTGCCCGCTTCGAGCAGCACGATGTCGCCGACGGTCACGTCGCGGGCGGAAATCTCTCTGACCGCCCCGTTACGCCGCACGCGCACCGTTGGCACCGACATCTGCTTGAGCGCAGCCATGGCGCGTTCGGCGCGGTACTCCTGGACAAAGCCCAACAGCCCGAACAGGACGACGATGGCGAAGATGGAGATGGACTCGTTGGCCTTGCCGAGGAAAACAGAGAGCAGCCCCGCGCCAATCAGGATGAGGACCATCGTGGCGGAGAACTGCTCCCAGAGGATGCGCCAGGGGCTTTTCGCGCCCCGGTCAATCAATTCGTTTGGCCCGTGCTGGGCCAGGCGCGCCGCCACCTGGGCGTCATCTAACCCCCGCTCCACCACCACCCCCAACTCGCGTAGCGCGTCCGCCGTCTCTTGCTGATACAGGTGCATAGGATTTCCCTCAGTGTGGTACGATGACCGCGATAGGGACATAAAAAACGAGACCATCGCGGCTGTCAAAGGCCGGAATGGTCTCGCCAAAGCTCAAAGCTCGCGCTCAACCGAGTGAGAGACCTCACTGTACTGACGATTGAGCGCCCCGCGACGCGGGCGGCTACTCCCCACTTCAGAACCTAACGGTTCAAGGAGTCTTTCATTTTTCGGCGGCGGCGCCTATCTCGCGCTCGCCCCTCATGGCATCTGTCTACGCTCAGCCGCAATTTCTTACCCCGCAGACCTCCATAGTCCGCATATCTAGACAGAATTAGCAGAATTTACAAAATTTATACTTTAGCACATACGCGCAGCTTGTTTCATTCTGTTAATTCTGTCTAAAAAGCTCGGCCAGTACGTCGCGGGCAACGGCCATGAGTGGATAATTGCTCGCCTCGATGGCCGCGCGAACACGAATGGCCTCGCGCCAGGCTTCGGCGTACTCGTCGGGCGTCACCTGCGCTCGGTCCAGGGCGTCGTCCAGTTCCTCGCCGTCAATAATCTCAAGTTCGCCTGTGGGCAGCATCACCACATCCAGGTACATATCGTCGTACCACAGGCTGCCGTCGGCGTCCTGGCCGTGGGCGTGACAGATATCCACATACCACTGCACGATGGCGCCCCGTTCATCCACCATCGCCGTTAGCGTATGCGGGATGCCGTCGGGAAAGAGTTGCAGCCACAGGTGGCCGGCAGCGGCGATGTTCAGGGACTGGCCGAGGAAAGGTAGTATCAATGGCTCGCGTACCTGGTCTATCCAGAAGACCGACACATAGCCCCGAAAAAGTGGCGCGTCCAGCCGCCAGGCCCGGTAGCGGCTGCGCGTCACGCGTGGCCAAGGATGGCGGTCGGCGCGTTTACGCTTCACCCTGCGCCGCCTCCTCCGCGTCCAGTTCGGCCAGCCAGCGTTCCGCCGCCGCCAACTCGTCCACCAGATGTTCGACTTCCTTCTCCTCGTAGCGATCCACCAACCGTTCTACGAGCTTCGGCGTATCGTCGCCGTACCAGTGGCGCAGCGCCTGACGGGTCGTGCGGACGAACTGCCCCCAGCGCCCACCGCCCTTCTGAGCCTGGAAGTCCTCAAAGGCGATCTCAGCGTCCACGGCGCGACCATACTCAGCCTGCAAGCGGGCCAGGTGCTCCATCAACCAGACGTAGAGGTCGGCCTGGGTGCGGCGTTGAAAGTCCCGCTCCCAGCCCGATGCATGGATGACCGTCGCAATGGGTGCGTAGGCTTCATCATACCACTGGACCGCTGCCTGGGCCAACGTGAGAGTCGTATTGCCCGTCTGGCCCGCCCCCCACACCAGTTCAATCTGTCGCCCGAGGGTGCTATAGCCTAGCGGGATGGTCACTTCAATGTTCACGTCTGGACGGGTCCGGTCCAGGCCCGTCCGCGCCAGGAAGCCGGCCTTCTCGGCGGCGCGGAGAATTTGTTCCGGCGTCATGTCGGCCCGTATGGCCGCGCGTACTGGCACTTCGAGCACCCGCGCTTCGATATCTCGGCTTCCCATCGAACGGGCCACCGATACACGATGGTTGCCGTCGCTGATGAAGTAGCACTCGCCGACCTGGTAGACCTCGATGGGCGGCAGGCTCGCCATCTTCTCCCATGCCTCGCGCAGCCGGCGCCAGCGGTCACTCGTCGTCTCGTTGAGGGGCAGGAAGTCGCGGGTGAAGTCACGGGCGCGGCCCAAACTGCCAACGATTTGGTCCAGGCGGATGGTCTGGATGCCCCGATCCACGGGCGCGACCCCGTACAGGCGCTGCCGCACCTCCTCATAGGGGACAAGCAGGTAGGGGTGACGGGTCAGCGTCGCCTGCACCTCGCGCCAGAAAGCGGCGCGGCGCAGCCGGCTGTACTCATTCATGGATTGGCTTTTCGCCCAGATATTGGTAGACATTTTCCGCACTATTATGTCAAAGCAGCCATTTAGAAGGGCTAGGGGCTTAAGTATACACTGTAAGCTCCAATCCGTCTATCCTCCCAATCCGTGCTCTGGCGTGGATGACTTTGACACGGCCCTGCTATGCTAAGATGAGCTATAGATCATCGTGCGAAGGTCGCCCACCTGAGTAGGGACGCCATAGACCGGCTTCAGGCCGCCGGCGAGCCGGCCCCGACCCGCTGCAGGACCCGCAAGGCGCGTAGCGTGACCCACTTACTGGGCGCGCCCTTCTTCTCCACATCCACCCAGGTCTTACCGTTGTAGGTGTATTCCATCTTCCAGCGGCCCTGGGCGTCCTGCTTGCGGAGCATCAACTCCAACGCGGGCGCCAGCCGAGGGTCCGTGCCGCAGCCCAGCGCCGTGAGCGCCTCGAGGTTCTGCAAGACGTCGGTCACATAGGCCGTGGGGTAGCCGAACTTGAACCAGCTTCCACTCGGCGGCGTCCCGTAAGGGGTGGGATAGTCGGCCCGGGCCGGGTCGCCATCGAGGAGGAAGTCCGCGCCTTGCACGAGGGCGTCGTGTATGGCGGGGGAGCGGAGCGCCGCCGGGACCTTGCCAAGCGCTAGCATCGCCTTGACCGCGCCCCACGCGCACGGCAGATGGTTGTTGGCGGCGCACGCGAACCCTGGCCCGCTGTTGGCGCTGCGGTAGTAGCGGCGTGGCGCTGTGCTGTCCTCGGCTGGCGCGATGCCGTCCCCGGTAATGCTGCGCGCCAGCCAGTCGAGGGCCTCGTCCAGCCGAGGGTCGCCCAGGCAGCCCAGGTCAAGCAGCGCGGCGCATAGGTTGCCCTGAAGGCAGTGGATTAGCCCCATAGGTGAGCCAGTGGCGGTGAAGCCGCCCACCGAGGCGCGGGAGTGACGCAGAACATAGTCACACGCGGCGCGGACACGAGGGTCAGCGCCGTCCGCGCCGAACTGTGCCAGGAAGATGAGTTGCCACACCGTGCCCTGGTACTTGGGGGCGTAGCCCGGCCCCGGCTTGACCCAGTAACCGTCGGGATCCTGCGCGGCGAGAATGGCCGGGACCGGCCCGCTCGCCATGACCGCGCGCCGCGCCGCCACGACCTCCGGGTCATCGAGGCGGCAGCCCAGCAACTCGGTGAGGGCAAAGTAGCGGACGCCGGGGTTGGCCGGGTCAGGCTCCAACAGCCACGGCAGGGGGTCGGCCTTCAATTCTAATTCTAATGGAAGACTCAGGCCGAGCATTGTTGCGCCTCCTTATCGGCTCCACTTCAACCTATTGGCCGGAGATGACTGCCTTGGTGGCCTTGCGCCGAGGCTTCGAACCGCAGCCCGTAGCGCACGACTGCGCCGAGGACAGCGCCCCAAATCATGTGCATGACAGCAGACACGCCGAACCACAGCCACGTCTCAGCGGCCGTCATCTTCAAGATGATAGGGCTGGTTGCCAGGATGGGCTGGCTGACGATTTCGATGTAGAGAACGCCCAGGATGACGCCCTTTTGCCAGGATGCGAGTCGGAAGGTTGATACCCGTGTCACGGCGACGCCGAAGATAGCCCCCAGGGCCAGGCCGAGCAGGTAGTGGACGATGGCGCCCAGGGACGCGCCACCCTCTACCTGGATGCCTAGCAGCGCCAAGAAGCCGGCGGCCGTATCGCCGATGGTCGAGAAGGAAGCGACGGCTGGGATGCCAACCATGACCGCCGTGCCGAACAGGACCAGGTCCATCACGATGGTACCGACTAAACCGCCCATCACCCCCCAAACCATTCCTTTGGTGTAAACCCCGTGGCTCATCGGAGCCTCCTACTAGTCTTGCACCTGGCCCTCGGCCTGGACGCCTAGCTCGTGGGCGGTTTCGCGGCCTTCGAGCGTGACGCGATTGCCGTCGAAGTGGGTGCGGAAGAGGACGTGGTCATTGTTGGCGATGTTGTCGTACTCCCAGACGAAGGTCTGGCTGTCCTCCCACGCGCCGCGCCCGCCCATGGGCAGGTCGTATGGGCCGGGCGCCATGCGGTAGACCCCGTCGAGGCCGACGCGCAGCAGGGCCGGCTGGCCGCCGTCCAGCGTGGTGATGTACATGGTCGCCGGGGCGCTGGCGTCGAAGTCCAAGCGCACGGCGCTAATCCCAAACCGGTTCGGCGCGAAGACGATGGTCTTGCCTGAGATGCGGCGGGCCGTGTCCGGCAGCGGCGCGACAGGTTTGGGCGCCGGCGGCTGGGCAATCGCGGCGAGCGTCACGTTGAGACGGGCGGCGCCTTCCGAATTGGCCGGCAGGCGCTGGCCCATGGCGACGGCGGCTGGTGCAAGGTGGGCGATAGTCTGATCCCAATCCGCGCCGCCGCCCGTCATGACGACGATGACGTTGGCGGAGGGGAGGACGTGGATGCGCTGGCCGCCACGACCGACAGCGGCGTACTGGCCCGCCCCGTCGCCCGTCATGACCCACCAGGCGTAGCCATAGTCGTCGTTACCGTCCGTCTTCAGATGACTCTTGACTGACTGCTCCACCCAGGCGCGGGAGACAATTTGAGTCCCCTCCCACTGCCCCTGGTTGAGCCATAGGTAGCCAATCTTCGCCATATCACGCGGCTGCAAGTATATGCCCTCCGAGCCTCGGTTATAGCCTTGCGGGTCAGTGGCCCAGATGACGTTCTGAATACCCAGGGGCGCAAACAAATTCTGGCGGGCGAAGTCCAGGGCCGTCATCCCCGTTGCCCGTTGCAGAATCGGGGAGAGCAGGTGGATGGCCGGACTGCAATAGACAAAGTGACTGCCCGGTTCCCACAACACCGGGCGGTCGAGCGTAAACTGCGCCCAGTCGGGGCTGGTTCTCATCTCCTGGAGCGTCCTCTCATCCCCTTCCGCCGTGCAATCCAGACCCGAGGACATGGTCACCAGATGCCGTACCGTGATGCGCTCCTTGCGAGCGTCGCGATTAGCGACCGTGCGGTCTGGGAAGAAAGACAGCATGGGCTGGTCGAGCTGGAGCTTGCCCTGGTCGACGGCAATACCGATCAGGGTGGTCATGATGCTTTTGGTGACCGATGCCACCTCATGAACCGTCGTGCCGTCATAGGGGTAGAAGGTGGCGTCCAGCAACACGTCGCCGTTACGAATGATCAACAGGCTGTGCACGTCGAGGTTCTGGTCTCGAATAGCCTGTAACCCGGCCGCCATCTTAGCGGAGTCGAAGCCGTGTTCCTCGGGGGGCGTGGTACGCCAGCCCTGGGTGGGCCAGTAGGGTGGGGCGGGGGCTTGTTCTGGGACACTGGAGCGCATCACCAACACGAGTACCAGGACAAGCAGAACCATCAGGGGCAAAAGCCAGCCCATCCGCCGGCGCTGGCTTACCTGCCCAGGTCTCAGTACCGTTGTCATGAGCCACCTCCCTCTAACAGGGCGACCACGCCAGTTCGCCGCTCCGCCGATGTCCCTAAGTGGAGGGTCAGTGAATGGCGTCTAGCGTGATCTTCACCGCGTGAATGCGGCCGATGATGCGCGTTTCCTGGGCCGCCCGGCTGACGGGGTAGACATAGCCGTAGAAGCGAGGATGAACGGTGTAGTCCCGCGTCAGTTTGTCCAGGTGGTCCAACGCCCCGTCTTCGACCAGCTCCACATCGCCTCGGATTTCAAGGTAGCGGCCAGTATCCGCCGGGTCTACCACCAGGAGCGAGACACAGGGATTGGCCGCCATATTCTGACCCTTCTGTCGTTCGCGCGTCGTATTGACGCACACGCACTCGCCATCATAGTCACACCACACCAGGCTCGATTGCGGCTGGCCGTCCACCATCATGGTGGTCAAAACGGCGGGCAGCAGCCGGGTGAGCAAGTCCAGATGACTGGGCGGAACGGGCAGGCTCATACGGGCTGCGCCTCCTTCCGAGCATCCAGAGTCACGACATGGGTGGGTAGGATTTTGCACAAGACCGGCGTCTCGGTGGCCCGCAGTTCTGCCGATACGACTGCTCCGAAATAGGGCCTCTTGCCCGTGTACAACTCGCCCAGGCGGTCCAGGTGGTCCAGCGCCCCCGTCTCCGTCATCTCGACCACCCTGCCCCGCACTTCGATGGCGCGCAGAGGCTCGCGCGGGTCGTAGCACAACAGGGTGACGCGGGGGTTGAGACGCATATTCTTCTCTTTACGGAACCCGCGCATGGTATTGACCAGCAGGTACGCGCCATCGAAGTTGCACCAGACCACCGTCGTCTGGGGGCGGCCATCGGGCATCACGGTGGTGAGCGCCGCCACCGGCGGGCCGTTGACGAGGTCAAGGAACGCTTCGGGTATCTCAGTTGTCATGGACGCCTCCTTGCCCGCGTCTCACCCTAACTGTCAAGCTTGAGGGCGACGACCGCATGGCCCGCCAGCGCGGCGATGCGGTCCTCGCGGGACAGGGGCGGCTGAGTGTCCAGCGCCAGTCCTGTCCGCTGGCCGGCGCCCTTGAGACCGTACCGTTCCACCCAGCGATCCACCACGGCCAGTAGCGAGGCGCTATCTTCGAACACCTCGGCGTGGGCTGGCCGCGGGCGGCCCTTAACATAGGCGGTGACCGGCGCGCCACCGCGCAGGTTCTTCCACCAGACATGCTGGCCGGAGAAAATGGTAAGCGTGTCGCCCTCGGCTGTGTAGCCGACGGGGATGGTAAACTGCTTGCCGCTCTTGCGCCCGGTGTAAGTCAACAGCAGCAACTGGCGACTCAGGAGGCCGTGGAGGGGCGAGCGCAGAATCGCCGCCACGACCGGGTTGACGAAGCGCATCACCCGGTCGCTGGGCACAGTCGACCGTACAGGGGGCCGGACAGTTGTAGCTGTGGTCATAACACTCCTCCTTGTCGTTCCTTCTCCTCAAGCGGCTGTGATAGGTACGTATATAGCCATCACCGAGTTGGGGTCGCTGGGGTCGAACTGCGCATCGTAGTACTCAAACTCAGGCGCGGGCGCGTGTTGGTAGCCCGACTGCGGCAGCCAGCGCTCATAGATGTCTTTATACATGGCGCCGATGCTCGGCAAGGTCGAGGTAAAGACGGCATAGGTTTGCGCGGGAATGGTGACATGGACCATCCCCTCTGGAACACCGTTGGCCTGGATCACCTCGACCGCCGCCGTATAGTCCCACTCGCCTGTGGTTTCGTCGTAATTATCCATGATGCCGTAGGCCGCCCCAGGCTTCGGGTAGGCAATCTCCATCATGCGGGGGCCGAAGCGCTCCCACAGTTGGGAGAAGTTGCCCATGCCCGGCATGACCCGCATCTGTAGCCCGACGACAGTAAAGGCTGGTTTGGTGACGATTTGAGGTTCCACGACAATCTCCTTTCAATTAGCCCATAGCGACCGGCTTCAGTGAAGCATGGTGGCCGGTTCGCTCTCTGCCGGCCGCTCCGCCTTGCCATTCGTCACGGATGCGGCAGGCGGCGCTGGCGCGACAGCGACAGGGGGCAGAGCCGCCAGCGGCGTCTCAATGGGTGGGTTCCAGTCTGGGGAGGGCGGGGGCAGCAACGTCTCACGACGCAGTAGCTGGCCCAGCACGAAGTACAGGCCCAGGCCGATGAGTAGCAGGGGCCACAGCAGCCCGCTGTAGCGGTCGTAGCCCCGGAAGATAAACAGTTCGAAGAACGCGCCAAAGACCAGGAATAGCACGACGCCCACCCTTGCCACTTTCGGGCCCTCGCGGCGCGCCTTCTCCAGGTTACTCCAGACACCCTGGATAAAGGTCCCCACCCCCACCGCTACAATAATGAGCGGCCAAGCGTAGGCCCAGGCTTCCCAGTGACCGGACACGTTCAAGGTGAACAGAATCAAGCCCACGGTCGTGATGATACTGCCGGGTACGGCCAGCCCGCCCGCCTGTGGGCCATTCGCCAACATCAGCAGGAAGAACAGCAGGCCCATGCCGATAACCCCAAAGGGCCACAGCCACGTCCAGATATCGGCGCTTAACAGCTGAGCGATGAGCAGCAGGCCGCCCAGCCCTATCAGACCCAGCCCCAGAGCAATCGATCCCAGTTTGCGATTGTCGGTCATAGAACATCTCCTAGTCGGTGTGCCCCACCCCCAACAGCCACGCGATTAGCGCGGCATGGACAAAGGAGTCAGCCGTGATCTCCAGGCCGTGGACGAGACGCAGGGTGGGTGGTAGAAAGCTACCGCCGAGCAGTGGCGCCCAGCCGATAAACGCGGCGATGACCAGGCCCAGCCAGAGCCAGAGCCGGCGGCGGGGGCCACGGAATACGGCGACTAGAGGGAAAAGAATCAGAATGAACAGGACGCCCCGGATGACCTCCAGCGGCAGCATCACCCCAAAGCTGGGAATGGCGAGGCCCGTGCCGGCGGCCTCGGTGTAGTAGGGCACAACGATGGGGGCGATAAGCATGCCAAAGAACAGGTAGACCGGGACAAACAGCAGGCCCGCCGCCAGGATGCGCCAGGTCCAGGCCAGTGGCGAACGGTTAGCGAGGGTGGCGCTTGCCAGCCTCCCCAGCGTCGTTGTCACGACCGAGGGTGGAAAGAGGAGTGCGGCCAGGCCGGCCGGGGCCAGTTGAGCCAGGCCCACGACGAGCAGGGTGATCAACTGGTCAGGGGCAACGTAGGTCGAGAAGAACACCGCCTCCAGGCCGTTCAGTACGCTATTCAGCCCATAGGCCAGGGCAAACAGCAAGGTGATGCGCTGCCAGGTCGGGATGGGTAGCTGCGCCGACAGCGGCCCCATCACCAGGCCGTAGACAAGGCCCGCCACAAACGTGCTGAGCAGCGCCTGCTGCGGGTCCAGGCGCGACGCGATGGCGGGCATGGGTAGCCGCAGCGCGCCGGTCACCACGCCAATAATCATCGTCCCCAGGACGTAGCCTAGCGCGATTGCCAGGCTCTTCCAGATAATGCCTGTCCAGCGAAGGGCGGGCGACGGGCGAACGGTTAAGGTTGTCATGATGATGTCTCCTATGACGTGCGCTTATACCAACGCCCCAGAAACCGAGGGTGTCTGGGGCCACGTCATCAGAAAAGCCTATTACGCCATCTACATCATATCTCAGGATGCGCAAGACCAACGTAGAGAACTCTCTACACTCGGTAGAGAGTTTGGCATCTATCTCGCCCGCCGATTTGCTGATGGGGCTGGTGGTCGGCTCGGTAACTGGCCTCGCCCTGGTACGGCTGTCGCGACATTAAAACCTCCCGAAGGTTTGAAACTTTCGGGAGGTTCATCAGATAGGCGCTAAGCGATCCTTAGCACGATCCCCTCCCGCGCGGGGAGGCTCAGCATCGTTTGACCGCCGCCGACCGCGCTCGCCTGCCCGGAACCGAACAGGGAGCGGAGTGACGCTCCATCCTTCCAGGAGCCGCTGGCTGGAACGCTCACCGCCTCCGCCTCGCTGCCTACGTTGAGCGCGACCAGCAGCGTCTCGCCCTCACCATGCCGGGCGAAGGCAAACACGTTGCCCTGGCTGTAGAGCGGGATGAACTCGCCCCGCCGCAGGACCGGGTGCGCGTGGCGCAGGGCGATGACCGCCTTGAAGTACTCCAACAGGTCGCGGTCCCACTCGTCGGGTTGGTCCCACGGGAACGTCCAGCGGGCGAAGCGGTCCTGGTAGCGAGCGTCGGGGTCGGGCGCGCCTCGGATACCAATCTCGTCACCATAGTAGACCGAGGGCGCGCCGGGGAAGGTCATCTGGAACAGCGTCGCCAGGCGAATAGTGGCCTTGTCGCCCCGCGCGATGCTCAGCAGGCGCGAGGTTCGGCAAACAGATTAGTGGCTTTACATGGACACGACCGATCACTGTATCACGGGGGCACGCGGGGTCGTCTGACGCGCCAGCCGAATCGAGCTAGCAGTGAGTGGTAACTCAATGCGGGCGCCGCCTCGGCGGTGGGACTCGATGAAGGCAAAGATAAGTTCGGTACTGGTGTAGGCAGCCCGCACCCCACCCCGGGTCGGCTCGCCCGTATCCAGGGCGTGGACCAGATCTTCGATAAGGCGCAGGGTCGAACTGGCCCGCTCGAACTGTGGGAACGACTCGCTCACCAGCCCGGTCGGACGCCCCTGCTCATTCCGCCCCATGCGGCGCACTTGCCACTCCCGACCGTTATTCAGACAAGTGATCGACCCGCCCTCGCACACGACCTCGTACTCCCCGCCGCGTGGAGTGAGAAGGGCGTAGGTCGTCACGCCGTTAGCGAACTGGAAGTGACCGTGGCCGACCGGGTCCTCACGCAACACGTCCCCCTCCAGCCAGCCGTCCCCGGTCTGCAAGCAAGACTGTGCCCAGGTCACAGGCTGGTCGTTGTTGAGCCAGAGGGCCAGGTCGAAGTAGTGGCTGGCCGTGTTGAACAGGCTGCCCGTATTGTAGATGAGGATACTTTTGAGCTGGCCCAACGCGCCGCTGTCAATCATCGCCTTGACTGCATCAAAGCCTGGGTCCCAGCGGCGGTTTGTGCCGAGGTTGAAAGCGAGGCCATGGCGCTCGACGGCGGCGACCATCGCCTGGGCGTCGGCGAGCGAGGCGGCCATAGCTTTCTCAGCGTAGACTGCCTTGACGCCGTGCTCGGCCGCGTAGATGACAATCTCGGCGCGCGGCTCGGGCTGCGTGGCGACGCTGACGATGTCGGGCCGCTCCCGCTCGATCATCGCGCGGTAGTCGGTGTACTGGTGTTCAGGCGGGATGCCGTACTGCCGGCCAAACTCGGCCATCACGCCTCGGTCAGGCCGCGAGTCGGCGCAGGCCACCAGTTCGGTACGCTCGCAGGTGGTGTAGCCCGCGGCATGGGAGTAGGGCAGGACGACGAAAGGATCGCCTCGCACCTCATTATCAATGAAGCCGCCCATGCGGCTGCAGCCGATGACGGCCGCGCGGTAGGTTCGCATCGTTTTACTCACGCTCCACGTCAATCGTCAGGACATAGATACGGTTGCGCTCGTCCGAGTCGAGCGGCACAGGGTTCCAGCCAAAGGGGATGCGGTCGTAGGTCAACAGGAGGCGGTTGGGTGTCGTCTCCGCCATGACGGTGTAGGCCGTGGTCTGATACGGGTCGGTGGCGTGATGGCCGCCCTGCCCAGGCCGCATCTGGTGCGCCGGTCCCATGACGTCGTTGTGGTAGCCCAGAATATCGAACGACTCCCAGTGGTCCCCGCGCGGGTCGGCGGACAGCCAGAGATAGATACCCGGCCGCCCGGTGGACAGGGCCAGGACGCCGTTCTGGAGCCGCCGCAGGCACGGCGCGACACTATAGGCGGGGAGGCGTTCGGGCCGAGACCAAGTGCGGCCCCCATCGCCGCTGTACGTCTTAACGAGCGGCTGTGCGACGCCCGACCCGACGCGCATCACGGCCATGATGTCCCCGTCAGCCAGGCGCACCAGGCTAGTCTCATTCGGGCCTTCCGTTGCGCCAGGGATGTCGTCCCGGCTGGCGACGGAGGCCAGATACGT
>JAHCIP010000102.1 GCA_026129165.1 Anaerolineae bacterium
AGTTACGGGCGGTATAATTATGGTGAGAAGATTTTGATCTTCCTTTGATCTTCCCTCAGGAGCAACGATGCCCTCCATCAATACTGCTAACCAGACCGCCGTCGAACGCATGATGTCGGCGCGGCCCATCCTCCGCACTGTGGCGCGAGCGCGAGATGTGGTGCCCGGCCTGCGCGACAACCTCATCCTACACGCCGGGCCGCCCATTGAGTGGCCAAGGATGTCGGGGCCGCTACGGGGCGCCGTCATCGGCGCGCTGCTCTACGAGGGGCTAGCGCGGGACGAAGCCCAGGCCGTGGCGATGGTCGAGGCAGGCGAGGTAGAGTTCGCGCCCTGCCACCACCACCAGACCGTCGGCCCGATGGCCGGCGTCACTTCGGCCTCGATGATGGTCTACGTCCTGGACAACGTGACGCATGGCAACCAGGCCTACTCCAACCTCAACGAGGGCTACGGCAAGGTCCTGCGCTACGGCGCGTATGCGCCCGAAGTCCTGGCGAAACTGCGCTGGATGAACGAGGCGATGGGGCCGCTACTGGCGGACGCGCTCGCCCTGAGCGAGGGGATTGACATTCGCGCCCTGCTGGCTGAGGCGCTGCACATGGGGGACGAGGGCCACAACCGCAACAAAGCCGGTTCGCTCCTGTTCCTCAAACACCTCGCGCCCCTGGTTGCCCGCGCCGCGCACGATCAGACCGTCGCCTCGGACGTGCTGCGCTTCCTCGGCGACAACGCGCTGAGCGTCCTCAACCCGGTCATGGCCGCCTGTAAGGCGATGGCCGACGCGGCTCACGGTGTGGAGGGCAGCACCCTGGTCAGCACCATGGCCCGCAATGGGACGGACTTCGGTATCCGTGTCAGCGGCCTGGGCGACCGCTGGTTCACTGCGCCGGCCCAGGTTCCCGACGGCCTCTACTTCTCCGGCTTCAGCAGCGCCGACGCCAACCCCGACATCGGCGACAGCACCATCACCGAGACGGCGGGGATTGGCGCGTTCGCTATGGCCGCCGCGCCGGCCATTGTCACCTTTGTCAGCGGCTCGCCGCGCGACGCTCTCAACGCCACGCTGGAGATGTACGAGATTACCCTGGCCGAGCACCAGCACTTCACCATCCCGGCCCTCGACTTCCGAGGCACGCCGGTCGGCATAGACATCCGCGCGGTGGTCGAACTGGGTATCACGCCGCGCGTCAACACAGGCATCGCCCACAAGCAGGCCGGCGTCGGCCAGGTGGGCGCGGGCCTGGTCCGCCCGCCGATGGCTGTTTTCGAGCAGGCGTTACTGGCCTATGCGGAAGTCTATGAGTTATAATTAGAGTAGGTCTATTCACGAGGAGGGAGCAGGCAACTGCATGGGAAACTCATCTGCCAGTATCGGCGTCATCGGCGGGAGCGGTCTGTACCACATGCCCGAACTCACCGATGTGGAAGAAATCTCAGTCTACACGCCATTTGGCCCGCCGAGTGACAGCATCACCCTGGGTACGCTCGCCGGCCAGCGCGTCGCCTTCCTACCCCGCCACGGTCGCGGCCACCGCATCAACCCGACGGCGCTGCCCGTGCGGGCCAACATCTGGGCGCTCAAGTCCCTCGGCGTCCAACACCTGATTTCAGTCAGCGCGGTGGGCAGCCTGCGCGAGGAAATCGCGCCGCGCCACATCGTCATCCCCGACCAACTCTTCGACCGCACTCGCCTGCGCGCCAACACCTTCTTCGAGGAAGGCATCGTCGCCCACGTGGGCATCGCCGACCCGTTTTGCAGCAGTGTGCGTCAAGTGCTTTTGGAGGCGGGCCGCGACGTAAGCGGGGTCCAGGTCCACGACGGCGGGACGCTGGTGGTCATCGAAGGGCCGCAGTTCTCGACCAAGGGCGAGTCGCGCGTGTTCCGTCAGTGGGGACTTGACATCATCGGCATGACGACGCTGCCGGAAGCGCGGCTGGCCCGCGAGGCCGAGATGTGCTACGGCTGCCTGGCTCTCGTCACCGACTACGATGTCTGGCACCACAGCGAGGAGCCGGTCACGACGGAAATGGTCATCCAGGTGCTGACCGAGAACGTCGCGGCGGCGCAACGCATCCTCAAGGCAGCTATCCCGCGCCTGGCGGATTCTCATTGCAGTGACGGCTGCGGTAACGCCCTCGCGACGGCCATCGCCACCGCCCCTGACGCCGTCTCGGCCGAGGTCAAGGAGCGGCTCGGGTTATTGTTGGACAAGTATCTCGGCTAACATGACATTAAGCGTATTAGCCCCTTGGGCTTCCATCCATAGCCAGGCGGCTTTAGCCCCTGGCGGGCCTGGCTTATGGCGACACGAACCTTAGCGACCCGACCAACCTTTACCTTTCGGCCGCGCGAGCTGCTGCTCTTGCTCTTCCCGGCGGCGTTGGCGTTAGGCAGCTTTGCCCTGCTGACTGTCGTGCTCCACGACCGCTGGCCGGGGGCGGAGGACTTGCGGCCCGCCTTCGGCCTGGTAGCCGGGCTGGTCCTGGCGCACCTGGCCGTCTCTGCGCGCGCCCCGCGCGCCGACCCCTACTTGCTGCCCATCGTCGGCTGCCTCCAGGCGCTGGGCCTGGTGATGACCTACCGCCTGGCCCCGGCCCTAGCCGCCCGCCAGTTCAACTGGCTGCTGCTCGGCCTGGGCGCGTTTATCGTCATGCTCCTGGTCCTGCCGGCGGACCTGCGCTGGCTGCGCCGCTACCCCTACTTCTGGGCCATCACCGGCATCGTTCTGCTGGTCATCACATTTGTGGCTGGCCGCGCCGGGGCGGGCGCCGGCCCCAACGCCTCCAGTGTCGGCATCGGCCCGTTTTCCTTTCAGCCGCCAGAACTGGTGCGTATCCTGCTGGTCATTTTCCTGGCCGCCTTCCTGGAACGCTGGCGCGACCAACTGCGCAACCCGTCCTACAGCCTGGCCTGGGGCGCGCTGCGCATTCCCCAACCGCAAGCCGTCTTTGGCATGTTGGCCCTGTGGGGGCTGTCCATGCTGTTCTTCATCGTCCAGCGCGACCTCGGCCCCGCGCTCATCTACTATGGCGTCTTCCTGGTTATGCTCTACGTGGCGACGGGCCGCGCCCGCTATGCCCTGGCCGGGCTGGGCCTCTTCGCCGCCAGCGCGTTCGTCGTTGGCCGCACACTGAGTTATGTCCGCACGCGCTTCGACATCTTGCTCGACCCGTGGTCGGTCGCCAATGACCAGGGCTACCAAATTGTCCAGGGCTTGATTTCGCTGGCGTCGGGCGGGCTACTCGGCCAGGGGCTAGGCTACGGCTACGCCAACTACATCCCCGCCGTCCACACCGACTACATCTTCAACGCCATTGTGGAAGAGTGGGGCCTGATGGGAGGCCTGGCCGTGCTCGGTCTGTTTGTGCTGTTCATCGGCCGGGGCTACCGTGTGGCGACGCTGGCCCGCGAGGAGTACGGCCAGCTACTGGCCCTCGGCCTCACGACCGTCATCGCCCTCCAAACCTTGATTATCATCGGCGGCAACCTTAAGCTTCTCCCGCTGACCGGCGTGACGCTCTCCTTTGTCAGCTACGGCGGCAGCTCCCTCCTGACCTCCTACCTCCTCCTGGCGCTCCTTCTAAAGATTGAGCCGCGCCGCTAATCGGGGGATTGACTGTCCATATATTTACGCTATAATAGTGTATAGAAGGCGCCCATGACGGGAAACATAAGCCGCATTGCCGCCATCATGCTGATGGCCTTCGGGCTGCTCAGCCTGGGTATGACCTACTGGACGGTGGTGCGTGGGCCCGCGCTGTTGGACCTGCCCAACAACGCCCGCAGCGTGGAGTTCGAGCGCCAGATTCAGCGGGGCCGCATCCTGGACCGCAACGGGCAAGTCCTGGCGGACACGCAGATGACAGACCAGGGGCCGCGCCGGGTCTACTCGTACCCGCAACTCGCGCCGGTGCTAGGCTACTTCAGTCTCCGCTATGGCGTCGGCGGCATAGAGGCAGCCTTCAACGATGCGCTGCGGGCCTACGCCACCTCAGACTCGCTCGCGGCAATGCGCTATCGGCTGTTGCACGAGCGCCCGGTCGGCTACGATGTCGTACTCACCCTGGACCTGCGCTTGCAGCAGGAGGCGGACCGCCAACTAGGCAACCGACGCGGCTCCATCATCCTGATGGATACCGAGGGGGCCATCCTGGCCATGGCGAGCCATCCCGGCTATGACCCGAGCCGTCTGGATGAAACCTTCCCCCAGTTGAGTGCGGATCCGGCCGCGCCGCTGGTCAACCGGGCCACGCAGGGTATTTACCCGCCCGGTTCAACCTGGAAAACTGAAACCCTCGCCGCCGCCCTCGATGCCGGCGTTACCCGCCCCGACCACGTCTACAATGACGGGGCCGAGACCCTGGTCGTCAACGGGTTTCCCATCCGCTGTAACAACAATCCGCCCGGTGTCAACCAGTTTGACCTGGCCCATGCCTTTGGCTATTCCTGCAACTTGACCTTCGCTCGGCTGGCCCTGGAGCTAGGCGAGCCACGCTATACCGAGTACGCGAAACGCTTCCGCACCGACGATACGCTCCCCCTGGAAATACCCGTCGCCCGCAGCCAGATCGCCAACCAGGACCTCACCAACCAGGTTCTCCTCGCCTCCACAGGCTTCGGTCAGGGCGAACTCCAGGTCACTCCGCTGGCGATGGTCATGATCGGCGCGACGGTCGCCCGCGACGGCACGCTGCCCCGCCCGCATCTACTCCAGGAAGTACGGACACCCAACGGGCAGCGCGTACAGGGGCCACAGACGGGCAGCCTGGCGACTGTTGTCCAGCCCGAGACAGCGCGCCAGGTGCGCCAGATTATGGAAGTGGCCGTCAACGACGGCTATGCCAGTGGCGCGAAGATTCCCGGTGTCCGCGTCGGCGGCAAGACCGGCACAGCGGAGACAGGGCGCGGCACACCCCCCCATGCCTGGTTCCTGGGGGTGGCGCCCATTGACCAGCCCCGTTACATTGTCGTCGTCATGATCGAGAACGGCGGTGAAGGCTCGCAGGTCGCAGCGCCGTTGGCCGGGCGACTGTTGGCCGCGGCCTTGAAATAGGCCCGTTCCATGGGCCACCAGCAGCAGAAATCCAGATGCTAGACGACTGCGTATAAGGAGGTGACGGGCCAACCTGCTGTACATGATGTAACGCTTGTCCAACCTGTCGTTACCCTACCTCAACCTGTTCGCAAGAGAAGGAGTCCCCCCAGATGAAGCGGTTAAACTGGTTTTTGGCGGCGCTGTGTGCGGCTGTCGCCCTCCTGGCCGGCCTGCTGGCTGGCACAGCCCAGGCAGACGGCCCCACAGCGGTTGATGTGGAGGCGAACGGTCTACGCATCGAGGCCGACAAGATGGCCGAGATCGCCAATATCGCCAAGCGGTCCGAGGCGTATTTGGTGAAGCAGGCGGATGGGACGCTCACACTGAACGTGAGCGACGCGGCGGCGCTGGGTGTGAGCGACAAGTTCCTGAGTGACTACAAAGCGGGCCTGGAAGCGATTAACGCCGAGATCCGCGCTGGTCGTCTCCAGCCCCAGGCCGACGGCACGTTGAAAGTGGCGCAGGAGGCTGCGGCGCCCCCGACCGCCTCGGCTGGCGCGCCGGCGGGTCTGCCAAAGGGCGCTCAACTGGTCGAGAACCCGACGGCGGAGCAGTTAGCCGCGGCGCGACCAGCGATGGCTCGCCAGGGCGTGAGTGGACCGAGTGTTGACTGGAGCGTGAGCAACTACAACAACTCGTTCTACGTGACCTGGACGCCTTACGACGCCTACTGGTACCGCTACTACCCCTACTACCAGACCTGGCCGGCCGCGATGGCGGCCTACGTGGGCTACCCGTTCATCAGCGTGCGGCTGACCTACCTGTTCAGCTACAACTACAACAACTACTACTTCAACTCGTGCACCTACTCGTTCGGGTCCTACTGGTACATCCCGTGGAACTACCTGTGCCAGTATTGCAGCATGGGCTACCATCCGGTGTACTTCTACACCCGCTACGTGTACATCTACTACGGCTACTACTACTACACCTACGCCTGGCGGCCGTACTCTATGTACTACTAATCCAGAAAGACCTTTAGGGTTTCGGAAACCCTAAAGGTCTTTCTATGCTGCGCAGGCCAAGAGCAGGGGACTGGCAAGTACGCCGGTCCCCTGCTCGCGTTAGCCGGCCACCGCCAGCGTCACCAGCCCCACCACCATGAGGCCCGCGCCAATGAGGCGCAGCCGGCCGAACCGTTCCCCCAGGAAGCGCCACCCCCACAGCGCGCCGAGTAGGATGCTCACCCCCCGCACCGCGCTGACATAGCTGGCTGAGGCGATGGACAATGCGCCCAGCACCAGGAAGTAGGCCCCCAACACGAAGATGCCGCCGGTCAGCAGCCGCCAGCCACCTGTGCGGACAGTGGCCGCCACATTGGACCGCCCGTCGAGCCAGAATACGGCGGGCGCGCAGGCGATATTCATCGCCAGAAAGGTCCAGAGCGTATAGGCTGGGGCCGGCATCTGAGAGACGCCAACTTTGTCCAGGGTCGAGTAACCCGCGATGAAGACGCCCGCCACCAACGCCCAGCGGGCGCCGGGCGTGGCGACGGCGCGTAGAGGGCGGAGCAGGTCACCCGCGCCAGGCAGGCTGACGAGGTAGAGGCCGAGGATAAGCAGGGCGATGCCCATATAGCCCGCCCACGGCAGCCGCTCGCCCAGCCAGAGGCCCGACCACAGCGTAACAAAGGCCGGCGCAGAGCCGCGCGCCAGCGGGTAGACTAGCGACATATCCGCCAGCCCATAGGCCCGCGCGATGGCGATCATGTAGCCTGTCTCGCACACCGCGCTGGCGGCCAGCACAGGCCAAACCGGGGCAGGGACGGCCAGCGAGTAGGTGAGGACGATGGGGACAGCGTAGAGGCCAATGGCGAGCACCTGTCCCCACCACAGATAAGCCAGGCGGGAGGAACTGCCTTTCATCCAGCCGTTCCACGCGGCGTGCATAACGGCTGACAGGAGTATAAGGGCTATGGCTTGCGGGGGCATGGGGTGTCCGCTGTTACTGAGGCGTGAAGCGCGTGCTGAAGACGGCGTTGAGAACAGCGACGACGAGCCAGACGAGCGCCAGCAAGATAACGACACCGCTGATCGCCTGGTTTAGCTGCAATAGGGGGCGCAGGCTGGACCGGCTATCTGCATCGAAGCGGCCAAGCAGGTAGCTCACCAGCAAGGCCAGGAAGGCGCCGGCCACCTGGAGGCCCGTCGTCCCCTGGAAGAGATCAGGCTCGAACAGGCACTCCCGACCAAGTTTCGGAATGAGCGCAGTGAAGCAGGCCAGCAGGCCCGGCCAGAACGGCTCCAGGGCGATACGTAACAGATAAAACGCCAGGCCATTGAGTAGCACACCGGCGACCAGAGCCAGAAAAATCACAATGGTGTCTCTCTCAGAGGGCCGTCAGGCCGCCATCCACAGGCAGTGCGGCGCCGTTGACAAAGGACGCAGCGTCGGACAGCAGCCAGACGATAGCCTGGGCAACCTCGTCCGGCTGGCCCATGCGGCCCGCCGGTGAGGCGCGGGTGAGGCGGCGCGCCAAGTCAGGCGCCTCGGCCAGGAAGCGCTCGACCATCGGCGTGCGGATAAACGAGGGGCAGACGCAGTTGATCCGCATCCCGTACGCCGCGTACTCGACGGCCGCCGTGCGCGTCAGGCCGACGACGGCATGTTTGCTGGCATCGTAAGCGGACAGCATGGGCGCGCCGATCAGCCCGGCCACAGACGAGGTGTTGACGATAGCCCCGCCGCCCTGGCTCAGCATCACGGACAATTCGGCCTTGAGGCATAGCCAGACGCCTCGGACGTTGACCCGCATCACTCGGTCGAAGACGTCATCGGGGTAGCTGACGAGGGGCTGATGGACGCCCTCAATGCCAGCGTTGTTCACCGCCCCGTCCAGACGGCCATACGCTGTGACGGCCCCCTGGACCATCGCGGCGACCTGCTCGGCATCGGCCACGTCTACCGTCATAAACTGGGCCACACCGCCGGCCGCCTGGACCTGCCGCACCGTCTCCTCGCCGCCGGCCGGGTCAATGTCGGCCAGGAATAGCTGCGCGCCTTCGGCGGCGCAGGCCAGGGCGGTGGTACGCCCAATGCCAGAGCCAGCGCCGGTGATGAGAACAATTTTGTCTTGGAGGGTGGGCATCTAGAGTGTTCCTTGAGAGAGGCGCGTCAGGAAAGCTCGAACACTCAAGACAGTTACGCCGTGGGCTTCCATCTGACTCATCAGTTCGTAATCACCTTTAATGTCGTCATCCCGGCTGACCGCATATCGAGCTTGCCCTAAAATCGCCGTCTCCAGGATTGAGAACCGCGACGGACACGTCGGGCATCTTCTACCTCACGTGCGGCGACCGTAATGTCAGCTTCAAGCTCTTCACTGGAGAAGGTAGCCGTCCGGGCCTGAATGCGCGTCAATAGCGCTTCAAACTCTCGCCGCCACTTCGCCTCATCCAACGACTTTAGGGTATTATGCCTCTGGAGACGTCGGGCGAACTCAAGAGTTTGTTGTGCCTGCTCATCATTCAATTCGTCCACTATTGCATGGAGAGCTACTCGAAGCGAGGTCATAGGTGTCTGTACTCCCGAAGTATCATCACTTAATTATGACCCTGGACTGCGCCATTGGCAAGCTCCGCGTCGCTAGGAAGGCTCGCGTTGTTGACCCTCGTCTCGATTTACCAGCAGGCGCCGTATCACCTTCCCGATAGGCGACTTGGGGAGGTCTTTGACGAACTCGACGGCGCGAGGGATGGCCTCGCCGGGTAGGCGCTGGCGGGCATAGTCCAGGATTTCGCCGGGTGTCGCGTGCTCACCCCGCCGCAGCACGACAAAGGCTTTGAGGGAGGATTGCCCATCGGCCTCGACCGCCGCCACGGCCGCCTCCTGGACCTTCGGGTGCTCGTAGAGCACCTCTTCGATGTCGCGCGGGAAGATGACCGCGCCGTCAGGCGCGAAGACGCCTGGCCACAGGTCGGCCTTACGCTCGACAATCTGAAAGAAACCGTCCTCGTCCATGCGGGCCACATCACCCGTGTGAAGCCAGCCGTCGCGCAGCGCCGCCATCGTCTCAGCTGGCCGGTTCCAGTAGCCGACCATCACCTGCGGGCCGCGCACACACAACTCACCAATACTGCCGGGGGGCAAGTCGAGGCCAGTCGCCAGGTCCACAATCCTGGCGTCGGTGCTGGGCAAGGGCAGGCCAATGGAGCCGATGCGTCGCCGGCCGCCCAGCGGGTTGACGTGGGTGACCGGACCGGCCTCGGTCAGGCCGTAGCCCTCCACCAGGCGGCCACGGGTCAGCTTCTCAAACGCCTCCTGGACCTCGACGGGCAGGGGAGCGGCCCCACTCAGACAGGCCCGAATCGACGCGATGCCGTACTTGCGAACGTCCGGATAGTCCTTGATGGCGACGTACATCGAGGGAACGCCCGGAAAAATGGTTGGCTTGTACGCCTGGACCGCCCGCAGCGTCTCGGCCACGTCGAAGCGCGGCAGGATGACCATCGTGGCGGCCAGGGAGACGGGGACGCTCATGGCGGACATGGCGCCGTAGCTGTGCCAGAGGGGGAGCACCGTCAGGTAGACCTCGCCGCTATAGCGGACGTCCGGCAGCCAGGAGCGCGCCTGGACTGTATTGGCGACCAGGTTGGCATGGGTCAACATGACCCCTTTCGGCTCGCCGGTCGTCCCACTGGTATAGTGCAGGCAGGCCAGGTCATCGGGCTGAACGGCCAGATCGGGGGCGAGGTCCGGCGCGACGCGCAGCAGGGTCTTGAAGTCGTCCACGAGCAGCGATCTGCTGGCTGGAGAACCCTGAGTTCCCTGCTCGTCGCGCTGTCGCCGCAGCCGCCACAGCAGACTCAAGTCCCACGGCGCGTAGTCGGTCACAGTGGTGGTCGTGATGCGCCGCAGGTCGGTCCCAGGCGCAGCCTGCGCGACACGCGGCAGGTAAGGCTTCAGGCAGATGGCATGCACCGCGCCACTATCGCGCAGCAGGTAGGCTAATTCGTCCGCTGTTGCCAGGGGACTGGCCATGACGGTCACAGCGCCCGCCTTGAGGATGCCGTAGAAGGCGATGACGGCTTGCGGGCAGTTGGGCAAGTACACCAGCACGCGGTCGCCTCGGCCGATACCCTGGCCGAGCAAGGCGTTGGCGAGACGGTTAGCGGCCTGATCCAACTCGCGGTAGGTCAGCGTTTGACCGTAGAAGACCGTCGCCGCGCGGTGGGGCTGGCGGCGGGCCGCGCTGGTCAGGAAGCGGTCCAGGGGCTGGACCGGCGGGCGGACCTCGACGGGCACGCCGACATCGTAGAAGCGGGTCCAGGGGCGGCTGGCCCCATTGGACGGGCGCGAGAACTCGCGCCAGGATACGGAACGGGCGCCGATGAAGCGGCTAATGGCGCGGTTGACGGCATCGGGGCGTTCGAGTTGCGCCAGGTGCGCTGAGGTCGGGATGGTGACGACCTGGGCGTGGGGCATGAGGCGGCCCAGCGCGCGGTAGCGGCTGGGTGGGTAGGTGAAGTCGCGCTGACCGATGAGAACCAGGGTTGGCAGACCGAGTTGGCTGAAAATCGCCGGCCCATCCCAATGGTGCATGACGGACCAGTAAATCTGACGCACGACGTGGGCCGGGGCGTAGAAGCGGAAACGCTCGCGAATCGGATTGAGAAGCCAGCCCGGCAGGCGCAAGGGCAGCCGCAAGACCGTGGGCAGGCGGTAGTCATCAGGCACGCAGACCAGGACGAGCTTTTTGACCTGGTCGGGATGACGCAGGGCATAACTCGCGGCCAGGGCGCCGCCGAAGGAGTGCGCCAGTAGGACGACTGGGCCACGCACGCGCAGCGCGTCCAGCACCCTCTCGATGTCGTCGAGCAGTTGGTCGAGGGTGTAGGCCGACACCGGCGCGTCGGACATGCCGTGGCCGCGCAGGTCTAGGGCGATACAGCGTTTCTCGCTGGCGAAAAAGCGGAGTTGGTACGCCCACTGGAGCGCGCGGCCGCCGAAGCCGTGCAAGAAGACGAGGGTTTCCTCGGCATCGGCCGGCCCGGCGTCAATGACACTCAACCGCACAGGCGGCGCGGTGGAGACGAGCACATCGCGGCGGTAGAGTTCGAGGTCGATCTCCATCGGCTTATTCCGTAATGCGTATTGCGTGATGCGTAAAACGTGATGCATAATACGTGATGCGTGTTGCGAAATACGCACCACCCATCACGCATTACGTTTTACTCGACCGGCACGCCTTCCAGCGTCTCGGCCACCAGGTTGTCTACGACGGCTTTCAGGTCCCCGTCGGTGCGATCGTAGACGCGGAGTTGGCGGTCCGCGCTGGTTCCCTCGCGCAGAATGTGGAAGGCGTACTGGACCTCACGCCGGCAGCCCAGGTCGTCCACCACGTCGTCCACAAAGGCAATGAGTTCGTGGATGAGGTCACGGGCCAGCAACTCGGACTGGCGGCCGAAGTCAATCATGCGGCCATCCACGCCATAACGAATCGCCCGCCACTTGTTCTCCTGGATGAGTTCGGTGCGGTAGATGCGGAAGGTCTGGTTGTCGCGGCGCAGCTTGTAGAGCTTGAGGCACACCGCCTGGAACAGGGCAGCGATGCACAGCACCTCTTCGACGCGGGTACACATGTCGCAGACGCGGAATTCCAGCGTCGGGTAGTTGGGGTGGACGCGCACGTCCCACCAGATGCGCTTGCCGTCGTCAATGGAGCCGGTGCGGATGAGCAGGTCTACGTAGCTCTGGAACTCGGCCCAGGAGTGGAACTCGCCGGGGATACCGGAGCGCGGGAACTGCTCGAAGATGATGCTGCGGAAGGACTTAAGACCCGTCTTGCGGCTTTCCCAGAAGGGCGACGAGGTGGACAGGGCCAGGATATGTGGCAGCATATAACGCACCTGGTTCATGATGTCAATGCGCAACTCGCGGTCCTCGATGCCGACGTGGACGTGGAGACCGAAGATGAGGAGCTGCCGCGCCAACTGCTGCATGTCTTCCAGGACGCCGTAATAGCGGGGGAAGGGCGAGACCTGCTGCTGCTCCCAGTGGGAGAAGGGGTGGGTGCCAGCCGCCGCGATAGTCAGGCCGCGCTGCCTCGCCAGGCCAGCGATGGCCCCGCGCATCTGCACCACTTCGCGGCGGGCGTCGTCAATCGTCGGGCAGACGGGCGTGCCTAGCTCGACCACCGACTGGAACATCTCCGGCTTGATCTCTCGCTCGCGCAAGACTAGCTTGCCGCCTTCCAGGAACTCAGTGATATAGGAACGCAGGCCGCGTGTTTCGGGGTCAATGATCTGGTACTCTTCCTCAATCCCCAGGTCAAACGTGGGCCGCTTGAGCATAGACGCCTCCTCAGGCTCGCGGTTCAATCAACAGAGTCGGCACGGTCGAGCCGCCGCCCGCCGTGACATTGAGCAGGGTCTGCGCGGAGAGGCGGGTCAGCGCGCCGTGGACGTACTGCCCGCGCCACACAAACGGGTCCAGGTCCACCAGGCGCTCGCCGATGACGACCTGCCCGTTGGCCCAGGCAGGGTAGTCCTCGCGGGCGATGTTGACCTTCGCCTGGACGATGTAGGACGTCTTGAGGGCGTCCTGGACAGCGGTTTCCCACTCGCCCGGCGATGACTCCCAGCCGATGACGACACCCTTGCCGCCGTACTCGTCGTTAGGCTTGAGGACAAGGTCATCCTTGTCCTGGACGATATGGGGAATCAGGTCCACGCTCTGCCCGTCGCGGGTGGTCTTCATCTCGGCCACCTTGCGCGTCCAGGGGATGTGCTCGCGGATGGCGCGCTGCTGCTCGGCGGTGAACAGGCCCTGGTTGGCGTCGTCGGACAGGACGGCGAAGCTCATTTTCTTGTGGAGCAGCTTGCAGCGGTAGGGGTTGAACATGACCACCTTGCCGTCGCGGTAGGCGTCGAGGATGGGGTGGTTCAGACCGTAGGCCTGGAGCAGTTCGCTGCCCAGCACGCGCTTGTAGATGACGTCAATGCGGAAGTCGCCACTGTAGAGGGCACCCTGACGGTACTCGACCGCCTGGGGCGTGGTGATGATGGCCTGAATGCCGTGGCGGGTAAAATAATCCTGCCACAACTCAAACTCAGAGTAGGTGGGAACATTGTCCCAATCCACAATGGCGACCTGGGGCATGCCTCGGCCCCCTGACTCCCACCACAGGTCGCGCAGAACGCCAATCAACTGCCAGCGAGCGGTGAGGGGCTGGATGTAGTAGTCCTTGCCGAACTCGGTCATCAGTGGCAGGTTGAGGAAGACGTCGCTGAGTTCGTCCTCGTAGGCCGTCGCGGCGGGCGTCTCGGCGTTGTACTCGACGGCCTGGAGCGTCCCGCCGTGGACAAAGAAGGTGTCAATGCGGCCCGTCGGCGTTGGCGTATCGTAGCCGGGGTAGACCTGGATGAGGGTCTCTTCTTCTGGCGTCAGGTCCATCTGGGCGCGGAAATCGGCGTCGGCCAGCAGGCGGCGGTAGGCGCGGTCAAACGCGCCGAGCAGGAGCGCGCCTTCGTGGCGCACATAGTCGTACTCGGCCTGGGTCAGGAAGTGGGGGCGCAGCACCGTCGCCAGCGGCCGCCCACCGAAGTGGAGGTGGCGCGGCACCAGTGTCGCGTCCAACTGCGCCTGCGACGCCTCGGCTAGGTCGGCGCGCCGCACGGCGAGATCATTAAACTGGGAGATTATGTCACGCATAGGCTTACAACCCGCCGCTCATAAACTTGTTCCAGACAATCTCACCCTGGTAGTCCACGCGGCCCATCTGCGCGTAGCGGATGCACAGGTCGGCCATGGCGTTGATGACGTCGCGGAAGTAGACCGGCGTCAGCGAGTAGATGTCCATGTCGGGCGCGGGGTTCATGAAGTCCAGGGCGTAGGGGATGCCGTCGCGGACGGCGAATTCTAGCGTGTTCATATCGTAGCCCAGCGCCTTGCATAACTTGAGCGAGTCGCCGACGACGCGGTCACCAAGCTCCTGGCTCATGTGCTCATGCTCGACGTAGTAGCGGCGCTCGCCGGGGTCGTACTTCATAGGCAGCACCCACGACTGGCCCAGCACCATGACCCGCACATAGTGCTCCCACTTGATGAACTCCTGCAGCACCATCGTCAGTCGCCCCGCGTCATTATAGCGGTAGAGCAATTCCTCTTTGGACTTGACAATGTAGACTTCCTTCCAGCCGCCGCCGTAGGCATCCTTGAGGACGGCCGGCAGTCCGATATAGTCCAGGATGGCGTCCCAGTCCAGCGGATACTCCAGGTTGCTCAGGCTCTCGGAGGTGATGTCGGGGATGTAGTCCCTGTTGGGCAGGACAACGGTCTTAGGGTGGGCGACGCCTAACTCAGTCGCCAGGGACGCCCCGAAGAACTTGTCGTCGGACGACCACATAAACGGGTTGTTGATGACTCGCGTCCCCTGGAGGGCGGCGTTTTTGAGATAGGTACGGTAGTAGGGGATTTCGTGGGAGATGCGATCAACGAGGACATCGTAGGGACACGGTTCGTTCTCGCGCGTGCCCCCGAGCCTGGCAAACTCAGCCACCACGCCCTGGTCGCGGCTGTTAATCTCCTCGATGAGCGCGGGCGGCATGGACCACTCGCGACCGACAATCAGCCCGACGCGCTTAAGGTCGTTGGACATAGGACGGCTCCTCCGTGGGATAGCATGTGGAGTGTTGGCTTATTGTGCCACAGACTGTGGGGATTGACAAGGGCGGGGCAAAGTAAGCGCGCCAAAAACGAGCAACCTCCCAAAGGTTCGGAATCCTTCAGGAGGTTCGGGTCAGGACGAGTTACGCCTTCTTTTGCTCACGGCCAGATCGACCCAGCAGCTTCAGCAGGCCGAAGACGGCCAGCCCCATGGCCCCGGATACCACCGTCCCACCGGTCCCTTGTTGTTCAGGCTGACCTTCGTGTACGGTCTGTGAGTTGGTCGCCGAGTGTTGCGCCGATTTATCCCCCGTCTCATGCGAGGCGTGGACCGTCTGCGCTACGGCGTTGGACCTGTTCCCCTTTTGCTCAGCCGCCTCACGCGCCCGATAAGGGTTCTCGTGGATGCCTTGCGCGTGGCGCTGCTCCGCAGCGGCCTCCACCGACTCGTCTTTCTTAGCCGCGACCTTCACATCGCGATGGCGAGGCATGCCCTCTTCGAGCCGCTGGCGCTCCGTCGTCGGCACCGCATCGGGCGCCGGCTGGACGCGCGACCCGAAGCGGTTGGCGTAGACCTGGGTAAACTCCGCGCCGAAGAACAGAATCTGGGCCGAGTAGTAAATCCAGAGAACGACGATGACCAGCGACCCAGCCGCGCCGTAGGTGGACGCCGTGGCGCTGCGACCGAGGTAGATACCAATCGCTATCCGGCCAATGGAAAAGAGAATAGCCGTGACAAATGCGCCGGTCCAGACGTCGCGCCAAGCGATCTTCGCATCAGGCAAGACTTTGTAGATCAGTGCGAAGAGTAGTGTCGTGACCGCAAGGCTAATGACAAAGTTAAGCACTTCCAGGAACAGGTCGCCGCCGGGCATGAACCCTGCCAGGACCTTGCCGAACGCCTGGAGACCAGCTGTGATAACCATGGATACGAGAAGCAAGAAACCCGTACCCACCACTAAGCCGAAAGAGAAGAACCGCTTGCGAAGCATGCTAACAATGCCCTTGGCGGGCTTCTCGGTCACTTCCCAGATCGTGTTAAGCGCGTCTTGAAGCTCGCCAAAGACGCCCGACGCGCCGAGTAACAACGTGACGAGACCAAGTATGGTGGCGAGAATGCCCGACGCGGGATGGCTCGCGCCCTTGATCATAGCCTGAATGGCCTCGGCACCCTGCTGGCCGACCAGCCCGCCCATGGCGCCCTCAATCTGGCCTCGGGCCGCTTCCTCGCCAAAGGCCAGACCGGCGATGGCGATGACGACGACGAGCAGCGGCGCGAGCGAGAAGAGGGTATAGTAGGCGAGGGCCGCGCCGAGGCGAGGCACTTTGTCTTCGTTAAACTCCTGATAAGTCTCTTTGAGCAGGCTGACAATGTCTTTTCCACTCACGGCTCTACTCCTCCCTGGACAGTCAATTCTCTATCCCACTATATGGCAATTTCCGTACCGCGCCTATCCGCTCTGAACCATATTTTGCCACCATCTTAACCGCTTCTGAACCAACTTCCTCTACGATGGCCTCACACCCCCTGACCCTCTAGCCTGTTGCCACACTGAAAGAGGAAGACCTATGCTGAAGCTGCTCCGTCTCGTGGTCCTCGTCACCTGTGCCGCCTTGATTGGGATCCCCACCGCGCTGACCTACCCAACCTACGACCAATCCCTGCCCGACGCCCCCGCCGCCTTCGACAGTCAGACCAATGGGTTGGTGGACCAGGCCACCTTCGACGGTGACCGTGAGGTATTCGAGGAACGGGATGACATCGCCAAAGGCCTCGGGCCTGTCTATAACGCTCAGTCCTGCGCCGAATGCCACCAAAGCCCGGTGACGGGAGGCGGCAGCCAGGTAACGGTGCTGCGGGCGGGCCATCCGGACCGCCTGGGCAACTTTGTGGAAGCGCCCGGTGGCTCCCTCATCCACGACCGCGCCATCGCCGCCGCCATCCAGGAGACCCTGGACCCGGGCGAAACGATTCGCACCTTCCGCGCCTCACCGGGCGTGCTGGGCGACGGGTTCGTAGAGGCGATAGACGATCAGACCCTGCTGGACATCGCTCGCAATCAGCCGCGTCTCAGCGGCGGCCGCATCGCGGGACAGGTGGTCCAAGCGGCTCTCCTGGAAGCGCCAGGCGTGACGCGGGTCGGGCGCTTCGGCTGGAAGAACCAGCACGCCAGCCTGCTGTCCTTCTCCGCCGACGCCTATCTCAACGAGGTCGGCATCACCAACCGCCTGCTTCCCACCGAGAACACCTCGCTCGGACGCTCGGTCGCCGCTTACGACACTGTCGCTGACCCTGAAGACAGAGACAACGATATTGACCTGCTGACGCGGTTTATGCGCGCCACCAAAGCTCCGCCACGCGACGAGGCGCTGGCGGCGACACCGGATGCTCGCGCGGGTGAAGGTGTCTTCAACCAGATTGGCTGCGCGGTCTGTCATGTGACGAGCATCACCACGGCGCCGGCTGGCGCACGCATTAACGGCGGGACGTTCACGGTACCCGCGGCCTTGGGCAGCAAAGTCATTCACCCGTACAGCGACTTCCTGTTGCACGACATTGGTACGGGGGATGGCATCGTGCAGAATGCGGACCAGTCCACGGCCAACAGGTTGCGCACCGCGCCGCTGTGGGGGCTGCGCACACGCACGCGCCTGATGCACGACGGCCAGTCGCTGACGTATGAGGATGCCATTCGGCGGCACGGCGGCGAGGCAGGCCAGGTCATCAGCCGCTACAACCAGTTGGACAACCGCCAACGAATGCAACTCCTGCGCTTCCTGCGCTCGCTCTAGACTTAGCTCAAGGTGAGATTACCCCCCCATCCCCCCGCCTGCGGGGGAGCCAGAGGGAGGTAGGTCAGGGGAACTCGAATTGGAGCCACTGGCTGGGCGAGACGTTGTAGCCGTTGAGGCGAATCTCGAAGTGGAGGTGCGGGCCGGTCGAGAGGCCCGTACTGCCGACGCGGCCGATGATCTGCCCTGGCGCGACTTCCTCGCCCGGTTCAACTAGAATCTGGGACAGGTGGAAGTAGCCGGAGAATACACCCATGCCGTGGTCAATGTAAATCGTGTTGCCGCGCACCGTCAGCGGCTCGGCCAGCGCCACGACGCCGTGGGCGGCCGCGCGCGCCGGCGAACCATAAGCCGTGGCGTAGTCCAGCCCTTCGTGGAAAATCAGCGAGCCGTCAGGGATGATACGCGCGACCTGGAAGCCGCCCGTCACCCGCGTGTTGATGGGCGGGACGAAGCGCCCCTGCCACAGCGGCTCGCTCGCCCCTTGCTTGAACATGGCCTGGAGACGGGTCGCCTCGGCGGCGCGCAACTCTGGATCGAGCAGGGGCAGCAGGGCGGGGCCGGGGTCGAAGACCGTCGGCGGGTACTGGCCTTCGCGCACCGCGACGGTTAGCTCAACCTGGGCTGCCGTGCCGTCGTCGGCCTGGGCCGTCAGGCGCAGCGGATAGTCACCCCCCGGCGTGTCCAGCCCCACGCCGGCCTGGGCATGGGGCATCCCGATGGCGAGCAAGCCCCACCAGGCGCCGTCCTCGGTCTGGCCGAAG
>JAHCIP010000103.1 GCA_026129165.1 Anaerolineae bacterium
GATTTCGAGCCGGTCGCCGTTGCGGCGCAACGCCTTAATTGGCATCAGGCTCACTTCGGGCGCGACGCCCACGATGCCCACATTATTGTTGGCGGTGGCCCCGATGATGCCAGCGTTAAACGTCCCGAAGCCGTGGTCGTCCACGGGCGTTGTGGTATTATCCACAAAGTTATAGCCGGGCACAAGGCGCGGCGTCAGTTCGGGGTTATCAAGGGCGACGCCCGAACCGATAACGGCCACCGTCACTCCGCCGCCCCGGCTCACGCCCAGCGCGGCCAGACCCTCGACGGAACGCAGGTTCCATTGATAGCCGAGATAAGGGTCGTTAAAGGTCGGGACAGCCGACGCGCCGTTCAGGCTATCCGGCCGGCCGGCGCGAAGCGGCTTGACCGTCTCGGAGACCAGACCATTGAGTTCAGCGTAGGCCACATCGGGGTTCGAACGAAAGGCTTCGACGGCCTGCATCTCCGCGCCGGCTGGCACGCGGTAGACGGTCAGGTCGAGCTTCTCAATCTTATCTACGACAGCATAGCCGCTCTTGTCAGCCAGATCGGCCAGCTTGGCCAAACCGCCCGGCTTGGCCCGTACAATGACCTGCCCTGCCATAAAGGTCGAGCTGGCCTGAACGGGGGCGGCGGCATCGGCGGTTTGGGTAGAGGCTGTCGTGGCAAGACTGAACGACACAGCTACCATCAGGACCAGAATCACCATCAAGATGACCCCGACCAGTGGCAGGCTCCGGATTCGTCGCATACACGGCACTCCTTTCCTCATAACAGGAAGCGGCGGTAGAGTGACTTCCTTAAATAGTCCACATAGCAGGGTGCGGGGCGGACAAGCTACGAGGGGCTGGGTCGTACACGAGGCTTCTGCGCCGTTATCACCTGCCTGTCGTCCACCGGCCAGTCCGCGGTACAAGGGTAGCTTTGCCCTAATAATATAGACGAATGGGGCCGCCGCCCCGTCACGGGCCACGCCCCCATTTTAAGCCACGGTACAAAATAAAATAGTTGGACTTGCTGACAATGACCAGGTCTTCGAACCGCAGACGGGTTCGCCACCAGGGCTGCCGGTCCGCTCGGCTCAAACCCCCTTCTCTGAGCCGAGCGGACGCAGGAGAGCGCACTAGCAAGGATGAGAGCAATAGGAGCACGCTCGATTCACCTATCGTAACGCGTTTCTATGGACAGAGATACGGGTAGGCGAGCCGGATTTCGTAATGCGTATCTCGTCCTTTCCGAACAAAAGTAGTCGGTAGTCAGACGAGGACGGCAGTTTTGGCGCTGGCTGCCTCCCCATCTCCTACCGACTACTGATTACCAACTACTGATTACCGACTACTCACTACTGATGACCACACCTCACGGCGGGTCGGGCAGGACGTCGCACACCACGCCCGCCGCGTCGCTGATGATGTACTTCTGCGGCTGGCCGGCGGTCACGCCGGTTTGGACGTTCTCGGCGCCGGCCAGGACGCCCATCACCACCGCGACGACGGACCCCTGGACGATCTTCAACTCGTAGACAATGCACGGGTTGAGACCGCGGAACTCGAAGTAGCCGTTCGGGTTGCTGAAGGCCGACTGCAAGTACGTCCCACCCTGGTTATTCGCGCTGGGTGGAATCCAGAGCTGGATTTCGCGCTGGCGGAAGATGCTCCGCGTCGAGCAATCCGCCACCAGGTAGCCGGCGATGAAGCCGGTGGGCGGCGTGATGGTCGCCATGTAGACCTGATTGGCCTGGGTCTGGCAGGAGACAGACACCTGAGCGGTGAAGCCAGGCATGTCAATCTGGTCTACCCCTCCAGAGGGGAACGGCACAGCGCGGCGAACAGCGTTCACCTGGGCGGTATAGATCTGGCCGGAGGTGATACCGGTGAATGTGGCCTGGCCGTTAGCGCCGATGACCCGGCTGCCCAAGAGTTGGCCGCCCTGGTTGTACAGGGCCACTGTCGCCCCCGCGTAGACCGATGTCGTTGTGGACGAGTTGGGCGGGCAGATGGTCAGGACCAGAGTGACGGGCGAACAGTTGGCCGGTACGCCGGGGCAGACCACCGGGAAGCCCTCGAAGTCAAACGACGGACAGTTGCTGAACAAGGGTGGGATGGGGAAGGCTTCGGAGCCAGCCGCCACATCGCCTGGCATAGGCATGTTGCTCGTCGGAACGACGCGCTCGATCTTCACCGCCGCCAGCCCCACCAGGTTGCGCGTGTAACCGCCGGCCTGGTCAAACACCTTGTGATCCCAGTAGATGGCGCTGATCACCGCGCTGCCCTTGAAGCCAGGGTTGATAATACCCCAGCGGCTCAGGTCAATGTACTCGACCTGCTTCTCGTTGAGCTTCTCGCAGACATAGTCAATCAGCCCGTTCTGGTCATAGATATAGATGGCGAAATCGGTGAAGCCAGGCTTGGGCACGATGTTCTGGATAGCGATTTCAGTCACCAGCCCCAGCGAGTTACCGCGCTGGAGGAGGCTCGGGATGCCAATCAGCCCCACGCCCGACTTCGTGCCGCCCGTCCCGGCCCCCAGTTGCCACAGGTAGCCTTGCGTCTCGGGGAACAGGTTGTAGGCAATGGCCTGCGTTGGCTGGGTGCGGGCTGCGCTGTTGTACTGGATTAACTCCGCCACCGCCGCGATGCCAGGCGCGCTGACAAACGGGTCGCCCGGACTCTCCCAACCCTGGCTCTCGACGCGGATCTGGCCGACGTACTGGCCGGGCAGGTTGTTGACCAGCGGCAGGAAGAAGGTCTGCTCGCCACGCGGACACACCCAGTCCACAATCGTCGTGATAATGCCGCCGTTATGGTCCAGGAAGTAGACCTTAACCTTGGCCGCCGTCACGCCCGACAGGTTCTGGACATAGACGCGCGTGTCCCAGCCCTGCTGCTCGCGGTAGATCAGCGGGCCATACGCGACCTTGGCGCCCCCTCCGTCATCGAGACACTGCCCATTGAAGACGAAGCAGAGCTGGGCCGCAATGCCCGTGTAGCTCATCAGCACGTTCGACCCAATCTGGTCCACCACGATGCCGAGGGGCTGGCTGGCGCGAATCCAGGCCGAGCCGACGAAGCCAGGCGCGACGCACGTGCTGACGTTGAATTGAGCCGTGTAGCCCGGCGCGATTTGCAGGACCTCGCAGATCTGGGCGCGGAGACAGTCATCCTGGGCCTTGAACCAGATTTCGATGCTGGAACACTCGGAGCCGCTATTCTGGATATAGAGCCAGGAGTTGAAGCCCATGAACCCGCTGTAGACGACGGGCGCGTAGTACGCGAAGCCGCCAAAGACCGGGTCATAGCGGCCTTCCATTGTCGCGTTCAGGGCCGAATAGCCGCCGGCCATGACGAGGCTGGCGTTGGTATTACCCGGCACTTTGCGCACCACTTCCAGCGCGATGGGCTGCCCCAGGAACGGGTTCCAGTTGAACGGGAACGCGCCTGGGCTGGGTGATACACTCGGCCAGCCCTCGGGCCAGGCCGCCGTGCGGCGCAATGTGTCCAGCGACTCACAGCGGTAGTACTGCGGGTTGTAAGCCGGGAAGGGGTTAAAGCTGAAGGCGATGGCGCTCTTGGCCGCGCGGCTGACCTGCTGGCTGGTCCAAATCCAGGCCGAGCCAGGCTTGAGCAAGCCGGTACATTCTAGCTTGAAGGGCGCTGCCACCTGCGGCTGGCAGAAGCCCTGGTTCTCCTGGAATAAGAGGAGCGCAATCTTGGTCCACGTCGCGCCCACGTTCTGGGCCTCGATGACCCAGTCAACGCCCGTCGACTCGTTGCCCACGTAGCCGAGCACCGGCAGCTGGACGTAGTTGCCGCCCGATGGCGATACTGGCACGCAGGCCGGCGCGGGTGGCGGCGGAACGTTAGGCGGCGGCGTCGGCGTCACCGTCATCTGCGGAGGCGTCTGAGGGAAGAACGGGAAGTAGAATTGGGCGGAGCAACAGAACACAAAGCTGGTCGCCTGGACGGTGTATTCTGTCGTCAGCGTAGGCGTGTAGCCGGGGGGCGTCAGAATGCGGAGCGTATACGGGACGCCGGCGGTAGGCACACCCAGGAACTCGGCCACGCCAATCGTGCCGGTCGAGTTGAGGATGGAGACCATGCTGCGCACCACATTGCCGCTGGAGTCCAGCAATTGCACGGTGACGCCTGGTAGACCCACCTCGCCCGAGTCGTAGCGGCGGTTCGCGTTGGCGTCAATGAACACCCAGGCGATGACCCGGCCGAGCGGATTGGTACACGTAAACTGGTCTGTGCCATCGCTGAGCATCGGTTCGTCGAACTTGGTTTGGGGACAGACCGGGGTCAACTCGGGCGTTGGGTTGGTCTGGGGGACTGGCGCTGCCTGCGTCGCATCAGGCTGCGAGATCAGTACCATGAGGGCAAATATACAGAGCAGGGTCAGGCAGAAGGCCAGCCCTACTGAGGGTGGAGCACCCGAACGTCGCATACAACACTCCTTTCCTAAGTGAGGAAAGCGGCAGCAGAGTGAATCGCGAGCGCCTACTCCCGATGGGAGGACGATTCCTAAAGATATTGACGAATTTAGCCCCCCCAACGTCACGCCTAAAATTAGCATTCTGCAAGATTAAGGCAAGCTTAAGGGAAGATAAGGGAACAGGGGGAAACAGAAGGGAATAGGTGGAAGCACAAGACTCGTAGAGTTTTCAGAACCCTACGAGTCTTGTGTACATCAAACTCTACACGGTGGCTTGGCGGTCGCAGTGCTTGGCGAGGCGGTCCATCTGCACCTCGACGCCAATCCCCAACCCTGTCGGGACCGAGAGCGTGCTGTCGTCGTTCAGGACAAATTCCGGCTCGACAATGTCCTGGTGGTAGTAGCGGCGCGAGGCCGAGATGTCGCCGGGCAGCTTGAAGTTAGGCAGGCTGGCGAGGGCGACATTGCCGGCGCGGCCCACGCCCGTCTCCAGCATGCCGCCGCACCACACCGGCAGCCCATGCTGCTGGCACACGTCGTGGACTTCGATGGCCTCGGTGTAGCCGCCCAGTCGCCCCGGCTTGATATTGATGATGCGGCAAGACTGAAGCTCGATAGCCCAACGCGCGTTGTCCGCCGTGTGGATACTCTCGTCCAGGCAAATGGGTGTCTTGAGCTGCGCCTGGAGCTTGGCGTGTTCGGGGATGTCGTCGTAGCTCAGCGGCTGCTCGATGAGCAGGAGGTTATAGGGGTCCATGGCCTGGAAGGTCGGCGCGTCGCTCAACTGGTAGACCGAGTTGGCGTCCACCTGGAGGGCGATGTCGGGGTACGCCTGGCGCAGCGCGGTCACCGCGTCAATGTCGTAGCCCGGCTTGATCTTGATCTTAATGCGGCGGTAGCCGTCGGTCAGATACCCGCCCACACGGTCCACCAGGGCCGGAATAGACTTCTGGATGCCCACGCTCACCCCCACGGCCACACGGTCGCCCGTCTCGCGGCCCGCCCCCGGCGCGAACTGTGGGCAGCGGGCGAACGCCTGGGCCAGGCTCAGGCCCTGCTGTTTGGCCCACAGGTCCCAGACCGCCGACTCGACGGCGTGCTTGGCGATGGGGTAGCCGCGTACCGGGGCGAAGCGGTTCCGCACGTCCCACGGTGCCTCGACGGGCGCATACTGCATCGTCGTGGCCTTGACTTGGCGGCCCATGAGCATCGGGACGAGGTACTCCTGGATGATGTGCCAGGCGACCTCGATAGTCTCATACGAGTACCAGGGGCCGTCGCCGGCGAACTCGCCCCAGCCGATAACGCCATTGCTGTGTAAGGCGACCAGGATGCGTTCCTCGTGGGTCTTGACCCAGCCACTCGTCTCAAAGGGCGATACCAGGGGCATGGTGATTTGGTACAGGTCGGCGCGGTCTATGCGCATACAACCTCCTTAACAAGGGTTAGGGATTAGGGACTAGGGAGGACCGCAGACGGCGGATAGCGGACGGCGGACAGTGAGCTACGGTCAGCGGTCGGGGGTCATCCTCAGTTGCGGGATGAGGGCACGGTCAAATTGGTCAGCATCGTCCAGCGCCGTGATGGCGGCCAGGGCGCGCCGCAGCCCGGCGACGAAGGCCGCTACGTCCACCCCCTCGCGTGTCGGGCCGAGCGGCGTCAGCGTATCAATCACCCACGCCAGGTGGCGCGCCCCGTCGGGTTGCCGTGAGCAGTCAGCTTGTGGAAGGCGGCGGCCGTCCGAATCAGCCCCTGGAGCAGCGCCTTGTCCTCGCCCTCCGCGACGGCCCACGGAGCTTCCAGGACTTCATGCGCCTTCCAAAACAAACTCTGATGATAGAGTTGGGCGAACTGGCGCAGGGCGGTGGGGAGGTCGGGAATCGTCTCGATCGGCGCGTGCTCACGGACGCGCCAGGGCGGTGGGTCGCCAGGCCGAATAAAGCGGTAGTAGGCCACAGGAAGCGCCCCGCGGTGTCGCCGCGCAGCATGTCCACCACTTCCACCACGCCAGCCCTGAGCGAACAGAGTCTCGAACGCTTCGCGGCTATGCATCCGCCAGGTATAGGCCAGGTCGAGGTCGGCGCGTTTCACGGCCTGGAAGTGGTACGGAACCTGGAGCAGCACATCGGACGCCGTGAAGCTGCCATCCAGGCCGACAGGCGCGACAATGGGTCCGCCGTCGCCCGCCTGCCATGTCACCTGGTTGACGACAGGCAGCCGCGCTGGCGTCGCTCAGGCTCAGCGGGTGGGCCAGCGACAGCCGTTCATGCACCCACTGCGAGCGTATCCACCAGTCCACCTGGAAGCGATCCGAGGGCAGGCCCCGGTTGAGGCTGTCCCGCATCTCCCCGTAGACGCTGCTCAGATAGACCGTGTTGACCGCGCCGGTTGGGTCAGGTTCAGGTGGGCGTTGACCGTCTCCAGCGGGTCGTAGGTCCAGGTAACCAGGTCGAGGCCCTGGCGGCGGACCTCACCGCGCTGCGCCCGCTTGAGCAGGTAGCCCAGGCTCAAACCGCGATACTGGGGCAGTACGCCCAATTGGTGCGAGACGTGTTTGAGCGTTCCGTCGGCTGTTGTCCCCAAGAAGCCGAACAAGAAAGCGGCCAGCGTCCCATCCGGCGCGAAGGCGCCCAGGACCAAGCCGCCGTTCTTTTGCGCCGTGACGAGCACATGGATGGGTGTCGCTTCGACGCGGTCGGTCATGGCCCAGGTGACGACCTGCAACTCCTCGGCGGCATGATACTCGGCGGCTGTGGTGAGCCGCCGAATGTCAAAGCCGGGGGGCAGGTGGGGGAGGCGATTCAGGGCCACACGATTACGCGCTTTCCGGCGCCCTCTGGTCGCGCCAATACAACCACAACGACGACAGGAAGATGAGTGTGATGAGCGTGGCTGAGACCACGCAGTAGACGCAGATGGCCTCGATGACGTACAGTTCGAGGTAGGTCAGATAGGCTGAGTAGAGGACGCCGCCAAACGAGATCGCCATGATCAGCAGCGGAGCGTGGGGTCGCCAGGGGTTCGGCAGACGCGCCCCCAGAAGGACAGGACGAACAGCGTCGCGTACATGAGCACGCCGAGGTAGGCGATGGGGACGCCCATGAATACCGAGTAGACACTGGTATTGACCGTCTCGCAGTCGCCCACACCGGCGCAGAAGGGTTTGGCATGGGCGATCTTCACATATGACAGGTAGATGGAATCGAGGATCCCCAGCACCGCCAGCGCGCGGGAATGAGGAACGGCGTCAGCAGGGCTGCCAGACGGAGCGCGGCCGCCGGCGACTGTTCACCGCCTCCCCGCCACCCAGCGTGAGCACCTCACGCGGGGCCGAGCGAGAGCGCGTAATCCAGCCCCCGGTCAGGGGGAACAGGTCTAGCCTGGGGTTTTACCGGCTTGCGCCGCTCACGCTTGCTCATGGCGCCTTCTTCAACTCCTCTTCAATGATCTCTTTCAAGCCCTGGACTATCGTCTCTAGGACCAGTTCACCCGCCTGAGAGGCGGTCGAGGGCTTGAACGACTTGACCACCCCGCACAACGACTGGTCGTTGCCCGGCGGGTCGGCGACGGCCCCCTTGCTCAGGCGGCGGTTCGAGTCTAATTCGCCCGTCAAGCAGACCTCCTTGCCGGTCTGCAACTTGGCCTGGTCGGTCAGCGTCACCCCCGGCGCCACGAGCAGGTTACGGTCGGTCTTCTCATTCTCGTAGGCCACAAAACCCTGTACACCGCGCTGGTTGACCAGGAGCGTCGGCGTGGAGCTGACACCGATGCGCCGCCCCTCCTGCACCTCGGCCTGGATATAGTCCTTGTACTTGCGGGTGGTGACGCACTCGCCAAATTGGGCCATGTTCAAGCCAAGCTGCTGGGCGAACTTATCCAGGTTCTCGCGCTTGAAGTCGCCCGCATTTTCGTCCTTGGCATTCTGGAAGAGCAGGTCATGGTACTCCCAGAACTTGTCCTGGTCCTGGGCGCAGCGGGCCGCCTCGGCCGCCGCGATGGACTCGTCGCCCAGGAAGGCAAAGTCAAAGTAGATAAAATAGACCAGACCCTTGCTGATGTAGTCTTTTTCGACCCCACGGGCCGTCTCAAGCGCCAGGCGCCGGCAGAACGGTCACTGGAAGTCCGAGAATTCGATAATCGTCACCTTGGCGTTAGGGTTGCCCTTGCCCGCCAACTCTTTCGGCTCCACCAGGGTCGCCTGGGGCGCGGGCGTACCGCCGGTACCGCTGGCATCGGTCGCCTTAGGTGTCCCCGCCTGGGCGGCGCTGGGGGCGGTGGTCGCGGCCGTCTTGGGCGCGGCAGTCGCGGCGGTCTTGGCGCTCGCCCCGCCAGTCGCCGTGGCCGAGGGCGCGGGTGTGGTGGTCGGGCTGCCCGCGCAAGCGGCCAGGAAGAGGACCAGCCAGGCGGCTAGCAGCCCGCTGACCCGGCGCAGCCGGCCAGATTGGAGAGTAAGTTGCCTCACTGAGCCTGCCCCAAGGCCAGGTCAATCGCCGCCTTGAGCGTGTCGTAGTCACCACTTTCGACCTTACGGTTGTTCACAAAGAAAGTGGGCGTCCCCTGGACCTGCTTCCCCTTCGCGTCGTTCATGCTGCGGTCAATGATCTTGTTGATCTCGCCGGGCTTGTCCTTCATGCAGGAACGGAACTGGTCCATGTTCAGACCCAACTGAGAAGCGAAGCCTTCCAGCGTCGCGTCATTATAGCCGCTGCGGTTCTCCTGCTTGGGCTGGTTGTTGAACATGATGTCGTGCATCTCCCAGAACTTGTTCTGGTCCTTGGCGCAGTACGCCGCGTGGGCCGCGCGGTGCGAGTCGCCCATCGGGCTTGGCTCGGTCGGCGACTTGCGGTCCAGGAACTGGAAGTCGCGGAAGACAAACTTGATCTTGCCCGTCTTGACGTACTCTTCTTCAATCCGCGGCTCGACCGTCGTGGCGAACGTCCCGCAGTGCGGGCACTGATAGTCGGCGAAGTCCTCGACCACCACCTTGGCGTCTGGGTTGCCCTTGAAGGCGTACCCCTCCGGCGTCGTGCCTTGGGGGATGCCCTTCTCGCTCAGGGACACAGGCACGTCCACCTTGCTCGCCGTCGTCGGACGGGTCTGCTGCTGATTGAGGAGGATGGCGAGACCCGCGATGGCCGCCACGACCACCAGCCCCAGGATTATGGTTACGGGTGAGATGCTCGGCCGCGCCGGGGCCGCAGCCGAGCGAGTCGTCGGCCGCGTTCGCGGCGCGGCCGACGACCGAGACTCCGGGGATGGACGCGCCGCACTGGACGGGCGGGCCGCCGGGTCGCTACTGGCAGGCGTCGCTGGGCGCGACGTCACGCGGTTCGACCGGGGCGTAGGAGAGACACGTTGTTTAGCCACGAAAACCTCCATCTGAAAGATGTTCGGATAAGAACCTACCCAACCCCCTGCCCTCAGAGGCTAGGGGCTTGGGTAGAGACGCGACATGTCGCGTCTCTACCCAAGCGTATCGGTCAAGAGCTGCACGTCCACCAGCGCCCCCTCGGCCAGGCGCGTCACATCCTCGGGCACAATCAGCAAGCAATTGGCCCAGACGAGCGACGACAGGATGCCAGACCCCTGGACCGTGACGCCGTAGCCGCGTGTCGTGACCTCAAAGTGGTCGCCCTGACGGCGGACCCAGGCGCGCATAAAATGGCGGCGGCCGCTGTTCTCAAGCTCTTCGAGCAAGATTGCCGGGACGGTGATACGGGTCGCGCCCTGGCGGCCGAGCAGCTTGAAGAGTGCCGGACGGGCAAATGCCTCAAAGGCGACCGCTGTCGCCACCGGATTACCCGGTAGCCCAATCAAGGGCACGCCCTGGACATGGCCGAAGGCCAGTGGCTTGCCAGGCTTGATGGCGACCTGCCAGAAGCGCATCTCGCCCTCGCTCGCCAGGACCTCCTTGACCATGTCGTAATCGCCCACCGACACGCCGGCCGAAGTCAGCATCAGGTCCACGCCCTGCGCCAGCCCCTCGCGCAGCTTGGCCCGCAAGTGGTCAGCCTGATCACGGGCGATCCCCAGGCAGACGGGGACACCACCCGCCTCCTGGACCAACGCTGCCAGCGTATACTCGTTGCTGTTGCGAATCTTGCCCGGCCCCAGCGGCTCGTCCAGCCCCACCAACTCGTCGCCCGTCGCGAGGACCGCGACGCGTGGGCGGCTATGGCACAGAACCCGGGCACAGCCCAGTGACGCCAGCAGCCCGATGACGTGAGGCCGAATGACTGTGCCTGCTACCACGGCTACCGCGCCAGCCTGGATATCCTCACCCGCCAGCCGCACATTATCCCCGCGCGTTGGCGCGGCGAGGATCAGGACGCCTTCGGCGTCGGTCTGGGTCTGCTCGAAGCGGACGACAGTGTCCGCTCCATCGGGCAGGGGAGCGCCGGTCATGATCCGCACCGCCGTCCCCGGCGCAACCCTGGCCCCCGGCGCATCGCCGGCCGCCACCTGTCCCACCACCGTCAGGCGGGCCGGCTGGCTGGCCGTCGCTCCTTGCGCATCGGCGGCGCGCACGGCGAAGCCGTCCATGGCCGAGTTGGTGAAAGGCGGGATGGCCTGCGCCGAGTGGATGTCCTCAGCCAGGACGCGGCCCAGCGTGTCCAGCAGCGGGACGCGCTCGGCTGGCAGGGGCGCGAGGTCGGCCAGGATAGTATCAAGGGCATCGGGCACGGATAGCAAAGTCATAGGCAACCGATCAGTCGCACCGGACGATGGGAAATGCGAGTCGCGCAAAGTATAGCATGAACCTAAAAGGCGCTCCAAACACCAGGGCCAGATTTCAACGGCTCTGGCTGAGATTTAGATTAGAAACAACCGCTACAGTTCCAAAAGGGCCGGGCGAGGCAGGGGCAAACCCTGAACCGTCGGCCAATCGCCCGTGGCGGTGACGATGCGCGGCCCCGCCTCGCCCACCATCAGGGTGTCCTCCGACTTAGTCCCGACCAGGGAGGGGTTCCAGGCATACGCCTGGCCCAGCACGACGGTTTCCATTGCCGCTGGCGTGGCGAGGTACTCGCGCGACTCGTAGCCCGCGACGCCGCCCTGGTGATGCCGCTGCCACTCATCAGGGTAGCCAGCCTGGGCGTAGGCGGCGATGGCCTGTTGAAGTATCTCCTTGAGCCGGGCGCCGGGCCGTGTCGCCTGCATGAATACGGTGTCTACTCGCGCCACTGCCTCGACCCGCGCCTTCAGGTCTGCCGGCGCGGGGCCGATATGGACAAGCCGCGTAGCCGACGCGACCAGCCCTCGGTCGCGGCCGCAGATGACGAGCATGGCGTAGCGGTCCAGGGTCCGGGCGGTAGGCAGCGGGTGGCGGTAGGCCAGCGCGCGGTCGTCCACGGCCACCAGCGCCAGGACCGGCGTGAGGCTCCGCTCGAAAGCGGCCTGGGTGATCAGACCGGCGATGGCAAACTCGGACATCCCCGGCCGCACCCGCCGCGCCGCCGTTTCCAGAGCCGCGCCCGTGCGCCCCCCCACCTCCGCCATGCGCTCGCTCTCGGCCGGCGTCAACTGGGCGCGCACGCGGCGCAAATCGGCGTCAATGTCGGTCGCGCCTAGAAAGGGGAAATCCGCGCCGAGGCGTCGACCCTGGGTCAGGGCCGTCAGCGGCCGCCCCGGCTCGTACCAGGGATAGACATGCCAGGTGAGGGGCAGGTCGGCCAGCCCTTCCTCGCGTTCCAGGCGCGGCGCTTCGATCGAATTAGTGACGATGTGTAGCGCATCTGGAGTCACGACCAAAGTCGCGCCGCCATTCTCATGCGCGATCATAATGTGGCTCGCGCCGCCGTCGGTCAGCCAGGCGAAGTTGCTCACGCGCCGCAGGGCCAGCGCCTCCAGCCCGCGCCCCGCCATAAAGTCGCGCACGCGCCCCAGTTTCGCTTCGATATCACTCATAGTACCTCCAGCTACGTCATCCGCCAGAAATCTGCCCTCTATTGGGTCTCGTCTTGCAGGTAGAACGCTTTTCGCATCTGTGGTAGGGGGACGCCGCCCCGGAAGGAACTACCCGTGACCTACCCATCTCTTTATGACACTCATTGTAACCCAGAGTCGGCCTTATCCCCAAGTCGGTCTCGCCACGCTGCCCCCCGCCGCCGCCGCTTGACCCTCCTGGCCGTGCTGGTCCTCCTGGTCGCGTTGGCAGCGCTCCCAGCCAGCGCCAATCCGGTGGGCCTTACCACCCGCGTCAGTATCGCCAGCGACGCCACTCAGGGCGATGGCGCGAGCTTCGGGCCGGCCGTGTCAGCTAATGGCCGTTATGTCACGTTCGGCTCCGAGGCGGGCAATCTGGTTCCCAACGATACCAACCCCTACGCAGACATCTTTGTCTATGACCGCCAGACCTTCAGCCTCGAACGGGTCAGCGTGGCTCTGGGGGGCGGCTCGCCAGACGCTGCTGTTGAAGGCCCAGCCATCTCCGCCGACGGCCGCTTCGTCGCGTTCTACTCCGCCGCCAGCAATCTCGTCGCCAATGACACCAATGGCACCTGGGATGTGTTTGTGCGCGACCGCCAACAGGGGATAACCACTCGCGTCAGTATCGCCTCTGATGGGACTCAGGCCAATGGGCCGAGTGCCGGCGGGCGCGCCGGGGGGCGCGTGGCCCTGGCGGCGGATGGCCGCTATGTGGCCTTCGCTTCGGCCGCCAGTAATCTGGTCGCCAACGATACCAACACTGTCTGGGATGTCTTTGTCCACGACCGGCTGACAGGTATCACAACCCGCGTGAGCGTCGGAACAGGTGGGGCGCAGGCGAACGCCGACAGCGGCTCACCCAGCCTGTCGGCCAACGGCCAACTCGTCGCCTTCCAATCGCTGGCGAGCAACCTGGTCGCCAACGACCTCAACGGCGTGCAGGATGTCTTTGTCCGCGACCTGACCATCGGCGCGACCACCCGTGTCAGCCTCGCCTCGGATGGGACCGAAGGCGATGGGGCCAGCGGCCAGGCGACCCTGGCTGGCGGCGGGCAGTGGGTCGCCTTCGCCTCCGACGCCTCCAACCTCGTCCCCCTCGACACCAACAATGCTCCCGATGTCTTCCTGCGCGACCTGGTCGGCGGCTTGACCTCCCGCGTCAGCATCTCAGACGACGGTCTGGAAGGGAACGGGGCGAGTTATGAACCCGCCATCGCGTCCGACGGGCGGCTCGTAGCCTTTACCTCCGAAGCGAGTAACCTCGTCGCCCTGGACACCAACGGCTTCGCGGACGTCTTCTGGCGTGACCGCCAACTCGGCATCACCGTGCGCGCCAGCATCGCCAGCGAGGGCACCGAGGGCGACGCGCCCAGCGGCGGCTCCAGCGTCTCGGCCGACGGCCGCTTCATCGGTTTCGACTCGTTCGCCCGCACCCTGGTTGCCGGTGACACCAACGCGTGCGGCTTCTACCAGGCTGGTCACTGCCCCGATGTGTTTGTGCGCGAACGCACGGCCAGCCAGGGGGAGCGCATCCAGGGGACGGTACGGCTCCAGAGCCGCGCCGCCCACGACGGCATTACCCTGCTCCTGACCGGACCAACGACCACTTCCACCATGACTGACAGCAATGGGTCGTTCTCGTTTAGCAATATCCTGCCAGGCGAGTACCAACTGACCGCCCAGCGCCAGGGCTGGCTGTGTAGCCGCTTACCCATCGCGGTAGGCGTGGGTCAGACGCTCAGCGTGCCGGCCGCGCTCTTATTGGGCGGGGACATTGATGGCAATGGTACAGTCAATATCTTCGACCTGGTCTTTGTCGCCGGGACCTACGGCCTGCCGGCGTCGGCGGAACCACGCGCCGACCTCAATGGCGACGGCGAGATTGGCTTGAGTGACCTGGTCCTGGTGGGCTACAACTTTGGCAGCGACTGTCCCCAACCGTGGGGGACGCCCGCTGCGGAGACGAAAGCCTCCCTGACTGGCAAAAGACCCGCCACAGGGCCTCGTTTAACCTTGATGCCCGGCGCGACACGGCCCGACGGACTAACATCCGTTGAAGTCTGGGCCGAGGGGCTGACCGATGTCCACGGGCTTAACCTGGTGATTCGCACTCAGGCTGGGCGCACCGCCCTAATTGGCGTTAACCCATTCGCCCTCGACCCTGCCCTCACTGATCAACTGTTCCTCGTCCCGACGAAGAACGAGGGGACGGTCTTGCCTCTGGCAGGTGTGGTCCTGGGACGACAAGGGCTGACAGGCCGCGTCCATCTGGGCACACTCACGGTTCGGGGCGACCCGACGGGGCTGAGCATAGGTCAGGCGGTCTGGTTGGGCGCTGACGGTCAATTGCTGAAGTAGTGTGGTAGACAAGAACGGGGCCGACTCCCAAGTCGGCCCCAAATGTATGACCTCGGGTAGGGACAGGGGGCGTAGACCCCGGTCTTTGCGTCGGCTACGCCATCGCTTCCGCCAGCTCGTCGAGGCGCTCGTAGCCCTCACGCATACCGTGCTCCATCCCCGACTGAACGGCCCCATCGCGCGCTTCGGGCGTGGGGTAAAGCATCGAGAGCGTCATGAGCGTCTGGCCGTCGCGCTCTTCCAGTGTCATCGTATTGATCGCCGGCTCCATGTCCGGATACTCCTCCATCTCATACACCTCGGTCGTCACCAGCCGCGTGTACGGGACAATCTCGCGGTATTCGCCGTGGAACGCGAACTCGCTCCCGTCGGCGTTACGGTAGACGAAGCGATAGGCGCCGCCGGGACGGAAGTCGTTGTCGCAGCGGGCCAATGTGACCGAGCGCGGACCGATCCACCGCTTCAGGTGTTCGCACTGCGTGTGGGCCTCGAAGATGAGACGGGCGGGCGCATCAAAGACGCGCGTCACAAGAATCTCGCGGTCGGAGGCGAGGGTGAGGGTCATAGGATGGCTAGTCTTTGTCATCACGGGGTTGCTCCTTGGCTTGTAGCTCGGTTAAATAGGCGTCCAATCGGTCGTACTGCTCTTCCCACACGTGTCGGTAAGAGGATACCCAGGTCTCTAGCTGCTTGAGCGCCTCAGGCCGCAAGGCGTAGATGCGACGTTGGGCAATCGGGTGCACCTCGACCACCCCGGCCTCGCTCAGCACGCGCAGATGCTTGGAGACTTGCGGCTGTGGCATGCCCAGCCGCTCGACGATCTCCCCCACAGAGCGTGGACCGTCACGCAACAGTTCTACAATTTGGAGGCGGTTTGGCTCGGCCAGAGCACTGAGTATCGCTTGCATAGGTCTATTATACCACAAGAGGAATATACTTGTCAAGGTATATTCCATTAAGAGCATACGATTTTTTGAAAAATCCGTCCTATTTCGTGGCGTTAGGCGATTGACCTAGATTATGGTATAATATGGAGACTGACCTGTTCTCCGTAGGCGAGCTTCGACCTGGCGCTGGTCTGGCAGGCGAAGGTCGCTTTCTTTATGACGGAGGGTGTGTGCAAGAGCCGGTGCGTGAGTTCGTGACCGATATGGAGCCAGCGGAATTTCGCCAGTTTGGGCATCAGATAGTGGACTGGATTGCCGACTACCTGGCCCATCCGGAGCAGTTCCCTGTGCTGTCCCAGGTGGCGCCGGGTGACATCAAAGGCCAGTTGCCCACCGCCGCGCCTCTAGCAGGCGAGGGGATGGACGCTATCCTGGCCGACTTCGAGCGCATCATCGTGCCCGGCATTACCCACTGGAACCACCCCGCGTTCTATGCCTACTTTGCCATCACCGGCTCAGCCCCCGGCATCCTGGGCGAGATGCTGGCCGCCGCGCTGAACGTAAACGGCATGCTCTGGCGCACCTCCCCCTCGGCTACCGAACTCGAACAGGTCGTCCTCGACTGGCTGCGGCAGATGCTCGGCCTCCCCACCAGCTTCTGGGGCATCATCACCGACACGGCGTCGGTGTCCAGCATGACCGCCCTGGCAGCGGCGCGGGAATACCTCGACCTCGGCATTCGCCGGCAGGGCATGGCCGGCCGGCCCGACCTGCCCCACCTGCGCGTCTACATCTCAGACCAGACGCATAACTCCGTCGAGAAAGGCGCTATCTTGATCGGAGTCGGCCAGGAGAACGTCGTCAAAATTGCCACAGATGACCAGTTCCGCATGCGACCCGACCTCTTGGAGGCCGCTATCCAGGCGGACATAGCCGCTGGCTATCGCCCTATGGCGGTTACAGCGACCGTCGGCACGACCTCGACGACGAGCATCGACCCCGTACCCCAGATTGCCCAGGTCTGTCAGAAGTACGGCGTCTGGCTGCATGTGGACGGCGCTTATGCCGCATCGGCGGCGGTCATCCCCGAATGGCGGGGCATTCTCGCCGGCGTCGAGCAGGCCGACTCATTTGTATTCAACCCGCATAAGTGGCTGTTCACGCCGGTGGATTGCTCCGTCCTGTACTGCCAGCGCCCCGACGTTCTCAAGCGCGCCTTCCAACTGTCGCTCGACATCCTGAGCAACCGCGAAGACGATGTGGTCACCAATTTTATGGACTATGGGGTTCAGTTGGGCCGCCGTTTCCGCGCCCTCAAGCTCTGGTTTGTCCTGCGCTACTATGGGCAGCAAGGTCTGGCCGAGCGCCTGGCCCAGCACATCCAGATGGCCCAGGACTTTGCCGCCTGGGTAGACGCCTCGCCTGACTGGGAACGTCTCGCCCCAACGCCGTTCAGTACCGTCTGTTTCCGCGCCCAACCAGCCGCCCTTGCGCAGGATGAGGCTGGTCTGGAAACCCTCAACATCGCCCTTGAGGAGCGCATCAATGCGACAGGACGCGCCTTCCTGTCGCACACGCGCCTTGGGGGGCGCTACGCCCTACGCCTGGCGATAGGCCATATTCGGACGACGCCCGCCCATATCGCCGGGGTCTGGGACTTGCTGAACCGTGAGTTAGACTTGTTGTTGGAGAGGGAATAAGGAATAGGGACTACGCTCTATCATATCCCTAATCCCTATTCCCTCATCCTTCCCTTAGGAGTTGTATGCCTACGACTGATGTGGCCGTGTTTGTGGACTTCGAGAACATCTATATCTCGATTCGTAACAAGTACGGCGAGCAACCGAACTTTGACTCTATCCGCGATAAGTGCCAGGAGTATGGCCGCGTGACCATTGCCCGCGCCTACGCCGACTGGTATCGCTACCCGCGCGTGACCAACGCGCTCTACGCCAACAGCATCGAGCCGATGTACGTCCCGACATACTACTATGATCGCGAAGAGGGTCGCATGGGACGCGCCATCAAGAACTCGGTGGACATCCACATGTGCATTGACTGCATGAAGACCCTCTACACCCATCCGAATATTGACACGTATGTCGTGATCACCGGCGACCGCGACTTCATCCCCCTCATCAACGCCATCCGCCAGCAGGGCAAGCGCGTCATCGTCATCGGCGTCGCCGACGCGGCCTCGTCGCACCTGGCCCAGAGCGCCGACGAGTTCATCTTCTACTCGCAGATGGTGGACCATCTGCGCGACAAGGACGACCAGGAGCGTGTCCGCGTTACGCCTGGCGAACAGGACCCCTATGCGACGTTGGTGCAGGCCATCAAGCTGGCCCGGCAGCGCGGCAACCTGGCGACGCTGGCGACGCTCAAGCTGCTGATGATCGAACTACTGGGCGACTTTGACGAGACGAAGCTCAAGGACAAGAAGGGCAAGAACTTCGAGAAGTTCCGCGACTTCCTCAAGGAGGCCGAGCGCCGCAACCTGGTCCAGGTCTTCAGTAGCGGTTCGGTGACCGAAGTCTTCCTGCCCGGCGAGGACCCGCTCAAGCTGAGCGCCTTTGCCCCTGAGTCGTTGGGCGACGAGGAAATTGACGCGATCCAGCCAGCCGCCACGCCGGCCGCGCCGGTCGAACCCGCGCCCGCCAAGACTCGCGCGCGCC
>JAHCIP010000104.1 GCA_026129165.1 Anaerolineae bacterium
CCCAGTACCGCGCCCGCATCGGTACAGGCCAGGCGTCCAACCGCGTCGAAGAGATTGTGACAGCCGCCTACCAGGGGCGCGTCGCCTCTCTCTTCATCACCGGCGACGCGCCGGTTTGGGGGCAGATTGATCCTGTCACCCTCGCTGTCCAGTTGCAGCCGGCGCCCGAGGTGGGCGTGGACGTGGTGGACCGCGCCGCCGCGCAGACCTTGCTAAATAATGGGGCGGTCTACAGCATGCCTGACCTGCTGGGCGAAGAGCCACTGGCCGCCGTCTTCCGCTACTGATCAACGGATCAAGTGTAGGGGCGAACCGGCGTGTTCGCCCGACTGGGGCAGTCGCTCGGCTGCCCCAGTATTTTTGCCCAGACTCCCCAGTCGTCGTATAATCCTGCTACTCACAAGACCCTAAAGCTCTCCAACATCTTCAGGGTCTACCGGCCAGCGTTCTGTCGTCAAGGGGAGAGCGTCGTATGGTCAAAGTTCTATTTGTGTGTATGGGGAATATCTGTCGCTCCCCGATGGCCGAGGCCGTTTTTCGACACCTGGTAACGGAAGCTGGCCTGGCCGATCAGTTTGAGATTGACTCGGCCGGTACGCTTGGCTTTCACGCCGGGTCGCCGCCCCACCCCGGCACGCAGCGTATCCTCCGCGACCGCCGTGTCCCCCTCGGCGACCATCTCGCCCGCGAAGTCCTGCCCTCTGACCTGGACGACTACGACTATGTGCTGGCGATGGACCGTGAGAACCTGGCCGACCTACGCTCGCTGGCTCCGCACAACCGACGGGCGCGGCTGTTCCTGGACTACGCCCCGCACCAGCCGCTGCGCGAAGTTCCCGACCCCTACTACAACGGCGCCTTCGCCGCGACGTATGACCTGGTCCTGGCTGCCAGTGGCGGCCTGCTGGACGCCATCTGCCGCGAGCAGGGGCTGACACCTGCTTCACCAACCCTCTAACCACCCGAAGGCTCCGAGCCTTCGGGTGGTTCAGGAGAAATAGCATGACCCTCGCTACAGCCGTCCGCAGCCTGACGCGCGACGACCTCCACACCCTCCTGTACTGGATGCGCCTGACACGCGCCTTCGATGACCGCGTGCGGCTGCTCTACAACCAGGGCCGCATTCCAGGCGCCGCCTTCTCGCAGCGCGGCCACGAGGCCATCTCCGTTGGCAGCAGCTTCGCCCTCGGCCCGGACGATGTGGTGGCCCCCATGCACCGCGACCTGGGCGCGTACCTGTTGCGCGGCATGACCCCGCGCCGAATCATGGCCCAGATGATGGGGCGCGTCACAGGGGTCAGCCGAGGGCGCGACGTGAACACTCACGGTATGGGGGACCTGAGCCTGAACATCATTGGCTATGTCAGCCCGCTGCCCGATTCGATGCCGCTGGCCGTCGGCGCGGCGCTGGCGTTCCAGTATCGCGGCGAGGCCCGCGTGGCCCTGACCTACTTTGGCGATGGCTCATCCAGCGAAGGCGGCTGCCACGAGAGCCTGAACCTGGCCGCCGTCTGGCGCGCTCCCGTCGTCTTTATCTGCGAGAACAACCAGTACGCTTATTCGACGCCGCTATCCCGTCAGCTAACCGTCGAAAATATCGCCGACCGTGCGGCGGGCTATGGCTTCCCTGGCATCGTGGTGGACGGCAACGACGTGCTGGCGGTCTACGAGGCGACGCAGGCGGCGATGGCCCGCGCCCGGCGCGGCGATGGCCCCACCCTTATCGAGTGCAAGACCATGCGTATGCTCGGCCATGCCTACCACGACGACGGCTCCTACGTTCCGCGCGACCTCCTCGACGAGTGGTCGCGCCGCGACCCACTGCTCGTCTACGAGCGCCAATTGCGTGACCTGGGCGCCCTGACCGACGACGAACTCGCGGCGCTGGACCGACGTATCGCCGCCCAGGTGGACGACGCTGTGGACTTCGCCGAGGCCAGCCCGTGGCCGGCGGGCGAAGACTGCCTGGAAGGGGTGTACGCGCTATGACCGAACTGACCTATTTGCAGGCCATCAGCGCGGCGCTGTGGGAGGAAATGGAAGCCGACGAGCGCGTGCTGCTGCTCGGTGAAGATATTGGTCCGTTTGGCGGCGCATTTAAGGTCACCAAGGGCTTTGTCGAACGGTTTGGCGAACGCCGCGTGATGGACATGCCCATGAGCGAGTGGGCCTTTGTCGGCGCGGCCATCGGCGCGGCCATGCTGGGGCTGCGGCCCGTCGTTGAAATCCAGTTCGCCGACTTCATCGCCACGCCCTTCGACATGATTGTCAACCAGGCGGCGACGTGCTACTACCGCTGGCAGGCGCCCGTGCCGCTGGTCATCCGCGCGCCGAGCGGGGGCGGGCTGCGCGCCGGGCCTTTTCACTCGCAGAACCCGGAAGCCTGGTTCGTCCATCGCCCCGGCCTAAAAGTCGTCGCGCCGGCCTCGCCGCGTGACGCCAAGGGGCTGCTGCGGGCTGCCATCCGCGACAATAACCCGGTCATCTACTTCGAGAACAAGTATCTCTACCGCAAGGTCAAGGAGGACGTGCCTGATGGCGACTGGACCGTGCCCATCGGCCAGGCCGATGTAAAGCGGCGCGGGCGAGATGTATCCGTCATCGCCTACGGTTCGATGGTCTACGAGGCGCTGGAGGCGGCTGAGACGGTGGCGGCGGGGGGGATTGACGTGGAAGTGCTGGACCTGCGGACGCTGCTGCCGCTGGACCGTGACGCGATTCTAGGCACGGCGGAACGCACCGGCAAGGTGATTGTCGTCCACGAGGCGACACTGACGGGGGGCGTCGGCGGTGAGGTGACTGCCATCATCGCGGAACATGCCTTCGAGTTGCTGGACGCGCCGCTGGTGCGCCTCGCCGCGCCCGATACGCCGGTCCCATTCAGCCCGCCGCTGGAAGACTTCTTCCGACCCAACGCGGTAAAGATTGCTGAGGCGGTGCGGAAGCTGGCGGCCTACTAACTACGGCACACGGCTTGCTTTGGGGCTGTGTTCACGTTTGTCCATACTTAGTATGTAATTGTCACATAGAAGAGGCCACGTTATGCCCCGCATTCTGATTCTCCACGCGACCCTCGGTACCGGCCACCTCAGCGCGGCTCGCGCCCTGGGCGAGGCCTTTGCCCGCTACCCCGATGTGGACTGCCGCATCGAAGATATTCTCGACCATGTGGGTCCGGTTTTGCGCCCAGCCATGAAACTGTGGTACGAAGGGCTGAGCGAAAAAGCGCCGCCCCTCTACCGCTTTATCTACGAAAGCAGTAATACCGGCGACGTCGAAGACCCCGGCAGCGGCAGCAAGCTGCTGGGGCTGATGGAACGCTCGCTCATGACCGACCTGGAAGAGATGATTGTCGAGGCGGCGCCTGATGTCGTCATCAGCGTGCATCCCATCTCGATCCAGCTCTTGCGCTACTTGAAGACCTCGGGTCAACTGACAGCCCAACACTATATCGTCATCACCGATTTCATGGCCCACAGCACCTGGCTCAGCGACAGCGTGGACGGCTACTTTGTGCCCGGCGAGTTCACTCGCTATGTCCTGGAGCGGCGCGGGGTAGACCCCTCCCTGCTCCATGTGACGGGTATTCCCATCAACCTGGAGATAGCCGAACCCAAGGCGCCGCTGGACATGCGCCAGAAGCACGATCTGCCCACCGACCGCCCCCTCGTCTCGCTGTTCGCGGGCGGCATCGACGCCAAACGGGTGCGCCTGATGGTCGAGCGGTTGCTCGAAGGCGAGCAGCCGACGACCCTGGCCGTCGTCGCCGGGCGCAACGAGGAGGTGGGCGAAGCCCTGGCCGACCTGACGGACGGCCCGCAGGTCCAATTGCGCCGCCTGGGGCGCATTGACTATGTAGACGACCTGGTGACGGCCAGCGACCTGGTGATCAGCAAGGCGGGCGGCTTGATCGTTAGCGAGGTCATGGCCCGCTCTATCCCCATGATCATTATTGACCCGCTGCCGGGCCAGGAGGAGTGGAACGCCGACCTGGTCGCGGGCAGTATCGCAGGTGTGCAACTGCGCATGCCGGAGATGGTGCCGCTAGCCGCCCTCTACCTGCTAGGGCAGCCCGAGAAATTGGCGGCGATGCGCGAACAGGCCCGCCGGCTAGGCCGGCCCCGCGCCGCGCAGGACGTGGCCGAGCGCGTTCGGGCGGCTCTTGGCGCTCCCCGGCCGGCTACTGTGCTCGAAACTGCCTAAAGAACTTGCCCTTACCGCCGAGGACGCCGAGGACGCCGAGGAAAATACGATTATCCCTCTGCGCCCTCTGCGTCCTTTGCGGTGAAGAGGGTATTGCCCCTGTAGGGTTCCTGTCCTCCCTTCGGTGTCCACCCAACGGATGACGCCTCATCCTCCGTTTGACCCTCCCCGCGCCTCCGCATTCGTGCTATACTGACCGCGTCACAGTGTTTCCCTTGCAGAACAGATACTTCGGAGGCGTCATGAAGTGTGGACTCCACGTACCGGCGGTCAGACCGCATGAACTCATTCGCATGGCTGAGGAGGCCGAGGCCGCGGGCTGGGACGGCCTCTTCCCATGGGACATGATTTGGGGCATCAACGTCTGGGTCTGCCTGGCGGGCGTCGCCGCCCGTACCAGCCGCCTGCGCCTGGGGCCGATTATCACACCCCTCTCGCGCCGGCGTCCGTGGGCCGTCGCCAGCGAAGTCGCCACCCTCGACCACCTCTCCAATGGCCGCGCCGTCCTCATGGTGGGCCTGGGCGCGGCCCTCGAAGCCCCACCCAACAACTGGTTCGAGCGGGTAGGCGAAGTCACGGACCGCAAGACCCGCGCCGAGATGCTGGACGAAGGCCTCGACATAATCAACGGCCTCTGGCAGGGCCAGCCCTTCAGCTATACCGGCCGCCACTATCGGCTCCAGGACGTGGACTTTGACCTCGCGCCGGTCCAGCAGCCGCGTGTCCCCATTTGGTGTGTCGGCGCCTGGCCGCGTCCCAAGTCCATGCAGCGCGTCCTGCGCTGTGACGGCATACTGCCTGGTGTGATGAAGCCCGAAGGCGGCTTTGGCGAACTGACGCCTGATGATGTCCGCGCTATTCGAGACTATGTTGCGACTAACAGGACGCTGACCACGCCCTTCGACATCGTCGTGGAGGGCGAGACACCGGGCGACAATCCCGAACAGGCGACGGCGCAGGCGCGGCGATGGGCCGAGGCCGGTGTGACCTGGTGGCTAGAGGACGTGTGGGCCACGCCGCAACAGACAGGCGGCCTGGAGGGGATGATTCACCGTATACGCCAGGGTCCACCGAGGCTATAGCCTGATGCGACCGCACACCAACCCCTGGTACGACCGCCTGGCCCAGATGCAGCGCGGTTATTACTATCCGTGGCGCTCGACGCTGGCCCCCGGCAACGGTGAGAATGCCTATCTGAGCCTGGTCCAGTCGCACCTGGCGCCGGATAAGGACGTACTCGACGCCGGGTGCGGGCATGGCGAGGTTGCCCTGGACATCGCGCCGCTGTGCCGTAGCGTCCTGGCCTATGATCGCATTCCATCGTTTATCGAACTGGCTGAGGCCGCGGGGCGTGAGCGGGGCGTGGCGAATGTCATCTTCCGCCTGGCCGACTCCTCGGCTGAGGCCAATGGCGGCCAGCCCCATATCCCCGCCGACCCTGCCAGCATTGACCTCTTCATCTCGCGGCGCGGCCCGCTGCACTGGATTGAGGACGTGCGCCGTGTCGCCCGCCCTGGCGCTGTTCTGCTTCAACTCAACCCAATCGAAGCCGTCCATCTCCAGGCCTGGAATGATGACCTACCCTCGCCCTTGCGGATGTCGCCGCCCGACTTCAACATGCGTCAGGCGGTGGTACGCCGACTCGCGCTGGCGGGGTTAGACATCCATAGCTGCTGGATTTACGACGTGCCAGAGTATTTTGATGCCCCAGACCAACTCTATGTCCGTCTGGCCTGGGGGTACGCGCCCGACGAAGTCCCAACCTACGCCGAGGTCCAGCCGATCTTTGAGGGGGTCTTTGCTCGCTTCGCTGGCCCTGACGGTCTGATTATGCGCCATCGCCGCTTCCTCTGGAAAGCAGTGGTCGAGTAATACGTTTCTCCTTCCTGCTTTCTCGAGTTCCATCATGTTTCATCGACTATCTTCGACTATCAACGACTTCTATCGGCTCCAACGGTTTCCGATGCCTTCCTATGTCTTCCTACGCCTTCCCGCGCCTTCCTGGCCCTGTCACCCTCTATCTCGCCGTCGCCCGTATGTCGTTCCAGAAGCAACTGGCCTACCGCGCCGCCAATCTGGCCGGTGTCGCTACCAACGGCTTCTTCGGCGCGCTGCGGGCCTTCGTCATGCTGGCGCTGTTCGAGAACCGCCCCCAGGTCGCGGGCTGGACGGCCTACGAGGCCGTCACCTATGTTGCCATGACCCAGGCGCTGATTATGGTGGTCTCCATGTGGGGCAACAACGAACACCCTCAGTCCATTGTCAGCGGTGAGGTGGTGTCCGACCTGAGCAAGCCGGTGGACTACTACACTTTCTGGCTGGCCCGCTTCGTCGGACGCTCCGTCTACGGCGTCGTCTATCGTGGGGCGCTCACCTTTAGCCTCATCTGGCTGTTCTTCCGCTTCTACATCCCACTGGACCCGCTGCGCTGGCTGGCCTTCGGCCTGACGCTCCTCCTGGCGACCCTGGTCAGCTTCAGCATCCACTTCCTGGTCTCGTCGGTTGTGTTCTGGACGCTGGACGTGCGCGGCCTCAACAATATGCTCGGTCTCGTCGCCATGCTCTTTTCGGGCTTCCTGGTCCCGCTGGCCTTCTTCCCAGACTGGCTGGCCCCCATCGCCCGCGCCTTGCCGTGGGCCAGCATGATTCAGATTCCCATTGAAACCTACCTAGGCAAGTTGACGGGCCTGGCCTACTGGCAGGCCGTCGGCTTCCAGGCGGGCTGGTTCCTGGTCCTGATGTTCTTCGGGCGGCTGGTCGTGCGCCAGATGCTGCGCCGGCTGGTCATTCAGGGTGGCTGACAGAATAGTAGTGGGGGTAACTATGACAATTTATCGTGAACCTGTGGTCGTCACCAGCCAGGGCGGCCGCCTGTTTGGCGTCCTGGACCGCCCGCTGGAGGATACGAGTGCCATGGGGCCCGGTGTCCTCATCCTCCACGGCTTCCTCGGCTCCAAAGACCAGCCCCACCGCATGCTGGTGGACCTCGCCACGGCGTTGGCCCAAGCTGGCCTCGTTGCGTTGCGGATTGACCTGCCGGGGCGGGGCGATAGCCAAGGGGAGAGCGTGGACATCACCGTAGACGGCGACCTGGCGGCGGCGCGCGCTGCGTTGGACTACCTGGCCGCGCTCCCCGGTGTAGACGCCCAGCAGCTGGCTGTCCTCGGCTTCAGTTGGGGCGGGGTACTGGGCGCGCACCTGGCCGGCGAGAGCCGTCGCGTGCGGGCGACCGTCTTCTGGTCGAGCATCCCGACCGAGCGCCTGGTGTGGCGGCCTGAGATGACGGAGGTCAACGGGCGAGAGGTGGCGGAACAGTGGGCCATGCTGGTGGGGCGCCAGTTTTACGACGGCATGGATCAGCTCCGTCCCCTGGCCTCCCTCCTCCAAACAACCGGCGCGGTCCTGGCGATCTACGGCACGGCCGACGAGATACAGTCAGAAGAGATCGCGGCCTTCCAACACGCGCTGCTGGAAGGCCGCATCCCTCATGAGATCGTCGCCATTGAAGGGGCCGACCATATCTTCTTTCGCTACGCCTGGAAGCGCGAGGTCATCGAACGCACCGTCGCCTGGCTGGCCGGAATACTCCCATCCATTTGATTGTCATGCTGAGCCGAAGGCTCAGCATCTCGCCTGACAAAAGCGAGACCCTTCACTTGGTTCAGGGTGACAGTCGAAGAGGTGCTTCCTCAATCGGCGGTCAGGACGCCGTCAGTGACGAGGGCCGACCAGGGATAGGCGCGGGCTACCCACCAGAAGTGCAGCGTCGCGGCAAGGAGTATCACCGCCGCGCCCAGGTAGGTGACGCGCAGGCCCACCGCGCCGACGAACGCCAGCCCTACCGCCGGCCCAATCGCCGCGCCGAGGTCGAGCCAGGTGGCATAGCTGCTCATGACTTGGGCGCGCTGGTGGGGTTGGGCCAGGTCGCCCGCCGTCGCGTCGGCGACGGTGCCGACACCGGTGGACAGGACAAAGAGCGTCAGCAAGGTGACAACCACGACGGTCACGCCTGAGGCCAGACCGAAGGCCAGAGCTAGTGTCGCCAGCCCTTCCAGGGCCAGGAACAGCGGTAGGGCGCGGCTGCGCCCAATGCGGTCCGAGAGATACCCCAGCGGCGCGGCCAGCGCCATGTCGGACCCCGAGCGCAGACTGACCAGAATACCAGCCAACTCCGTCGCGCCGCTGGTTCGTCCCGCCTCCACCAGGGCCAACACGATGGTCGGGGTGACGATGCCGTGGAACGATAGGCCGTTGACCAGGGCCGCCGTCTTGACCGCCACAAGACGGTGTCCTCCGAACACCATCGCCCGCCAGGGGGTCGCGCCTTCAGGTCCCTCCGTCTCGCGCACCTGTGGCAGCCCCCAGGCTAGGGGTATCGCCAGCGCCGAGACGGCGGCCATGACCAGAAACGTCGGCCCGTAGCCGAGACGTTCGAGCGCAAAGCCGCCCAGCGCCACGCCCAGCATGGGGCCGCTACGGGAGATGGACTGATACAGGCCGACCAGTCGGCCTCGCGTGCGAGGGGTGCTGTTGGTCAGCACCGTCATCAGGCCGCCGAGGCGCAGAACCGAGAAGCACGCTCCCCAGCCCGCCCGCGCCAGCAGGAGGACCGGCAGGAATGTCGTCAGCCCGTACAGGGCACTGGTGGCAACGGTGAGAATCGTGCCCCCAATCATCACGCTCCGCCGGCTGAAGCGCTTGAAGGCCACCGCCGCGCCGCCATTCGTAATCAGGCGCACCAGGCGATTGACACTCAACAGGATGCCGACAGTCCATAGGGGCAGGCCGAGCCGGGCCGCGTAGGCCGGCAAGGCCAGGTAGAGCAGGGCATCGCCCAGCAGCGCCAGGGCCATAATCAGCCCCACCCGCCCCACCACGCTCAACGCGCCCTTGCCGGGCGCCTCATCCAGCATCTAGCCCCATCCTAGCCGGCGTAGGACCAGCGCCAACACGGCCGCCACGATGGTGGTCGCCGGGCCGGTGACGATCCAGGCCATGGCCATAGACTGAAAGACCGTCCAGCGCACCATCGAGACGCGCTGCGCTGCCCCAGCCCCCGCCAGCGTCGCGCTCACGATTTGCGTGCCGCTGACAGGCGCGCCGGCCAGCGTCGCCACGAGCAGGGTGAAGAAGGAGGCGCTCGTCGCCGCGAAGCCGTGGATGGGCCGAATGCGGTACAGGTGCGCCCCCACCCGCCACATAATGCGCTGGCTCCCAAACGCCACCCCCAGCGCAATCGCCAGGGCGCAGGCGAGGATGACCCAGCCCGGTACCTCAAAGGCGGGCAGGGCGCCGGCGGCGATGAGCGCCAGGGTAATCACCCCGATGCTCTTCTGGCCGTCGTTGGTGCCGTGGCTCAGCGCCAGAAGTAGCGACCAGATAATTTCGCCATAACGGAAGCGTTGGTTGACACTGGGGGTGGCGCCGCGCACGGCATGGAGAACCAGGCTGAGGGTGAGATGGCCGAGGACCAGCCCCACGAGGGGCGTCAGGAACAGGAACAGGACAATGCGGGCGATACCCCAGAAGTTGAGCGCCTCGACGCCGTGGACCGCGCCCACCGCCCCCACCAGCCCGCCCAGCAGCGCGTGGGAGGCGCTGGTGGGCACGCGTAGCCAGTTGGCCAGCAGACCCCAGGCGACGGCGGTCATCACCGCGACGAGGAGTTCGAGGGAGGACACCACACCCACATGGACCACTGAGGTGCCGATGCTGGCCGCGACGGCGACGCCGAACAGGAAGGGGCCGCAAAACTCGGCGATGGCGGCGAGGATGAGTGCGGGGCGGCGATCAATGGCCCGCGAGGCGACCATGGGCGCGATGGTTGCGCCACTGTCGTTATAACCGTTCATGAAGGCATAGACCAGCGCAAGGGCGATAGTGGCGTAGAGGATAGGGTGAGGCATCAGTGGCTCAGCGGTTGTTCGAGACAGCAGGGGCGAGTGCACACATGACATACGGCGTCTGGGAGAACGTGTGCGATAAGAATATTACAATAAGATGTTGTACGGGTTGTAAACTTACCCAGTATGAAAAAACCTCCCGAAGGTTCGCAACCTTCGGGAGGTTGAAACGATACCTGAAGCCGGTTACGACGGCGTCACAACCTCCACCGCGTCCTTCACCGCGTCCACCACCGCGTTGACGATGGGCTTGCGCGCGCCATCCTCGACGACTGGTGCATCGGCCGCCTCAGCCAGCTTGGACGCCTTGATGCCGTCGCCTTCCAGCGCCAGTTCGAGGACCTGGTCCATCGTCTCCACCAGGTGGAACTTCAGGTCGGCGCGGACCTGCTCCGGCAGCTCGTCAATATCCGGCTCGTTACGGGCTGGCAGGATAATCTGCTTGACCCCGGCGCGATGCGCCGCCAGCACCTTCTGTTTGATGCCGCCCACCGGCAAGACTCGCCCGCGCAGGGTTATTTCGCCTGTCATCGCTAGGTCGGACTTGATGTGGCGGCCCGTCAGGAGCGACGCGATGGCCGACGTCATGGTGATGCCGGCCGACGGGCCGTCCTTCGGGATGGCGCCCTCCGGTACGTGGACATGGATATCGTTGCTAGCGAAGAAGTCTTCGGCGACATTGAGCGCCTTGAGCCGCGAACGGACATAACTCAGCGCGATCTGGGCCGACTCCTTCATCACCTCACCGAGTTGGCCTGTCACCAGCAGGCCCTTGCCGCCCGGCATCCGTGTCGCCTCGATGAACAGGATGCCGCCACCCATGCTGGTGGCAAACAGCCCCGTCGCCACCCCCGGCGTTCCCAGCCGTTCCGCGACCTCCGCGAAAAAGCGCTGCTTGCCGAGGTACTGCCGCACGTCATCCTCGTCCACCGTGACCTTCTCCGCGTCACCCGCCGCGATCTTGGTGGCAATCTTGCGGATGACGGAACCAATCTCGCGCTCCAGATTGCGCACGCCTGCCTCGCGGGTGTAGTCCTCGGCGATCTTGCGCAGCGCTGTATCAGTAAAGGTAACTTCGTCGGGCCGCAGGCTGTTGGCCTGCATCTGACGCAAGACAAGGTAGTTGCGGGCGATCTGCACCTTCTCGTCGTCGGTATAGCCGTCCAGCCGGATGATCTCCATACGGTCGCGCAGCGGCTCCGGGATGGGGTCGAGCAGGTTGGCCGTGGCGATGAACATCACCTGGCTCAGATCGAAGTCAATGTCCAGGTAGTGGTCACGGAAGGTGTTATTCTGCGCCGGGTCGAGCACTTCGAGCAACGCCGACGACGGGTCGCCCCGCCAATCCGCGCCCAGTTTGTCCACCTCGTCCAGCATGAACACCGGGTTGCGCGAGCCGGCGCGGCGAATGCTCTGAATGATGCGCCCAGGCATCGCGCCGACGTAGGTGCGGCGGTGGCCGCGAATCTCGGCCTCGTCGCGCATGCCGCCGAGCGACATGCGGATGAACTTGCGGCCCAGCGCGCGCGCGATGGACTTGCCCAGGGAGGTCTTACCGACACCCGGCGGGCCGACGAAGCACAGGATCGCGCCGCGATAGGCCGTCGAGTCGGGGTCGGCCGTATCGCCCTCGCCCGGCTCCTCGGCCGTCGGCCCTTCGGCCGCGTCAGTCGCTTGCTCTGCCTCAGTCTCCTGCCGCGCCTGCGTGACGCGCTCCTCGTAGAGCTTGCGGACGGCCAGGAACTCCAGGATGCGGTCCTTGACCTCCTTGATGTCGTAGTGGTCCTCGTCCAGAATCTCGCGGGCGCGTTTGATGTCCAGGTTGTCCTGGGTGAACGTGTTCCAGGGCAGGCCCACCAGCCAGTCCAGGTAGTTCTTGATAACCGAGTACTCGGCCGCCGCCGCGGGCAGGGCGCGCAAGCGGTCCAACTCGCGCATCGCCTCGCGCTTGGCCTCTTCGGACAGGCCGACCGACTCGATCTTGGCGCGGTACTCTTCGACCTCGCGCTCCTGCTCGCTGCCCTCGCCCAACTCGCGCTGGATAGCCTTGAGCTGCTCGCGCAGGTAGTACTCGCGCTGCAGCTTGTTCATCTCGGACTGGGCCTCGGTCTGAATCTTGCGGCCTAGTTCCAGCACCTCCAACTCGCGGTTGAGGATCGCCATCAGCTTGCGGAACTTGTCGCCCACGTCGTCCAGTTCCAGCACTTCCTGGGCATCGGGGACCTCCATGCGCAGCGAGCTGGCGATGAGGTAGACCAGGTTGAGCGGGTCTTCGATATTGGAGGCCGCCTGGCTGAGTTCGTCGGGCAGATTGGGCACTAGCTCGACCAGCCGCTTGAACAGGTCGGTCGTCGAGCGCATGAGGGCCTGCAACTCGACGTTGGTTTCGACCTCCTCGTGGGCAATGCTCACCCGCGCCTTGAGATAAGGCTCCGTCGCCGTCCACTCCTCGATACGGATGCGTTCCAGACCCTGGATGAACAGGCGGATGGAGCCATCGGGCGACTTGAACAGGCGGTGAATGATCGCCGCCGTGCCGACCTTGAACACCTCATCCGGCCCAGGCTCCTGAACCGACGGGTCGTGCATTGACACCAGGCCGATGATGCGGTCACCTAAGGCCACTTCGTCCACCAGGCGCACCGAACGCGGCTGCTCGACGGCCAGAGGCGTCAGCACCGGGAACGGAAAGACGACTGTATTGCGTAAGGGCAGGATAGGCAGTTCAGAGGGAATCTGGGGCGTTGAGTCATGCTCCTCTTCGCGCTCTGGCCGGGATTGATTCTCACCGCGCTTAAAAAATGGCGCCATGTCTTCGGTATTCACCACTTACTCCTCGTCGCGTTCTTGAATGGGGATATGACGGCGACGCGCTCTCGGAATGCGTATCGTCAGGAAGCCGTCCGCATACTCCGCTGCGATGTCCTCAGCCTGCACCGGGAGATTGACGGCCACTTCCGTTTGGAACGCTCCCCAGCCAATCTCCATCTGATGATAGCCTCGTTTGGGGGAGGTATCGCGGCGCACGCCCGCCACAATGAGTGCTCCGTCAATCAGGGCAATCCGAAAATGGTCAATATTCATGCCTGCGATTTCGATCTTTACCCACAGGCTATCTTCTGTCTCGTAGACATCTGTGGGAGGGTGAAAGATGCTCTGGCCGTACAGCGTCGGCCACGAGCCTTGCCGCGTGACTTGGTTAAACAGCCGGTCCAACTCGGTGCGCAGCCGACGCAGTTCGGCCCCTTCTGTCCTGCTGCCTTGCATGAACTTCCCTTTCGTACAAACAGTGTATCACCAAATTCTAGTCTTTCCGTCGCACTCCGGCAAGCCCCTCCGCGCCGACGGGCGACGGGACAAAACCCGTCCATCCCTCGCGCATCGCCGCCAACCCATACGGGTAGACCAGCGGGATCCGCGGCGCGTCCAGCGCCAGCCGGGAGCCTACCTCGCGGTACAACTCCGCCCGACGCGCCATATCCGGTTGGCTCTCGGCCTCACGCAGGCGCTGGCCGACCTGGGTGTTGGTGTAACCTGTGTCGCTGGCGGTCAGGGGCCCAAAGAGGCCGCTGAGGAAAATGTGAGGGTCGCCCACCGCATCGACGCGTATCGTGGGCAGCGGGTGCATGAGGAGGTAGAGCGAGAACTGGCCCTGGCGACGCTCGGCCAGGAAAGAGGCCCACTCGTCCTCCCGCAGCGTCACCTTAATGCCCACTGCCGCCAGTTGCTCGGCCACTGCCTCGGCCAGCCCCTTGAAGCTCGCTCCACGCGGCGGCTGGCTATACCAGAGTTCCAGGGGGCGGGCGATACCATCTGGCCCCGCCACTTCTGATAAGCCCTTGGGGAAGCCCGCGTCGGCCAGAAGGCGCTGGCTGACCTCGCCCCTGGCTCCTCCCCTGGAGGGAGCGGGGGGCAAACGACCCCATAGGCCGGGCGGGATGAACTGATCGGCCGGCGAACTCGCGCCGTTGAAGGCCCGCTTCGCCAGGGCCGCCGGGTCCAGGGCGGCCTGGATAGCCTGCCGCACCCGCGCGTCGTCTAGCGGGCGATAGCGTTGGTTGGTGGACAGGTAGGCCACGGCGAGTTGCGGCTGCGCGACCAGACTTACGCCCGGCGGCGTATCCGGCCGCGTCAGACCAAAAGCGAGGTCCACCTGCCCGCTGGCGAGGGCGGTCAGTTGGGTGTCCGTCTCGCCCAGGATGCGGAAGATGAGGCGCGGCGTCGCCGCCTTGGCGCCCCAATAGTCGGTAAAGCGTTCAAGCTCAACCTTCTCGCCCGTCCACCCGCTGAGCCGATACGGCCCGCTCCCCACGACACCCTCATACGGCGTACCGTAGCGTGCGCCCAGGCGCTCGACAGCGGCAGGGCTGCTGAGGCCAAAGGCGGGCAGCGCCAGGGTGGCCGGCAGGTAGGCCGCCGGGCGGGCCAGCTTGAACCGAATCTGGTCCGGCGCGGCTACCTCCACGCCGCTGATCAGACTCCCCGCGCCCAGGTAGCCACCGAACACGTCCGACCAGACCTGGAACTGCTTGCCCTCCGCGCGATGCCCGGCCTTGAAGGCCGGGTCCAGCCAGCGGTCAACGTTGAACTTGACGGCCTCCGCTGTCAGCGCCGTCCCATCGTGGAACTTGACCCCCGGCCGCAGCGTAAACGTCCACTCCGTCGCGTCGGCGTTGGCCTCCCAGGCCGTCGCCACGCCTGCCTCAATCTCGGCGCTGCCGGGCTTAAACTGAGTCAGGGTGTCGAAGAGTTGACGTAAAACGATGAGGCTGGCCGGATCGGCCAGGTCGCCAGGGTCCAGGCTCAGCGGCTCGCGGCTCAGCGCGATCTGTAGCGTATCGCCCTCGCCGCCTCCCCCATTGCTGGTAGGGGCGACCCCAAGGGTGGCCCTGGCAGCGGTGGTTGCCGACGGCGCACCATCCGACGGCTTCTGGGCCGGCGCCAGGCCGGCCCCGGCCGGGGGCGCTGTCGGCGGGCCAGACCGCACCGGCGCCTGGTCAGGCAGGGCGGGAATCGGGGCCGGCGCGAACATCTGGCAGGCCGCGAGGAGCAGGCCCAGCCCGACAAGCGCGGGCCAGAAGGACAGAGAGCGCATGAGGCAAGTATAGAGTAAAGCGGGAGGAGTGACAAGACTTCAACAGGAATCGGTTGCGTAGGCCCTTGCGTTCTACTCATTCATCGAGTATAATAGGCTGTAAGGAGTCGCCATGCAGCCTCGACTCAATGTATGGATTGAAGTGGCGGACGAGGTAGCTCTGAGCGCCTGGCGCGTCGAGTTGCTCGCCGCCGTGGCGGAGACCGGTTCCATTTCCGGCGCCGCCGAACGCATGAGTATCGGCTATCGACAGGCGTGGGCCAAGTTGCACGAATGCGAGGAACGTCTGGGGGTGCAGCTTGTCGAGACCACCGTCGGCGGTTCAGGTGGCGGCGGCGCGCAGCTTACACCCGCTGGCCGCGACTATGTGGACAAGTATCGGCGGTTTTACGGTGGGCTGGAAGAATTGGTCCACCAGCGGTTTGTTGCGATCTTTGGCCCGGAAGGGTGATTTTTTTACGCAGCGTTGTGCTATCTTAGCATAACGGGGTGATTTTCTCTGCTATAATGGTGCTATGTGAGAAACCGAGGCGTCACAGGAGCCTGCCGTGCCTGAGTCCAAGTGGCCGATGATCACCGTCGAGGAAGCCCTCACCATCGTCTTGCGCTACGCGTGCCCGTTACCGTCGGTCGAGGTCAACTTAGCCGAGGCGCTGGGCCGGACCCTGGCCGAGGATGTGCGCGCCGACGAGGACATGCCGCCGTTTCGAGCATCGTCGGTAGATGGCTATGCCGTTGTCGCCGCGGATACCCAGCCCGAGCGCCGCCTGATTGGGGAACAGACGGCCGGGCAGATGAGCGATCTGCGTGTCCTGCCTGGCACCGCCGCCCGCATCACTACGGGCGCTCCCGTGCCGGAGGGGGCCGATGCGGTGGTGATGGTCGAACGCACCGAGGAGCGCGACAGCTACGTGGTCATCCACCAGCCGACCGTTCGCTCCGGTGAGGCGATTCGACCCATTGGGCAAGACATTGGCCGAGGCGACCTGGTGCTGCGAGCGGGGCAGGTGTTGGGGCCGGCCGAGGTGGGTGTGCTGGCGACAGTCGGTCGGCAGCGGGCGCCCGTGATTCCCGCGCCGGTTGTCGCCGTCCTCTCGACGGGCGATGAACTGGTCGAGCCGGGCGAGCGGCCCGGCCCCGGCCAGATCCGTGACAGCAACCGCTACACCCTCATGGGCGTGGTGCGGCAGGCGGGCGCGGTTCCACTGGACCTGGGCATCGCCCGCGACGAAGAGGTCGACCTCCGCCGCCGCGTGGCGCGCGGCCTGGCCGAGGCCGATATTTTGGTCAGCAGCGGCGGCGTATCCATGGGCCACCTGGACCTGGTCAAGCCGCTGCTGGAGGAATTGGGGACGGTCCACTTTGGTCGACTGTACATGAAGCCGGGCAAGCCGCTGACCTTTGCCACAGTTGGCTCGCGGCTGGCCTTTGCCCTGCCCGGCAACCCGGTGTCGTCCCTGGTCAGCTTCGAGCTAGTGGTGCGACCCGCCCTCATGCAGATGCAAGGTCGGTCTGATACTGCTCGTCCCACGCGGCGTGTCCGTCTGGCCCACGCGGTACGCCATGACGACGACCGCACTGAGTACCAGCGGGCCATCGTTCGCCGCGAGGGCGATGGCTATTGGGCGACGACGACCGGCTTCCAGGGGTCTGGCCGGCTCATGTCGCTGGTCGGCGCGAATGCCCTGCTTGTCCTGCCTATGGGCCACGGCGATTTTGCCGCTGGCGACGAGGTGAACGCGCTGGTGGTGGACGACGTGGGGTGAGGCAAACACGGCGGCCTGACCCCCGCCGCTTAGAAAAGGCCGCGCCGTTGAGGGCGCGGACAGAATATAAGGAATTAATCACTATGCTGGCGACACTCCCGCGCCTGGACAATCCCATCCAGCTTCATGACCGCTTCGGGCGGCATATCAACTACCTGCGCATCTCGCTCACCGACCACTGCAACCTGCGCTGTGTCTACTGCATGCCCACCCACGGCCTGACGTTCCTGCCCAACCGCGACCTGCTCACGGCGGAAGAAATTGAGATCGTGGCGCGGGCCGCCGTGACCGCCGGCTTCCACAAGTTCCGGCTGACGGGCGGCGAGCCGACGCTGCGCCCCGACCTGGTGGACATTGTAGGCCGTATCGCCCGCACACCGGGCGTGGCCGACTTGGCGATGACGACCAACGGCATTCGCCTGACCGAACTGGCCAAGGACCTCAAGGCCGCTGGCCTCAAGCGCGTCAACGTGCACATTGACACGCTCCATCCCGAACGCCTGCCGCAGGTCATGCGCTGGGGCAAGCTGGAGAAGCTGTGGGCCGGCCTGGAAGCCGCCGAGGCCGCCGGTTTGGAGCCTATCAAGATCAACTGTGTCGTCACGCGCGGCTACAATGAAGAGGACGTGGTAGACATCGCCCGCCTGGCCCTCGACCGAGGCTGGGGCGTGCGCTTCATCGAACTCATGCCGCTTGGCGCCGGCGCGGAAGCCCAATTGTCCATTGACCGCTACGTATCTAGCGCCGAGACGAAGGCCCGCATCGAAGCCGCGTTGGGGCCGCTTACCCCCATCCCCAACCGCGACCCGTCCGACGAGTCGCGCAACTATCTCCTGCCCGGCGCGACGGCGAGTATTGGCTTCATCAGCCCTGTCAGCGAGCCCTACTGCGGCACGTGCAACCGCATGCGACTCACCGCCGATGGCAAGTTCCACCTTTGCCTGCTCCACGACGACGAAGTGGATGTCAAGGCCGTGCTGCGCGGTGGGGGGAACCAGGCCGACGTTGAAGTCATCCTAGCGCGGGCTGTTGCCCTCAAGCCGACGGGCCACGCGCTGCGACGCGGGGTCTACACTGAGGATCGGCGCATGTACCAGATTGGCGGCTAAGCGTCGGCTCGACAAAC
>JAHCIP010000105.1 GCA_026129165.1 Anaerolineae bacterium
TCCGACGGCGCGGCCAGGCGCGGCCTGCCGGGGAAATCCGGTCGGAGGTGGCGCAGCGCCTCCGCGCCCACGAGGACGTGCCAGAGCGTAACGGCCACGCTTCGGCGATGGCGCGGGACTGGACCTACCTGGCCGCCGACCATATCATGGCCGAGCTTGAGGCGTTGGTGCCGCTGTACCAGGGTATCTCCCAGACGCAGCCGGAGATCGCCGCCTCGCGCGGCCGCGTCCCCTTTGAAGGCTTCATCCACGAAGGCACCCGCTACGCCCTCTACGCCGCGCCCGATGTCCAGTGGCCCGTCACGGCGGAGTCAGGTGGCAATCCACGTCCGCAGTGGATGGCCTCCAGCGCCCAGGCCCTGCGCGTCGGTAACGGTCAACTGCTCCTGGCGCCGGTGCGCCGCCTGTTCGACGACGGCACGCTGATCAGTAAGGCGGCCATCCTGGCGCCCCGGCTAGCGGGTCCGTTTGTCGTCATGCACCCCGCCGATGCCCAGGCCGCTGGCCTGACCGCCGGTACGCGGGTGGCGGTGGCGACGCGGACGGGCAACGCAGAGTTTGACCTGCGCGTGAGCGAGGACGCGCCGCAGGGCGTGGTGCTGGCCGCCGAGAACATGGGCATTCGCCTGCGGGGCGGCTTGCTCGATGGGGCGGGAACCCCGGCGGCGGTGACCCTGACGCCTGTGCCTGAAATGGCGTTGGGTGACTAATGCGTGATGCGTAATGCGTATTTCGTAATCCGTATCTTGGAGCAGAAAATACGAAATACGCATCACGCAATACGGAGTAATCTATGGACCTCGGTCTTTTAGTCGAATGGATCATCAAATCCGTTGTCATCATGGGCGTCCTGCTCACGGGCTTCGCCTATGAGACGTGGCTGGAGCGCAAGGTCGTGTCGAAGATGCAGTTCCGCATCGGCCCGAACCGCGCCGGCCCCTTCGGCCTGCTATTGCCCCTGGCCGACGGCATCAAGCTCATCTTCAAGGAAGAGCTAACACCGGCTATGGCCGATAAATGGGTCTTCCGTATCGCGCCCATCATGTCCATGGTCGTGGCGCTGATTACCTTTGCCGTCATCCCCGTCGGACCATCCATCAACCTATTTGGCCGCGTGATTCCGCTGCGCTTGGCCGACGTCAACATCGGCCTGATGTACGTCCTGGCCGTCTCGTCGCTGGGCATCTACGGCATTGTCCTGGGCGGCTGGTCGTCCAACAACAAGTATGCCCTGCTGGGCGGGATGCGCTCGGCGGCACAACTCATCTCCTACGAGCTGGCCCTCGGCCTCTCGCTCATGGGCGTGGTCATGCTGACCGGCTCACTCAGCCTGGTGGACATTGTCAACGCGCAGGCCGGCAACTTCTGGAATTGGAACATCTTCCTCCAGCCCCTCGGTTTTATCCTCTACGGCATCTGCGGCCTGGCCGAGACGAACCGCGCGCCCTTCGATCTGCCTGAAGCGGAGCAAGAACTGACGGCGGGCTACCACACCGAGTATTCGGGCATGAAGTTTGCCCTATTCTTCATGGCTGAGTACATCAACATGGTGAACGTTAGCGCCATCGCCTCGACCATGTTCCTGGGCGGTTGGCGCGCGCCATTCGGCTTCATCCCGGAATGGACCGGCCCCATCTGGTTCTTTATCAAGGTCATCACCTTCCTGTTCATCTACATCTGGCTGCGCGCGACGGTCCCCCGGTTGCGCTACGACCAGTTGATGAACTTCGGCTGGAAGGTCCTGCTGCCCCTGGCGATTGCCAACGTCATCGTCACGGCCATCACCATGGCGCTGCGCCAGGTCTACGCCCCGAACGCCGTGGTAACCGTGACCTTTGGCTCGCTCTTGCTGATGATCGCCGCTGTCTTCCTGTGGCGAAGCTGGACATCGCGCTCGATGCGCCGCCGTCCGCCGCTGCATGGCACGTCGGCTGAAGGTGCGGCTCGCACCGCATAAGACCAGTGGGCTTATCTCCTAACGACACACCGCGAGGCTGGCATGCTGCTGATTCTTGAATTTATCAAAGGTTTGAGCATCACCCTGCGGACCTTCTTTCGGCCGCCCGTGACCGTCGAGTACCCCGACGAGAAGCGCCCGGTGGCGCGCCGCTTCCGGGGGCGGCATGAGTTGCGCCGCTACGACAATGGCCTGGAACGCTGCATTGGCTGCTCACTGTGCGCCGCCGCCTGTCCAGCCGACGCTATCCTGGTCATTGCGGGCGAGAACACTGACGAACAACGTTACTCGCCGGGCGAGCGCTACGCGGCGGTCTACGAGATCAACATGCTCCGCTGCATCTTCTGCGGCTACTGCGAGGAGGCCTGCCCCACCAATGCCATTGTCTTGGGGCCGGAGTTCGAAATCTCGTCCTACACGCGCGACGCAATGATCTACACGAAGGAACACCTGTTGGTCCCGCCGCCGCCCGCCATGCCGGGCACGCCGCAAACGACCGAGCCGGGCGTCTACACGCGCTCCATCATCCCTGGCACGTTAACGAGCGACCCGCGCACGGGCATTGATAGCGCGCCTGGGCGACCTGATGTCGAGCGCCGCCGCGCTGCCAGCCAGCACTAGCCTCTATCCAGAGGAGTCATCATGTCCCTCCTTCTCTTTGGCATTCTGGCCGTCATCGCTCTCATCACCGCCGCGCTCATGGTGACAGCCCGCAACCTGGTCCATGCCGTGCTGATGATGGTCGCCAACTTTGGCACCGTCGCCATTATGTACATCACCCTCAGCGCGCCCTTTGTCGCCGTCGTCCAGGTGGCGGTCTACGCCGGCGCGATCATGGTGCTCTTCTTGTTCGTCGTCATGCTCCTGGGCGAGCAGCAACTGTCGTTTGATGAGCCGTTCGCTGGCCAGCGCATGGCGGCCGGGGTCCTCGGCCTCCTGCTGGCGATCATGCTCCTGGTGACGCTGTTTACGGCCAGCCCAGCCGTTCTCCAGACCGGCCTGACGGCCGAGCAGATTGGCCGCGAGAACGCCCAGCGTGTCGGTGAATTACTCTACACCCAGTACCTGCTGCCCTTCGAGGCGACCTCCATCCTGCTGCTCATTGCGATGGTGGGGGCGGTTGTACTCGCCAAGCGTCGGCTGCTATAGTGGAGCTATCCTATGGACGTACCCATCCAATACTACGGGCTGCTCAGCGCCCTGCTGTTCTCCATGGGCGTGGCGGGCGTCCTGCTGCGGCGTAACATCATCATCGTCTTCATGTCCATCGAACTCATGTTCAATGCCGCCAACCTGCTGTTCGTGGCCTTCGCGCGGCACCAGAACGGGCTGGACGGGCAGGTATTCGTCTTCTTCGTCATGACCGTCGCCGCCGCCGAAGTCGCGGTTGGGCTGGCGCTGGTCATGGCCCTGTTCCGCAGCAAGCAGACGACCGACGTGGACGACGCCAGCACTCTCAAAGGCTAGGCTGAGAAGGGCCAGGCTTTATGGAAAACCTCATCCCGCTGATTATTCTCTTCCCCCTCCTGGGCGTCATCATCAACGGCCTGTGGGGCTACCGCCTCGGTCGGCGCATCGTGGGCCTGATTGGCCCGGGCGTCGTGGCCTTGTCCTTCCTGGTGTCGATTGTCGTCGTCCTGGGGCTGAACGGGCTGGAAGGGGAGCACAAGCAGTTCACCGTCACCCTCTTTGAGTGGATTCGGGCGGGTAACTTCGTCATCCCCCTACAATTCCTGGTGGACCCGCTATCGGGGCTGATGCTGCTCATTGTCACCGGTATCGGCTTCCTGATCCACATCTACTCCGTGGGCTACATGGCCGACGACGTTGGGTATGCCCGCTTCTTCACCTACCTAAACCTGTTCATTGTCTCGATGCTCATCCTGGTGCTGGGCGCGAACTATCTGCTGCTCTTCATGGGCTGGGAGTTGGTCGGCCTCTGCTCGTTCCTGCTCATCTCGTTCTGGTTTACCAACACGGAGTATGCCTCGGCCGGCCGCAAGGCGTTTGTCGTCAACCGTATCGGTGACTTTGGCTTCGCCCTGGGCATCATGCTCATCTTCGTCACCTTTGGCAGCCTAAACTTCGCCGACGTCTTCACTAAGAGCGAAACGCTGGCCGTGGGCGCGCCGGTGGTCACAACGATTACCCTGCTACTGTTCGTCGGCGCGATTGGCAAGTCGGCTCAGATACCCCTCTACGTCTGGCTGCCCGACGCCATGGCCGGCCCCACGCCTGTCTCGGCGCTGATCCACGCCGCCACGATGGTGACGGCGGGCGTCTACATGATTGCCCGCAGCCATGTCCTGTACGACCATGCGCCCACAACGCAGGCCATCGTCGCGGTGGTCGGCACGGCGACAGCCCTATTCGCCGCGCTTATCGCCCTCACCCAGACCGACATCAAGAAGGTGCTGGCCTACTCGACGGTCAGCCAGTTGGGCTACATGGTGCTGGGCGTCGGCGCGGGCGCGTACACGGCTGGGGTGTTCCACCTCTACACCCATGCCTTCTTCAAGGCCCTGCTATTCCTCGGCGCTGGCTCGGTCATGCACTCATTGGGCGGCGAGCAGGACATGCGCAACATGGGTGGCTTGCTCAAGTACATCCGCACCACGGGCATCACGTTTATTCTCGGCGGCCTGGCGCTGGCCGGTATCTTCCCCTTCGCGGGCTTCTGGAGCAAGGACGAGATTCTAGCCTCGGCCTTCAACCACGGCGGGCTGTACCAGGTCCTGTGGGCCATCGGCGTCCTGACGGCGGGCCTGACGGCCTTCTACACCCTGCGCCAGGTCGGCCTGGTCTTCTTTGGCGAGGAACGCTGGCGGACGGCCCTGGCTCCGGCTGGCGCTGGCGCCGGGCACGGGGCACCAGTGACTGCCCCGACGATCCCGCCAGCGGCCGTTCAGGCTCCCGTGGCGTCCGCGCCTGCTCCTGCGCCCGCCATGCCACCCACCCAACCACCGGCCACTACGGCCTCACCCACCGAACTCGCCCCTGGCGAGAAGCCGCGCCGACCGCGTCCCGGTCAGGCCGCGCCGGTCGAACCCACCATTCCGCCCGCGCCGTCGGCAGCGGCCGAACCTCCGGCGGCTGCGCCCACTCAACCACCCACTGAATCGGCCCCCGGTGAGAAGCCCAGGCGTCCGCGCCCAGGCCAGACTCTGGCGGCCAGCGTGCCGACGACGCCGAGCATCAGCGAGCCAGCGCCTACGCCGTCTGAGCCGGCCCCGTCCGAGTCAGCGGGTGAGAAGCCCAGGCGGCCGCGCCCTGGGCAGGCCAACGTCGCCGCCAACACCCCCATTGAACCGGTCTCGTCGCCTGCCCCCGTCGGCCAGCCGGAGACACCCGTGCAACCGGCCTCTCACGTCGAGCCATCCGTAGCGGAAACGGCTGGTGACAAGCCGCGTCGCCCCCGTCCCGGCCAGGCATCTGACCCGTCCACCTTACCTACCAAGCCGGAAACCGTGGGCCAGACGACGCACGAGACCCACACCGAGCACGCCGCTCCCGCGCATGGGGCAACGGCGCATGATGCGGGTGGGCACGGCCACGGCGGGCATGGCTTCAGCGGCGAGCCGCACGAGTCGCCGCCCAATATGACCGTCCCGCTGGTCATTCTCATGCTGGGCGCGGTCGCGGCTGGCTGGGCCAATATCCCTGGCGTCTCGCCGTTGCTCGAACACTGGCTGGAGCCAGTCTTTGGCGCGCACGAGGTCGAGGTCATTGCCAGCCCGGTGACGCTGGCCTTGGTGTCTCTGGCGGCGGCGGTGATTGGCGCGCTGCTCGGCATGATGATGTACGACGTGCCGCTGTTCGTCGTGCGTCTGCCGCGCCTTACCCCGCCGCGCCTGGCCGGCCTCTACGAAGCGTCCCTAAACAAGTTTTACGTGGACGAAATCTACGACCGCCTGTTCGTCCAGCCCTTCGGCCGCCTGGCCGACTGGTTCTGGCAGGCGGTGGACAAGTCGGTGATTGATGGCCTGGTTAACGGCATCGCGGGTGGCTTCCGTTCGCTGAGTGGCGTCTTCCGCCAGGTCCAAACTGGCTATGTGCGCAACTACGCCCTGTGGATGCTCGTCGGCGTCGTCGTGCTCATTTTCTGGTTCTTCTACCAATAAAACGTACGAGGTCGCAATGACCGCTACCAATACCTTTGGCGCTCCCGTCCTATCGCTGCTCATCTTCCTGCCGCTGCTCGGCGCAGTGGGCATATCGTTCATCAACCGCCGCAATGTTGGCGTCATCCGCTATGCCACACTCGGCGTGACCCTGGTCACGTTCCTGTGGTCGCTCCAGTTCTATTTCAACTTTGACTGGAATAACCAGGGGATGCAGTTTGTGGACCGCCTGGTCTGGCTGCCGAGTCTTGGCGTCCAGTACCTGGTCGGGATTGACGGTATCAGCCTACCGATGGTCGTCCTGACCACCCTGCTCACGGCGGTGGCCGTCGGCGCCTCATGGCCGGTCGAAACGCGCGTCAAGGAGTACATGATCCTCATGCTCGTCCTGGAGACGGGCATGCTCGGCGTCTTTACCGCCATTGACCTATTCGCCTTCTTCGTCTTCTGGGAAGCTGCCCTCGTCCCCATGTACTTCCTGATTGGCGTCTGGGGCGGCCCGCGCCGCGTCTACGCCTCGGTCAAGTTCATCCTCTACACGATGGCGGGCAGCTCCCTGATGCTCATCGCCATCCTGGCCTTGGGCCTGAGCCATGCCGGCGGGCCGACCTTCGACCTGCTCGAACTGGTGCGCCAGCCTGTCCCGCCGGGAACGCAAGCCCTGCTCTTCTGGGCGTTCGCGCTGGCCTTCGCGGTCAAAGTGCCGCTGTTCCCGCTGCATACCTGGCTGCCCGATGCCCACGTCGAAGCCCCGACGGCCGGCTCCATTATCCTGGCCGGTGTTCTCCTGAAGATGGGAACCTACGGCCTGATGCGCTTCAACCTGCCGCTGTTCCCCGACGCCTCGCGCCAGTTCGCGCCCCTGTTCGCCATCCTGGCGATTATCGGCATCATCTACGGCGCGTGGGTCGCCTTCGCCCAGCGCGACGTCAAGAGCCTGGTCGCCTTCTCGTCGGTGAGCCACATGGGCTTTATCGTGCTCGGTATCTTTGCCCTGAACGCGCAGGGCCTCAACGGCGCGGTCATGTACATGGTCAACCACGGCCTGAGCACGGGGGCGTTGTTCCTCCTGGTCGGCTACATCTACGAGCGCCGCCACACGCGCGAGCTATCGGCCTTCGGCGGCATCTGGGCGACCATGCCGCTGTACGCCGTGCTGTTCCTGATCGCCATGCTGTCGTCGGTGGGCCTGCCAGGGCTGAATGGCTTTGTAGGTGAGTTCCTGACGGTTCTGGGCGCGTTCCGCGCTAATCCGATCTGGGCCGCCTTCGCCGCGCTCGGCCTCATCCTGGGCGCGGTCTACCTGTTTACCATGTTCCAGCGCGTCTTCTTCGGCCCCATCACTGACACGCACAACGAACACCTGGAGCCGCTGAACTTGCGTGAAATCCTGGTCGCCGCGCCACTTCTCATCCTGATGTTCGTCCTGGGCATCTACCCGAACCTGGTGCTCGGTCCGCTCCAGACGACCGTCGCCCAGGTGTTGCAGATGGTGGGCACGGCAGTGGCGCTGCGGTAGTGGACGGAGGACGCTATTCAGCAGCTACTTGCACGCCTGGCCCAATCGCACGCCGCGCTTAGAGCAAAGCTGGACGGTCTGCGCGACGACCATGTGGCGACGGCGGAGGTGATGCCTGGCTACACAATCCGCGACCTGATGGCCGTCAGCGCCGCGTGGGACCAGACCGTGTTGACGACGATTGAGGCCCATCTCAACCACGACCAGCCGCCTCGCCTGGTTATGGAAGATGTGGAAGCCTGGAACCGCCAGGCGCGTGACCGCCGCCGCGACCTGCCGCTGCTGCAACTCCGCATGAGCTTCCTGATGACGCGGGGCGAGCTAGGCAGCCTGCTCGCCATCGCCCCGCCCGAGACGGTGGACCAGGCGATTGAGTACCCCTGGGGCGAACGCGGCACGGTGCGCCGCCTGGTCGAACGCTACTGCATCGCCCGCGACCTGGAATACGCCGAGCACATCGCCGCCTGGCGCGTTCGCGAAGGGGTGTAGGGAGTAGGGAATGAAGTAGTCGGTAGTCAGTAGGCAGTAAGCGTAGGGCAGAAGGCAGCCGTGGCCTTCAGGCCACGGGCTGCTAGCCTTGCGATGGCTGAAGGCCGAGGAAGCTATGGCAGACAGCGGACTGTTAACCCGGCCAACTGGGGCAATCGCGGCTTGACCTCCTGGGTGCTGGCCCGCGTACCCGATGACGCCTGGGGAGGCGGGGTCGTGGGGCGTGCGCGAGGTGCTGGCCCACCACTCGCCGCCTGGGATACAGTGGCCGCCACCACGGTCAACGCGGTGCGCGCTGGGCAGCCCGCGCCCCCTTCGTGGTGGACGAGGATGCCTTCAACCGCGCCGCCGCCAGGGAATTCGCCGCCCTTTCGCCGCAGCAGGTGATGGTCGGCTGCACATGGCCGCGCCCGGATTGGTGGCCGCGTCAGCCGCGCCGACGACCTGGGCGAGTTCAGTTCCGTGGGGCCGTGGGCACGGTGGAGAGGCTGGTGTCGGGGCTGGTCCGCCACGAGCGCAAGCACGCCACTGGAATGCTGGCTGGCGCGGGATGGGACCACCGCGTGAGCCTCGAAGTCGGCTGGGAGCGGGTCAGGCTGCGCGCGCCTGAATTGGCGGGCGTCTGGCTAAACCACACGCCGCTGACGCTCAAGGCGCTGCGCGGCCGCGTTATCCTGGTGGACTTCTGGGACTACACCTGTGTCAACTGCCTGCGCACGCTGCCCTACCTCGCCGAGTGGTGGCGGCGCTATCGGGACACGGGGTTGACCATCATCGGCGTCCACGCGCCCGGGTTCACGTTGCCCGGGGCGCCGGCACGTGCCAGGCCATGCGGAACTACGGGATAGACTACCCGGTCGTCCTCGACAACGAGCATCGGACGTGGTACGCCTTCGCCAACCGCTTCTGGCCCGCCAAGTACCTCATTGACCAGGACGGCTACCTGCGCTACAAGCGGTTTGGCGAAGGCCACTATGACGAGACCGAGGCGGCGATCCAAACCCTGCTACACGAGGGCGAGCCCGACCATGACCCTGCCCGACGTGCTACCGCCCCTGCGAGATGAGGGGATACGCCGGGCGCGGCCTTGCTACCGCCCGACGCCCGAACTCTACGCCGGGGCGGAGCGCGGTGACCTGGCGAACCCGGAGGGCTACCGACCCGGCGCGGTGGTCGCCTACGCCGACCCAGGCCAGTACGAGGAGCGCCACTTCTACGCCGTGGGCCAGTGGGGCAGCGACGATGAGGCCCTATGGGCCGCCACCTCGGACGCGACGCTGGTTCTGCCGTACTCCGCCGCCCAGGTGAACGCCGTTCTGGCGCCGCATCCACTGCCTGGGAAGAGGGAGAAGGCCGGTAGGGGCGATGTCGCCTCGCCCGCGTCACCCCGCCTCTACCTGACCCAGGACGGCGCGCCCCTGGCGGTCGGGCAGGCAGGTGAAGATGTTCACCTGGCAGGTGGTCAGGCGTGGGTAGAAGTAGACCGCGCGAAGATGTATAATTTAGTTGTCAATCCCACCGTCGAGCGCCATATTTTGCGGCTGCGTGCCGCTACGCCGGGGGTGGCTGTTTACGCCTTCACCTTTGTGACGTGCGTCCGAGGATAATCTATGTTACGCGGAACCCTACTTTACCTATCCAATAATCGTCAGATTCGCTATACCGCCGAAAACTTCAATCTCGCCCAGCGGGCGTCAAGTCGCTTTGTCGCTGGCACGACGATGGATGATGCTGTCCGCGCCGTGCGTGACCTCAACAAGCAGGGCATGCTGGCGTCCCTGGACCACCTCGGCGAGAGCGTCGAGACGGAGCAGCACGCCCGTCGCGCCGCCCAGGACTATCTGGACTTGCTGGACCGGGTCCAGCAAACGGGCATCCAGTCCAACGTCAGCCTCAAGCTGACCCACTTTGGCATCAACATCGCCGATGATCTGGCCTATGAACTCGTGGCCTCGGTGGCCGAGCGCGCCCGCAAGTACGGCAACTTCGTCCGCATCGACATGGAGAACCACCCCTACACTGACCGCACGCTGGCAATCTACCGCCGGCTGCGCGAGGCCGGCTACTCCAATGTCGGCGTTGTGATCCAGTCCTATCTGTACCGCAGCCAGAACGACATTCGGAGCCTGATGCCGTTGGGCCTGAACGTGCGGCTGTGCAAGGGCGCGTACCTAGAGCCGGTCGACGTGGCCTTCCCCAAGAAGAGCGATGTGGACGCCAACTTTGTCGCCCTGGCGAAGCTCTTGCTCAGTCCAGAGGCGCGGGCACAGGGCGTCTATCCCGCCTTTGCCACCCACGACTCGCGCATGATTGAGATTGTGCAGCTCTACGCGGCGGCGCAGAAATTGCCGAAGGACAGCTACGAATTCCAGATGCTCTACGGCGTGCGCCGTGACCTCCAACGCGAGTTGGTCAAGGCGGGCCACAAGGTGCGGGTCTATGTGCCCTATGGCCGCGAGTGGTATCCCTACTTCATGCGCCGCCTGGCCGAGCGTCCGGCCAACGTGGTGTTTATCTTGAAGAATCTCTTAAAGGACTAAGGCCGGACGACGGAGGACGGAAGCCTCATCTTTCCTCGATCCTTTGTCCTTCGTCCTCCGTCATCGAATTTGAGGACTCGTCCATGATTACTTTCCCATCCGACCTCAACCTTGGCCCGATTGCTCCGGCCCTCGTCGTCGTGGTGACGGGGATTCTGGTCATGCTGGCCGACCTGTTCCTATTCCGGGCCGAGGACCGTCACAACACGGTCTGGGTCGCCCTGGGTGGCCTCATCGTCGCCTTCCTGGTGACGCTAGGATTGTGGGGGCAGGTGAGCGGCGGCCCCATCACGGCCATTGGCGGGCTAGCGATTCTCGACCGCTTCGCCCTGTTCCTCGACCTGATCCTAATCCTCGTCACGGCCATTGTTATGCTCCTGTCGGCTGAGTACCTGGTCGAGCAGAACATCGAACACGCCGAGTTCTATACCCTCATCCTCTTCTCGGTGTCGGGGATGATGCTCATGGGGGCCAGCGCCGACCTGATGACGCTGTGGGTCAGCTTTGAAACCTTCTCCATCGCCCTGTATGTCCTGGCGGCCTACGCCCGACCCAAGGTGGAGAGCGAGGAAGCCGGGCTGAAGTACTTCTTCCTGGGCGCGTTCTCGGCTGGCTTCTTCCTCTATGGCATCGCCATGACCTACGGCGCGACCGGCACGACCAGGCTAATGGGCATCGCCCAGTTTATCCAGGCCAACGCCGCGACTATCAGCGCCAACAATATGCTCTACGTCGGCCTGGGCCTGATTCTGGTCGGTCTAGGCTTCAAGGTCGCCCTGGTCCCCTTCCACCAGTGGACGCCGGATGTCTACGAGGGCGCGCCGACCGCCGTGACCGCGTTTATGGCGACGGCGACCAAGGCGGCTGGCTTCGCGGCGCTGCTGCGGGTCCTGTTCCTGGCCTTCCCGCAGTTGTCGGGCGCGTGGTCCACTATCCTGGCCCTGCTGGCCGTGCTGACCATGATTGGCGGCAATGTCATCGCCCTGTCGCAGCGCAATATCAAGCGCATGTTGGCCTACTCTTCCATCGCCCACGCGGGCTATATCCTCATTGCCATCGTGGCGGGTGGGGCGCAGGCGGTGTCGGCGGCCATGTTCTACATCCTGGCCTACGCTCTGATGACGCTTGGCGCGTTCGCCGTTGTCATCGCCCTCAACCGAGGCGGGGCCGAAGTGGTCAACTTTGAGGACTACGCGGGCCTGATCCAGCGCCGCCCCGGCCTGACCCACGCCCTGGCCGTGTTTATGTTTGCCCTGACGGGCTTCCCACCGCTGGCCGGCTTTGTGGGCAAGTGGTACATCTTCGACCTGGCGGTGCGCAATGGCTGGGCCTGGCTGGCCGTCGTCGGGACGCTCGCCAGTGTCATCTCGGCGGGCTACTACCTGTACATCGTCGTCCTGATGTACATGCGGCCCGCGCCGGACAACGCCCCCGACTTGGGTGGGGCGCAAGGCACGGCGGGCCTCGCTGTGGCCCTGACGCTCATTGGCACAGTGCTGCTGGGCATCTTCGCCAGCCCGATCTTCAACCTGGCGCAGTCTGCTCTGCTCGCCGCGCGGTGAAATCAGTGGGTGGTGGATGGTGGGTGGTAGGTGGTGGTTTTGAGACTGGTACCGCGCCGCGTTATGATGTATCATAACCGCAAACTGTCTATCACCCATTACCTATTTCTAATCACGATACTCTGATTACGGTCTACTACCCACCCTCCTCACTACCCACCCTTCGCCTGGAAGGAGTCGTGTATGCACGACCTTGAAATCCTTTGCCCCCCCGGCATGCCCTGCCGACCTAACTTTTGGAATGTTCCCGAGTGGGCCCAGATTGGCCTGTACATGACGCTGGCCCTGGCGACGCTCATCCTGATTCTCGGCCTGCTGTGGCGCATCCGGCTGTGGCGGCGCGGCCAGGGCGAATTCCGTCTCGACCACCTGCCGGAAAGGCTGCGCCTGCTGTTTACCTACGGCTTCCGCCAGGACCGCATCAACCGCCAGCCCTACTCCGGCCTGATGCACGCCTCTATTTTCTGGGGCTTTGCCACGCTGCTCATCGGCACCATCCTAGCGACCATTGACGCCGACATCGCCCTGCCGCTCATGGAATTTAAGCTGCTCAAGGGCTGGTTCTACCTGGGCTACAAGGTCGTCCTCGACCTGGCCGGCCTGTTCTTCGTCGTCGCCCTCGGCCTGGCCCTCTACCGCCGCTATGGCGCGCGCTTCCCGCGTCTGGGTAGCGAACGCGCCTTCGCCTACTCGCTGGGGCTGCTGTTTACCATCAACCTTAGCGGCCTGCTCATCGAGTCGTTCCGTCTGGCGGTGATGCGCCCGGAGTGGGCGGCCTACTCGGTTGTCGGCAACACCCTGGCGGGCCTCTGGACTGGCCTGGGCGCGACGGAGCCGATCCTACGCGCCCTGCACCTGACGACCTGGATGACCCACTTTGGCCTGGTCGCCGTCTTTATCGCCGCTCTGCCCGCCACTAACCTGTTCCACATTGTGACCTCGCCCCTCAACATCTTCTTTGCCGACCTGCGCCCACGCGGCGCGCTGCGGCCCATCCCGGTCGAGGATGTGGAGAGCTTCGGCGCGGGTAAAATGGAGGACTTCACCTGGAAGCAGCGCCTGGGGTTCGACGCCTGTACCTACTGCGGCCGCTGTCAGTCGGTCTGTCCGGCGATGGCCTCCGGCGCGGCCCTGTCGCCCAAGAACGTCATCGTCAAGCTGGGCTTCGCCATGGGCATCCCCACGCTCAACCAGGCCGACATGGCCCTGGCGAGCGCGGGCAACGGCCACAGCAACGGCCACGCGCCGCTCCAGGTCCAGGCCGACGGCTATGTGCGCCCGGCCCAACTGCATGGCGATGTCATCCAGCCCGACGAACTGTGGGCCTGTACCACCTGCGCCGCCTGCATCTACGAGTGTCCCGTCTTCATCGAGATTGTGGACGACATTGTAGATATGCGCCGCTACCTGACCATGTCAGAGGGGGCGATCCCCAGCGGCGGAGCCAGTGCGTTAACGATGATCGAGCGCACCGGCAACCCTTGGGGCTACCCGCTGGCCGAGCGCCACGCCTGGGCCGCCGACTTGGGGGTCGAGTTCCTTCAGCCGGGCAAGCCGGTGGACCTGGTGTTCTGGGTCGGCTGCTCGATGGCCTACGACGCCCGCAACCAGAAGATCGCCCGTTCCATCGTCAAGATTCTCCAGCAGGCAGGCGTCTCGTTCGCCCTGTTCTCCGAAGAACGCTGCAACGGCGACCCGGCCCGCCGCCTCGGCAACGAGTATCTCTACCAGGCGCAGGCGAAGCAGAACATCGAGGGGTTGCAGCAGTACCAGTTCAAGCGCATTATGACGGGCTGCCCGCACTGCTTCAACACCATCAAGAACGAGTACCCGCAGTTTGGCGGCGACTTTGAAGTGGTCCACCACAGCCAGGTCATCTCCGACCTTATCGCCAGCGGCAAGGTTAAGCTGGCGCAGCCCCTCAACAAGACGGTGACGTTCCACGATTCGTGCTACCTGGGCCGCTACAACAATGTCTACGAGGCGCCGCGCGAGGCATTGGCGGCGACAGGCGCGCGCATGGTCGAGATGCCGCGCAACCGCGAGAAGGGCTTCTGCTGCGGCGGCGGCGGCGGCCAGATCTGGATGGAGGTGCCGCAGGCGCAGCGCATCAACCACCTCCGCCTGGATGAGGCCCTGACGCTGAACCCGGACGTGGTCAGTACCGCCTGTCCCTACTGCATGACCATGATGGAGGACGCCACCAAGACCAAGGGCATCGAGGAGCAGGTCCAGGTCCGCGACTTCGCCGAGGTTATCGCCGACCGCCTGGGCTAAACGTAAGACTGATACCCAAAACGCCGTCCGTTGCAACGGGCGGCGTTTTGCTGCATACTTAGAGGCAGGAATCTTGTGTGAAGCAAGGGGGCTAAGATGCAATGGCAAGACATTCGGCAGCACTATCCTCAGACATGGTTACTTGTCGAAGCCATTATAGCCCATTCGACCGCTGGCAAACGCATCATAGATCAGATGGCTGTGGTAGGGACATATCCTGACTCGGTCAGTGCTATGCAGGCATACAAAGAACTCCACCACGCCGCACCCTATCGGGAGTTATATGTTTTCCATACCAGCCGTGAGATGCTTGACATTAAAGAACGCTTCTGGTTGGGGGTACGAGGCATCAGATGCAGTGTTATCTATTGGCGTGGTATATGCTGAGAATGACATCGTACATCGAATTCGAGGGGTAGGGGGAACGGAATTCGTTTTCTTGAAACAGGTTGACAAACTAGGGGTGGGCGATCTAGAGACAACTGATTTTGAAATCGAGGTCGGCGCGATGGACTATGGCTTTGAGATTGATGGTATCGTAGGGATGGACTTCCTGATGCAAGTCGGCGCTGTCATTGACTTGTCTAGACTGGAAATCTACAGGAGTGGGGCATAGTGACTCTTTCTGTCTTCGACCTGTTCAAGATTGGCATCGGCCCGTCGAGTTCGCACACCGTGGGGCCGATGAAGGCCGCCTACCAGTTCGTACAACTGCTGGAAGGGTCGGGTCTGGTGGAGCGCGTGGCTCGTGTCCAGGCCGACCTGTACGGCTCGCTGGCCCTGACCGGGCGCGGCCACGCCACCGACAAAGCCATCCTGGTCGGCCTATCCGGCGAGCAGCCCGACCGCGTGGACCCTGACCTGGTCAACCCGCTGGTCACGCGCGTCAAGCTGGAGTGCATGCTCAACCTGGCGGGCCGCTACCCGATCCAGTTCAACGGCGACACCGACCTGCTGTTCCATTTTCGTCAGACGCTCCCCCGCCATCCCAACGCCATGCGCCTGACGGCCTATGACGCCGACAGCGCGGCTCTGGCTCAGGAAACGTATTATTCCACCGGCGGCGGGTTCGTGGTTAGCGAGAGCGAAGCCCAGGCGGGGCACACCGGCGTCGGTTCAGTCGATGTAACGCTGCCCTATGAATTCGCCTCCGCCGAAGACCTGTTGCGCATAGGCCGCGAGACGGGTCTATCTTTCGCGGCCATCCTCTACGCCAACGAGACGGCCCGGCGCTCGCCAGAGGAGACGGACGCCGGTCTGGACCGGGTATGGGCGGTGATGGAGGGCTGTATCGAGCGCGGCATGCGCACGGAGGGCATTTTGCCGGGCGGGCTGAACGTCCGCCGCCGCGCTCCCCACGTATACAAGAATCTTCAGTCGAGCCAGGCAGCCAACGATCCGATGGTCCTTATGGACTGGGTCAGCCTGTTCGCGCTGGCCGTCAACGAGGAGAACGCCGCCGGCGGTCGCGTCGTCACCGCCCCCACCAACGGCGCGGCCGGGGTCATCCCCGCCGTCCTGGCCTACTACCGCCGCCGGATGCCGGACGCGAGCGATCAGGGTGTGCGAACTTTCCTGCTCACGGCGGGGGCCATCGGCATGCTCTACAAGCGCAATGCCTCGCTCTCGGCGGCCGAGATGGGCTGCCAGGGCGAGGTCGGCGTGGCGTGTTCGATGGCGGCGGCGGGCCTGGCGGCGGTGATGGGCGGGACGAACGAGCAAATCGAGAACGCGGCTGAGATTGGTATGGAGCATAACCTGGGCCTGACGTGCGACCCTATCGCGGGCCTGGTTCAAGTGCCGTGCATCGAGCGCAACACGATGGGCGCGGTCAAGGCGGTCAACGCCGCGCGGCTGGCCGTCCTCCACGGCGACGGGGCGCACTTCGTGCCCCTGGACCGCGTGATCGAGACGATGCGCCAGACGGGCGTGGACATGCAGGCCAAGTACAAGGAGACGAGCCTGGGCGGGCTGGCGGTGAATGTGGTAGACTGCTAAAACCTCCCGAAGGTTCAGCAACCTTCAGTAGGTTGATTTTTTAGGGGTAGACGTAAAGATGGGCGGGGTCACCGCATCAAGGGGGTAACACACTGTTATCACCGTGAGGCTGTAACACGTTCATATGGCTCAATCCATTACCCGATCCATCCCGCCCCTTGTTTTCCAGCAGCCCGTCGAGGGCGTCAACCTCCAGCCCGGCCCGCTCGGCGGCCAACTGGGCGACACGCCCACGCTGCTCGTCTTCTTGCGCCACTTTGGCTGACTGTTTTGCCGCGAGACTGTCGCGGACTTGCGCCAGGTGGCGCAGCGCACCCCCAACTATCCCCCTATCCTGTTCGTCTACCAGGGCAGCGTCGAAGACGGCCAGGACTTCTTTGGCGCCCTCTGGCCGGAGGCCAGGGCCATCGCCGACCCACGCAAGACCCTTTACACCGCCTTCGGTATCGGACGTGCGGGCCTACGCCAGATCATGTCGCCCGAAGTGGCGGCGTGTAGCGTGCGGGCGACCGCCAAGGGCCACTTCGTTGGCGCGCCCAAGGGCGATACGCTCACCCTGCCCGACCTATTCCTGATCCACGAGGACCGTGTACTCTGGCAGTTCCGCGCCCGCCACGTGGCCGCCCACCCGGACTGGCGTCGGATCGTAGACCATCTGCCAAGGGGAACACTCGTTACCAGCTAGAGTCCTAGAATTAGACACGAATAACAAGATAGACAGGATTGGCCCTTTCAGGTTAATCCTGTCTATCTTGTTTATCAGGTCTGCGATTCTTAGGCGATCAGGCCAGGCTGTCCAGGAAGGCGCTGTAGGCGTCGGCGTCGAGCAGGCTGTTGAGCGCGCTGGGGTCGTCCGGGCGGACGAGGATGAGCCAGCCGCCCCCGTAGGGGTCCTTGTTGACCAGTTCGGGCTGGCTTTCCAGGTCGCTGTTGGCCTCGACCACCTCACCCCCGACCGGCGAGTACAGGTCCGACGCGGCCTTGACTGACTCGACCACGCCGAAGTTCTTCATGTAGGCAACTTTACTGCCCGGCTGGGGCAGCTCGACAAACACGACGTCGCCCAACTGCTCCTGGGCATATTCCGTGATTCCGATGCGGACCAGGTCGCCCTCGACCTTCGCCCACTCGTGTTCTTTTGTGTACTTCAACTCGGCTGGTACGTTTGGCATCCTTGCCTCCTCTTGATTGGAGTCGTGAGTGAATTACAAGCTCAACCACTGTCGGAGTGACTGATCCAGTTGGCTTGCATCGCGCGGTGACAGTCGTCCTAAGGATTTTAGGATAAGCCGCGAATCTATCGTCCCAATCCCCCGTTTGACTGCCGTAGGAACATTCAGACCTGCCGCCGCCCAGTCTTTTAGCACGAATTCTCCGGCAAGCAGTGAAGTCGTCTGGCTTGTCAGAGGCACCACAATGCTATCCTGAGAGGGATGAGGCGCATGGACGACAACAGCAGGGCGAATCTTAGTCCCAGATAAGTCTGTAAAAGGATAAGTTACCAGAACTATCTCATTCCTTGAGGAGCTCGGCATAGACATCATCCTCTGGGTTGTCCCAA
>JAHCIP010000106.1 GCA_026129165.1 Anaerolineae bacterium
ACCGCGCCGACGGCCAGCAGCATGGGAATCGGCGCGTAGTGGCGGTCTACGCCGCAGTCCGAGATGATGATAATGGTCTTGCCCTCGCGGACGGCCTGCATGGCCTGGGAGCAGATGGCGGCCAGCGAGCGTTCCAGACTCTCGCGGCCCACATCGGTCTTAAACAGGGCGCGCAGGGTCACACTCTGGAAGGCCGGGTCGTCGTAGCAGCGCAAGGCATGTAGCTGCTCGTCGGTCAGGAAGGGGCTGTCCAGGGGCAGCAGGTGGGCATGTTCGGGGCCTTCGGCCAGGATATTCGGCCGCCGACCCAGCCGCACATTGAGGGACATGACCAACTCCTCGCGTAGCGGGTCGATGGGGGGGTTGGTCACCTCGGCGAAGCGCTGCTTGAAGTAGTTGTACAGCGGGCGAATCTTCTCGGACAGGACGGCGTGGGGGGTGTCGTCGCCCATGGAGCCAATGGCCTCAGCGCTGTCGAGGACCATAGGGCGGATGACGGCGGTGAGTTCCTCGGAAGTATAGCCGAAGGCTTGCTGGAGCGTGCCGAGCGACCCGCCCAGACTCAGTGGCTCTGTTAGAGGCTCGGTGGGCAGGCGGCGCAGCCCCTGGTTTACCCACTCGCCATAGGGTTGGCGGGCGGCGTACTCGTCCTTGACGTGGGCGTTGGTCAGCACACAGTGGCGCTCGGTGTCCACGACGAGAATTTGCCCCGGCCCCAGCTTGCCTTTGCGAGCGATGCGTTCCTCGTCAATGGGCAGCACGCCCGCCTCGGACGCCGCGACGACCAGGCCGTCGTGGGTGACGAGGTAGCGGGCGGGGCGCAGGCCGTTGCGGTCGAGAATCGTGCCAGCGACGTGGCCGTCGGTGAAGGTCAGAGCGGCGGGGCCGTCCCAGGTTTCCATGAGGCCCGCGTGGTAGCTGTAGAAGTCGCGCCAGGCAGGCGGCAGGTCAATCTTCTCCCAGGCTTCCGGGGCCATCATCAGCAGGGCATGGGGCAGGTCGCGGCCCGACAGGTTGAGCAATTCTAACACATTGTCAAGCATGGCCGAGTCCGAACCGTCCAGGTCCACCACAGGCTTGAGCAGGTTGATGGACGCCCCCCACACGCTGGACTGGAGATCGGCCTCGCGGGCGCGCATCCAGTTGACATTGCCCTGCAGGGTGTTGATTTCGCCGTTGTGGCAGACGGTGCGGAAGGGCTGGGCGCGTTCCCAGGTCGGGAAGGTGTTGGTGCTGTAGCGTTGGTGGAAAACGGTGATGGCGGTGTCGTAGTCGGGGTCCTGGAGGTCGAGGTAAAAGGCGGCGAGTTGGGGGGCGACAAACAGGCCTTTATGACATACAGTCCGACAGCTCATGGAGGGCACGTAGAAGCCCTGAAGACCCTCGCGCCGGGTCTGGGCTTCGATGTCGCGCCGACAGGTGTACAGGGCGCGCTCGAACTCGGCTTCGGTTCGGCAGTGGGCCGGGCGGCCGATGATGACCTGTTGGATGTCGGGGCGGGCATCGGCGGCACGCTGGCCGAGCGCCGCGACGTTGACGGGGACCTGGCGCCAGCCGATAAAGGGCAGTTCGTGGCGGGCGAGCGTGGCCTCGACGATGTCGCGACAGCGGCCCTGGTCGGCCCATTTGCGGCGGGGCAAGAACAGCATGGCGACGGCCAGGTCGGCCGGGTCGCCGCGCCAGCCCAGGCGAGCGGCCTCGCGGGCGATGAGGCGGCGGGGAATCTGCGTCAGCACGCCGGCGCCGTCGCCGGTCTTGCCGTCGGCGTTGATGGCCCCTCGGTGGGCCATGTTGCTCAGGGCTTCTAGCCCCTGCTGGAGAATGGTGTGACTGCGGCGGCCCTCGACGTCGGCCACAAAGCCGATACCGCAGGCGTCGTGCTCAAACCACGGATCGTAGAGCGTCCGACGCAGGATACTCTGGTCGGGAAGGGTGGGCCAGGCTGGGTGTGAGTCCATACGTCGCTCCTCAAACCCACGCTTTAGGGCGTGGGACAATTCTCAAAACCCGCTCAGTCGAATTCATCCGACAGAGGGGCGACAAGATACTTAAACTGGTAATGCGCCTTTTAGGCAATGCCCGCATGGTAACGGCTTTGTGCCGTATTCCTCTACACACTGGTCTACCAACTCATGCCAGTCCAGCGAACACACTTTCTTGTACCTTGTCAGGCGTGCCTTATCATCCGATGAAAACACTAAGTGAAAGCAAGATGCAAGATGGAGCATTGGGTCTTGTGTTGTTCGATAATTCAAAACATAGCCGTCCGGACACTTTTCCTTCCAGTCTACAAATTCATCATGATACTTGATGCCATCAAATACTTTCTTCATCTCCCCCCCAGAGAGTATGCGGGAAGCCGAAGCTCGTTGATTCGACAAAAAAGGCCGCCAGACATAACAAAGGGTACGTCTGGCGGCCGCGCCACGACCTCATCGCAGAGGTCTATATATAAGTGGTGTCTGTCTAAATAGCATCTATTCGGCATTGAGGCCGACCCGTTTGGCCCCGTCGCCGTTCGGTCGAAACATTATACAGGAACTAGCAGAGGTTGTCAAACGGCTGTAAGAGTACTGAGGTTTCCGCCTCTCAGGGGATGTATAGGCGTCCAACGCCCTTATAGTCACTGATGTAAACAAGAATCTCACTGAGCTTTTCAGCGCAACTTTCCCAATAAACTCGTTCGACCATCCGATCACGATCACTGATGGTGATGACAGGCAGAGAGTCGTCGGTGACTTCTTCGCGTAGCGTTTGCTCCAGGGAGTTCTCGCCCTCCATGTTGCAGTTATTTGTTAGGAGCAACATCTGATGGGCTTGCGCAAAGCGCCAGACATTTCGGTCGCTACTATTCGGGGGTAATTTGACATCCGAGAAGCGGACGAGGCCTATGGGTATAATCTCTAGCCAGCCCCGAGAAGTAACTGCGTCCCAGAGTAGCACCGCTTGCCCTTCGACATCGTGATCGGCCAGAATAGTGATTATACTGAGTGGAGTTTGGCTTTCCATGCTTCAAACTTGGCGCGGAGTTCAGCCTCTTCTGGCGTCAACGGCCTGGTCTTGCGCTTCCCGCGGCGTTGGCGGGCTTTCTCCTCCCAGTAATGCCGTCTCTCTTCCGCTTGCGCCAGGACAGTGGCATACTCGCGTTCTACCTCATCTCGGTGGGCGTCGATATAGCTCAGAACGCCTGACAATTGTTCCTCCGTCAGGTCAAGCCAATCCTGGATGAGCTTCGGCGGCCAGTCGGCGTGCAGATAGTCCAGGATGGAATAGAGGGTAATGCGTGTGCCGGCGATGGTAAGCCCACGCTCGGTGCGAACGATGGTTGAAGCCCCATTAGGCGAAGTCGTCATCCCTCCTCCTTCCCGTTTGGACTCCCAGAGTCTACTAGAGGATAATATTAGACAGAAGGTGGATAATAGGCAAACGCCAGGTTAGCCGTCAGGGGGATAATGATGCCCTCGCCCTTTCCAGGGATGGACCCATTTCTTGAAGACCACGCGGGTTGGAAGGATTTCCATACCAGCTTCATCCCCGAGATACGCAAGTACCTCCAGCCCCTCGTGACGCCCGAGTTCTTCGTGCGTATCGAAGCGCATGTATATATTACCCACCCTGAGTATGACATCATCACGGACTATACTCGACCTGTCCCCCCACCTATGCTCCGTCCGCAAGAGACAGAATGGGTTGAAAGCCGGTTAAAGGCGTGGTTCCAGGCGCGGCGACAGGCGCCTTCAGAAGGATAAGCTAGTGCAGAGTTTGACTCGTCCATTGCCCACCCGTACCCGGCTTCCCTCCAGCCTGGGGCTGGACGCCTGGGTGGCGGTATGTATCACCTGGTTGATTGGCGGCCTCTTCCTCGACGGCTGGGCGCACATCAACCTGCCTCAGTTGGAGACGTTCTTTACGCCCTGGCACGGCGTGCTCTATTCCGGCTTCATCGTCACCGCCCTGAGTATCATGGGGGCGGTCTGGCGCAATCGCCGCCAGGGTCTGACCTGGCGGGCCGCCGTCCCCATCGGTTATGAGATGGCCGTGCCCGGCATTCTCGTGTTCTCCCTCGGCGGCATGTCCGATATGACCTGGCACACCCTGTTCGGCATCGAGCGCAGTATTGACGCCCTGCTCAGCCCGCCGCACCTGCTGCTGGCCGTCGGCGGGGCCATGCTCGGCTCCGGGCCAGCCCAGGCTGCCTGGCGGCGCTACTCTAGCCCCTTACCCCCCTCTAGCTCCCCCCGTATACGGGGGGAAGAGCAGGGGATGGATAACTCCCCCCGCACGCGGGTGGATGGGGGGGTGGTCATGGGCGAGGGCTGGGCGGAGTTGTGGCCGATGCTGCTCGGCCACACCGTGCTGCTCGCGCTGGTGACGTTCTTTACCATGTACGCCCACCCCTTCGGGACGATCTGGGCCGCCTCGATGGACGGGCGCTTGACAACCATCGGCGTGACGGGCGCGCTCATTCAGGCCGCCTTGTGGGTGGGCCTGACCCTTTTTATCCTGCGGCGCTGGCCCCGGCTGCCCTTTGGCAGCCTGACCTTGCTCACCGCCGCGCCCCTGATTCTACTGGTCGTCATCCGGGCGCACCTCCTGTTGACCGGTCCCCAGCCGCTGATCGTCGTCGCGCTGCTGGGCGGCCTGGCCGCCGATACCCTGGCCTGGCGGCTGCAGCCGTCGCCCGACCGACCGGGCACCCTGCGGCTATTCGCCTTCCTGGCCCCCGCCGTCCTGTACCTGTTCTACTACCTCGCGCTGGCGTGGAGCGGCCACCTCGGCTGGACCCTGCCCTTCTGGACGGGCAGCGTGGTCCAGGTCGGCCTCGTTGGCTGGCTGCTCAGCTACCTGGTGATCCCACCGCGTATTCCCGATAGATGACGTCGCCAGCCTCGCTCCGCTCGGTGGTCAGGACACCCTGCGGGGCGCATGTCTGAAGCGTCTCGGCCGCGGCCTCGTCTTCTGGGCCGAAAAACGCATGCAGTGGTAAGGCGGGATTGATCGCCTCGCAGACTCTGGACAGCGTGACGAACTGGATATCCCGCCGTCGCGTCGCAAACAGGATGCTCTCCTTCTCTGGCATCTCCCACTCCCCCCAACAGCAACCAATCACATACACCTGTGTCTGTGCCGGCAGCAGGTCAATGGTCTGTCCGATGCGTGAGCCAAACGCCGCGTTGTGGTAGGGCAGATGGTCGGCATAGTCTACAAAATAGCGCGTTGCGTTGAGGGTGACGATGACGGCCATCAGGAGGCCCACGGCCAGTGGGGGGACGAACCGCGGCCGACGGAACACTCGACTCAGGCCAGCGTAGACGGCCAACAGCCCCCGCGCCACGAGAAGGTAGACCAGCGGCGTGATGCCGAGTGTGCGTGAGGCTGACGGCACCTCGATGGCCGGCAGATTGGGCCAGACCGAGGGGAAGACCAGGACGAGCATGGACCCCACCAGCAAGGCGAGGTGAGCGCGTTCGCCGCGTCGAAGCAGCATCACCAGCAGACCGATGAGAAACAGAATGCCGCTGATACGGTCCAACTGCGGGGATTGGGGTGGGTTGCTCCGAAAGACAATGTCACCCCGCACGTGGAGCATGAGCGCCGTCTTGACCAGGTTCTCGCCCAAGCGCCCGGCCAGCGCCGACAGGGGTTGACCGCTGCCGAATAGCTTGCTGCCGACATAGCCGGAGCCGAAGTTGTCGGGCTGGCTGACGACGATGAGGCCAAAGGGGATCGCCAGGACACCGATGATCAGCAGGGCGAGGAGGAAGGCGCGCAGCCTGGCGGCGGAGGGGCGTGGCAGGAGAACCGCCAGGCCCAGGAGTAGGAGAAACAGGGCGGGGACGACAAAGGTCTGCGGGTAGATATACAGTCCGGTGGTGGACACGGCCGCGCCTAGAACTACCCAGCGCCGGCCTTGTCCCCGCCACGCCAGGAGGACGCAACACAGGGTCAGCGCGGTGACGACAGGGATGAGGATTTGCGAGTTGCCCAGGCGGGAGAAGATCAGATACCACGAGGAGCAGGCCCCGACAAACAAGGCGCCGAGCGACAACCGAGGGCCGCCCAGCAGATAGCCAAGCCAGGCCAGGCCGCCGAGGCCGAGGAAGCTGACCAGGACCGATGCCAGCTTGTAGGCGAGATACGAGTAGCCCAGCAGCGCAATCAGAGGGGCGATGAGGTAGTGGTACACTGGTCCGGCCGACAGTTGATAGCCGAACGGCCACTCGAAGCGTAGGATAGAGGCGACATAATAGTGCAGGATAGAGATGTCGCCATACCACTCGCGGGGTACGCTGGCGAGCCAGACCAGACGCAGGCCTAGCGCCAGCACGAGGCACAGACCGGTCCAGGTGATAAAGTCCCCGCGCCGCATAGAGTCTGCTTGACCTACAGTGATGTACGCGGTTGGGCCAGACCGTTGGAGAGTTGGGTCAGCCCTAGGCGGGCGAAAACCAGCGGCGCGCCGCCGCCAATCCACAGCCCGATGAGCGCATAGCGCAGGTAGCGTAAGAGGTAGGCGATCAGCATCTCGTCGCGGGGGAAAATCGCCCCCAGCCCCTGCCGTATCACCATCACGCCGACGACGCCAACGATGAAGCGGAGGACGCGCTGCGACGGCATGCCGTCCGCGCGAAAGCCGCCGTGGCGCAGCGTCCACGCCCAACCGACCGCCAGGCCGAAGAAGGCGCCCCCGGCCGCCCAAATGTCGTTGAGGGAATAGGGGTCAAAGACAGCGTCCGGTGCGGCGCGAGCATTGCGTACCCAGTCTGGCGGGAGGGGGACCGTCATCACGATGGTGAGCGTCACCAGGCTGAGCAGAGGGGGGATGACGGAGGCCAGGAACGCGAGGCTGGCCTGACGGCTCAGGCTCTGACGAGCGAGCCAGTCACCTCCTGCCCGCTCCCAGCGCAGAAATGCCCACAGCAGGACGCCGCCGATGAGCCAGGCGGCCAGGATATCGGTGGGAAAGTGGACACCGAGGTATACGCGCGATAGGCTGATGAGGAAGGTCAGCAGGAGGGCTGCCAGCCAGGCCAGCCTGGTCCCGACGGCCGCCGCGAGCCGCCCCCAAACAACGAGTGAGTTCTGGGCGTGGGCCGATGGCAGGCCGAAGGTGCCCTCCACGCTCAGGGCTTTGGCATCGGCGCTGACCCAGTACGGACGCGGGTCGGCGAAGGCGAGCTTAATCAGCGCGTTTACACTGGTACTGGTCAGGAAGAGCAGGCCGACGCGGAAGCCCAGGTCAGCGTGGATGCACCACAGCAGGCCCGGCATGACTAAGAGGTAAAACTCCTCGCGGCCCAACTGCGTCAGCAGGAGCATGACCGGCGTGAGCCAGTCACCCAGGTTTTGCAGCGCCTGGATGAAGCCAAGTTGAGAGGTCCAGACGGAGTCCATGTTTCCCTCATCCCACGTAATGTCAGGTGGGCGGATTGTACTATGGAACGAGCAACGGTGCAATTCGAGGTGGCCGCAAAAATAGCCCCAAAAATCTTTGACATCGCCGCCCGAATATGATATAGTAGTGCTAATACTTCCTCACCTATGAGGCTACCTGTGATCGGTTCGTCCGTGTCCGTGTTCGACCTATCCATCCGTCCCCGCGCCCGTACGCTGCGCGGGATGCGCGTGTTTGGACCTGGCTGATGCGACGAGCCTGATACCGACTTGCGACTCATCCCGCGCTCCCAGGCATTGTGTCTGGGAGTTTCTTTTTGTGGAGGCTGTATGATTCGAGTGGGTATTTATGGGGCCACAGGCTACACCGGGCTGGAATTGCTCAAAATCCTCAAGCGGCGGCCCGATGTCAAGTTGATGTGGCTGACGAGCGAGAACTCGGCCGGGCAAACGCTGGCCGACGTGTTCGCCGTGCCGTGGGAGGACCGCCTCATTCCCAGCGAGGAGGCCGATCTGGGCCAGGTCGATGTCGCCTTTCTGGCGCTGCCGCATGGCGCGTCTATCCCTGCCGTCAAGAAGGCGTATGAGGCCGGTGTCAAGGTCGTTGACCTATCGGCTGACTTCCGCTTGCACGATCAGGCGGTCTATGAGAAGTGGTACAAGACCACCCATACCGCGCCCGAATTACTCCCTCGCGCGGTCTACGGCCTGCCAGAATTGCACCGTTCGGCTATTCGCGAGGCCAGCCTGGTCGCCAACCCCGGCTGCTACCCCACCTCGGTCATCCTGGGCCTCTACCCGCTAGTTAAGTATGGTCTGCTGGCCGAACCATATGCCATTGCCGACTCCAAGTCCGGCGTGTCGGGCGCGGGGCGCAAGACGGCTCTCATGTACCACTTCGTCGAGGCCAACGACAACTTCTCGCCCTACAATATCGGCCATGTCCACCGCCACGTGCCAGAGATGGAGCAGGAGCTAGGCGCCGTCGCCGGCCAGCCGTTGACCATCACCTTCTCGCCGCACCTGCTGCCTGTCAACCAGGGCATCCTCAGTACGCTCTACGTGCGGCTCAAGGACCCGCTGACCACCGACGACCTGAACGCGCTGTACCGCGAGACCTACGCCGGTGAGCCGTTTATGCACATTCTGCCGCCGGGCAAGCTGGCGACGCTGCGGCATGTGGTCAACACCAACCGCGTGGCGATCTCCACCACCGCCATTGACCAGCGCGGCAACGCCATCATCGTCGCCTGCCTCGACAACCTCATCAAGGGCGCCTCGGGCGCGGCGGTGCAGAACATGAACCTGATGTGCGGTATCGAGGAGACGGCGGGGCTACTGTAATGGCTGACTTGGTTTGGCGGCCAATTACGCACGACGAGCTAGACGCGGCGGCGGACCTGGACAGCCGGGCGTTTCGGATTGACACGACGCGCGTACGGACCGGCCTGGAGGGCAACAGCCGCTTCTCCTGGCGCGACGTTTATGGCGTCGAGCAAAACGGAGCGTTGGCCGCCGTCCTCACCGCCTTCCCCATGGACTTCTGGCTGGGCGGGGGACCGCTGGCCGCCGTCGCCATCGCGGGCGTCTCGGTGCCGCCGGAGCATCGGCGGCGCGGCCTCGCCCGCTTCATGCTGCGTGAGACGCACGCCCACTTCCGCGCCGCCGGCCGCCAGATCGCCATCCTCTACCCCTTCGCGGTTGGCTTCTACCGGGGGCTGGGCTATGAGATGGTCGAGGTCCGGCACGACTACCGCGTGCCGGCCGCCAGCCTGCCGCTGCACCCAGAACGGCTGAGTGTGCGCCTGGGCGGACCAGCCGACTGGTCCAGCGTCCATTCAGTGTACGAGGCGCACCTGCGCCAGCGCGGCGGCGTCCAGCGCACCGAGGCGGTGTGGCGCGAACGCTTCCACGACCGCGACGCCGAGTTGGTGGTCTACCAGGACGCCACGGGCATCACGGGCTATGTCCACTATGAGTTCAAGCGGGTCGAGTCGCACACGCCCGACGAGCCGGTGTGGTTCGAGCTGCTGGTGCGGGAGATGGTGGCGCTGAGTGGGGCGGCGGAGCGGGGCTTGCTCGGCTTCCTGGCTGCCCAGCAGGAGCAGGCCAACGCGATCCATATCGTCTGCGCGGCCGACTCTCCACTGCTGTTCGCCCTATCTGACCCTCGCAGCTTCCCGGACCGACGGATTGAGTTTGTCATGAACGCGGTCTTCCAGGGCACACCAGGGCTGATGCTGCGGCTGCTGGACGTACCGGGCGCGCTCGCGGCGCGGCATTACCCAGACGACGTTCAAGGGGACGTGGTGATGCGGGTGGCTGACCCGGAGCAGCCCGAGGCGGGGCCGTGGCGGGTCCGGTTTGAAGGTGGGCGGGCCGACGTGACCCCCGCCGCTGGGGAGGGAGGCACCGGAGACGTGACAGTGGACATCGCCACCCTATCGGCCCTCTTCGCGGGGGCGCTCAAGGCGTCGCAGGCGGAACGGTTGGGGCGGCTCCAGGGCGACCCGGCGGCTCTGGCGACTCTGGACGCGGCCTTCGCCACGCCGCCCTTGATGGTGCAGCGCACGGATTGGTTCTAAGCCATGTCTGACTACGACATCTTCGCGTCCATCTACGACTTTGAGTACGACGAACTGGAAGAGGACATTCCCTTCTACCGTGACCTGGCGCTGGCGGCGCAGGGGCCGTGTCTCGAACTCGGCTGCGGCACCGGGCGCGTCCTGATTCCGGTGGCCAAGGCGGGCGTGGACGTGGTCGGGCTAGACCTGTCACCGGCCATGCTCCACGTCGCACGGGAGAAGGTCGAGGCGCTCCCGCTGGCGGTCCAGGCGCGAATCCGGCTGGTCGAGGCCGACATGCGCGACTTCGACTTGCCGGGTGAACAGTTCAACCTCGTCTATATTCCGTTTCGCGCCTTCCTGCACCTGCTGACGACCGAGGACCAGTTGCAGGCGCTGGCGACGATTCGACGTCACCTGCGGCCTGGCGGGCGGCTGGCGCTGAACTTTTTCAATCCGCGTATCGACGTCATCGCTCCCCGTATGACTCGGCGAGACGCGACGCCCTTCCTGGAGCGCACCACCGACCTGTTCGCGGGTGAGCGCCTGATTCAGTGGGCCTGGTCGCGCTACGACCCGTTCACGCAGATCATCGAGAACGAGCTGATCTACGACCGCGTGGCGGCCGATGGTAAGCTGGTCGAGCGGGTCTACCGACGCCTGGTGGCGCGCTGGATCTACCGTTTCGAGGCGAAGCATCTGTTCGCCCGCGCCGGTTTCACAGTTGAGGCGCTGTACGGTGACTTCGCTGGCCGCCCCTTCGAGCGCGAGACGGATGAGCAGGTGTGGGTACTCAAGAGGACGGAGGACGAAGGACGGAAGACGGTGGATGGTGGGTAGTGGGTGGGGGGAAGGCGTGAGGCGTGAGGGCTGAGGGCTGAATGCTGAGGGCTATTTATGAGTTGGCGTGAGGTGGTGCGGCAGGCGGCCTATGACGCAGCGCAGGCCGAGGCGGAGGCTATGCAGCCTCGCCAGGGCGGGATGAACTACCGCTGGGAGCATGTCCAGGCCGTCGTCCGACTGGCGCTCTGGCTCGCGCAGGCGACGGGGGCCGACGCGGAGGTGGTCGAGGCGGCGGCGTGGCTGCACGATGTCGCCAAGCTGCGGCGTCATCACGCCCAGGCGGGGGCGGAGGCGGCGCGGCGCATTCTCCCGACGACCGATTTCCCAGCCGATAAGATCGAACGGGTAGCCGAGGCTATCGCCCAGCACGAAGGGCTGTTCCGCGACAGCGTCCTGGAACCGCTGGAAGCGGCGGTGCTGTGGGACGCCGACAAGCTGACCAAGATTGGGGCCATCGGCCAGTTGCACGCGCGGGCCAGCGGCGCGGCCCTGCGGCCCACCACCGAGGAGACGCTGACCCAGGACGCCCACTGGCTGGACATCGCGCGGCGCATCGCCCGCAGTATGAACACGCGCCTTGGGCTGGCCGAAGCCGCCCGCCGAGTTGTGACACTCGAAAACTTTCACGCTGCGTTAGAACGCGAGCTTGCGTTAGGAAACTCTGTGATCCTATCTGAATCACAAAGACACGAAGACACAAAGGGAAAACAATAAATAGTGAGAACCTTTGTGCCTTTGTGCCTTGGTGTTGGAAAATATCGAAACCAACGCACTTGAGGCGACAATGGGCAGAATGGTCATCAAGGTGGGGGGGCATGAACTGGACGACGCGCAGTTTGTCCAGGGGCTGGTGGAGGCGATTACCGACCTGCCGGAGCGGCCTATCCTGGTCCACGGCGGCGGCAAGGAAATCAGCCAGTTGGGGTTGGCGCTGGGGTTGAGCGCGACCTTCATGGGCGGGATGCGCGTCACCGACTCGGCCATGCTGCGACTGGCCGTGATGGTTATGGCCGGGCTGGCGAACAAGCGGCTGGTGGCCGCGTTGCTCACGGCGGGCGTGCCGGCCATCGGCGTCAGCGGGGTAGATCTTGGCCTGCTGCGCGTCGTCAAATGGGACTATCCCGGTGGCGACCTGGGTTGGGTGGGCAAGGTCGAGCGGGTCAACGCCGAGGCGCTGGACCAGTTGCTGAGCCTGGGCGTTACGGTCGTCCTGTCGCCTATCTCAGCGGACACCGCAGGGCAGATGTACAACGTCAACGCCGACCATGTGGCGCAGGCCGTGGCACGGACGCTCGGTGCAGGCGAGTTGGTGTTTATCACCAATGTGCCCGGTGTGATGCGCGACGGCGAGACCCTGCCTCACCTGACGCGGGCCGAAGTCGAGACCCTCATCGCCCAGGAGGTCATCGCGGGCGGCATGATCCCCAAAGTCCGTTCGGCGCTGGAAGCGATCGCCGATGGCGTCGCCACGGCGCGCATCTGTAACCTGGCGTCTTTAGCGAGTGGTGGGACGGTGATTAGCGAGGGATAATTAGGAATTAGGAATTAAGAATTAAGAATGAAGAATGAAGAGGGACGAATAAGAAACGCCTCATCGCTTTCTGTTCTTAATTCCTAATTCTGAATTCTTACTTTACACAACAGGAGGAAGGAATGGTGGAAACAACGAGCAACGCGGTGATGGACCTGGAGCAGCGCTATCTGGCGCCGACGTACAAGCGCGCGCCGTTCGTCCTGGAGCGCGGCGACGGTATCTGTCTCTTCGATACCGAAGGAAAGCGGTATATTGACCTGTGCGCGGGCATCGCCACTGTCGCGCTAGGCCACGCCGACCGCGAAATCGCGGAGACGATCTACGAGCAAGCGCGCACCCTCGGCCACGTCTCAAACCTGTATCACTCCATCCCCCCGACCGAACTGGCGCGCGACCTGTGCGAGAATTCCTTCGCCGACAAGGTCTTCTTCGCCAACTCGGGCGCGGAGGCCAACGAGGCGGCCATCAAGTTCGCCCGCCGCTGGGCGTCCGACCAGGACGCGAACAAGACGCGCATTATTTCCTTCACCAACGCCTTCCACGGCCGCACCATTGGCACGCTGGCTGCCACACCGAGGGAAAAGTACCAGGCGCCTTTCCGCCCCCTGATGCCCAACGTCCAGTACGCCGAGTTCAACAACGTTCAGTCGACGGCCGACCTGATAGGCGACGACGTGTGCGCGGTGCTGGTGGAGCCGGTCCAGGGCGAGGGCGGCATCCACGTCGCCACGCCGGAGTTTCTCCAGGGGCTGCGCGAGCTGTGCGACAAACACAATGCCTTGCTCGTCTTCGATGAGATCCAGTGCGGCATGGGGCGCACGGGCAAGTTGTGGGCGTATGAGCACTATGGCGTGACGCCCGACATTATGACTCTGGCGAAGCCCCTTGGCGGCGGCTTACCGATGGGCGCGTGCCTGATGACCGACCGGGTGGCGAGCGCGATCCACGCCGGCGACCACGGCAGCACGTTCGGCGCGAACCCCATTGTCGCCAAGGCCGCGCAGGTCGTCTTCCACCGCATCAATACGCCGGAATTCCTGGCGCGAGTGGCCGATGTCGGCGACTATCTGATGGAGGGACTGCGGGCGCTTGGCTCGCCGCACATCCTGGAAGTGCGCGGCAAGGGCTTGATCATCGGCGCGCAACTGGACATCGCCGCCAATACCATTGTGGATGCTGGCTATCAGCATGGGCTGATCATGGTCAACGCCGGTGAGAACGTGCTGCGTTTTGTACCGCCCCTGATTCTGACGCGACGCGATGTTGATGAAGTTTTGCTGCGCTTGAAGGAGATTTTTGATGGACTGGACCACTGACGTCGTAGATATACCCATGGGGATGCTGACTTTGCCTGAAGACCTGGCGCCGCTGCGCCGGGGTCGAGCGACGATTCGCCCGGCACGGGTGGCCGATGTGCCGGCCATTGCTGAGTTGGTGGCCCACTACGCCCGCCTCCGCGACCTGTTGCCGCGCCCCATGGGCGACATCTACCAGTCGGTGCGCGAGTGGGTTGTAGCTGAGATAGACGGCGAGATTGTCGCGTGCGGCTCGCTGCTCGTGATGTGGGGCGACCTGGCCGAGGTGCGCTCGCTGGCTGTCAAAGCCGGCTACCAGGGGCGCGGGCTGGGGCAACAGGTGGTCAACGCGCTGGTAGACGAGGCGCGCCGCCTGGGCATCCCGACCGTGTTTTGCCTCACCCGCGCGGTCAAGTTTTTCGCCGGCCTGGGCTTTACCGTGACTGACCGCGACCGCTTCCCGCGCAAGGTCTGGAAGGATTGCATCCATTGTCCGATGTTCTCAAACTGCGACGAGGTCGCCATGATTCGCCCCGTCCCGCCCCTGTAGGGGGCTTCTCGGTGGTTGACCTGGGGATGCTGGCGGTGGTCGTCTTCTGGGGGGTCAACTTTCCGTTGGTCAAGGGCGCGTTGCGGGAGTTCGATGCCCTGGCCTTCGCGGGTCTGCGCTTCGCCCTGGTGACGGTGTGTATGGCGGCCCTGGCCTGGACGCGGGAGGGCGATCTCCGCCCCAGGCCGGGCGACCTCTGGAAGATCATGGGGTTGGGGCTGCTGGGCAACGGTGTCTATCAGTTGACATTTATGCTAGGTCTGGCGCGAACCTCGGCCAGTAATGCCTCGCTCATGATCGCTACCGCGCCCATCTTTGTCGCGCTGACGGCGGCCCTGCTGGGTGAGCATATCCACCGCTGGGCCTGGATAGGCATCGTCCTGTCATTTCTAGGTATCGCCCTGGTGATCCAGGGTGGGGCGGGGGCGCAACTGAGCGCCGAACACCTCGTGGGCGACTTGATTGCCCTGGCGGGCGCGGCGGCGTGGGGCGCTTACACGGCCCTGTTGCGGCCCTTCCTCAAGGTCTACTCGCCCCTTAAGCTCAACGCCCTGACCATGCTGTTGGGGACGTTTCCGCTATTCATCGCTGCCGCCCCCGCCATGAGCCATATCCCGTGGGGGGGAATAAGCGCCGCCGCGTGGCTGGTCCTGCTCTACTCGGCGCTCTTCTCAGTGGTGGTCGCCTACAACATCTGGAACTGGGCCGTCCACCGCGTGGGCAGCGCGCGCACCGCTGTCTACAGCAACCTGGTGCCGGTCGTGGCGTTGCTGACCTCGGCCATCTTGCTCGGCGAGCGCATGGCGCCGCTCCAGTTTGTCGGGGCGGCGGTGGTGATTACGGGGATTGTGTTGACGCGGCGGCGGTGAAACATTTGTCACCGCCGACTGATGAAGATTAACTAATTGTTGCCGCAATCCGCTCCCTCATAATAGCCGTGCGCTATTGCGACATTTAAAAGTTAATCTTCATAAGTCGGGGCTATTGAGCCTGCGGCTGAGCGTCCACCTACGTGGACGCTGTCTCTACCGGCGAAGGCCGAACGGGAGCTAATCGCTAGCCCCTCGGGCTTCCATAGATAGTCAGACCCTTGAGGGTCTGGCGGGCGTCGAGTCACGGCCGGCGTTCCAGCAGATAGACCGCCGCGTTGACGTCGCGGTAGCTGTCCACGACCTCGTAGCGCGGGCGGGTCGTGGCGAGGCCGTCGAGGAGTTGACGGTCTTCGTCGCCGTAGATGTGGGACAGCACGAACCAGACGCGCGGGCTGTCGCCAATGGCCCCGCGCATCTCGGCCAGCTTCTCCTCTAGCGGCCAGTGGCGGAACCAGGGCGCGAAGAAGGTCGGGCACTGCGGGTTCGGGTCGTACAGGACATACGGGTACATGGTGACATAATACACGTACACCGTGTCACCTGGCTGGCGATGCGCTTGCATGTACTGAACGACGGGCCGCAGTTCCTCACGCGGCCAATGGACATAGGGATTAGCCACAAGGTCCAGGTTGGGCAGGAATAGCGTGAAGGCCACCAAGACGCCCGCGCCTGCGGCTACCCCGATGCCTCTGTTGAGCCGCGCCAGTCCCCATAGTCCGGCGGCCAGGCAGGCGACCAGGAAGGGCAGCCAGGGCAGAGCGTAGCGCACCCCGTAGTAGTAGACGCCGAAGCCGTTGGCGACGAAAAAGATGAGGAGCAGGCCCAGCCCAATGGCAAGTTGGCCGCGCTGCGACGGGAAGTCGCGCAGGATGACCACCCCGCCGAGTAGCATCAGCGCGACCAGGGCGTTGACCAGCCAGGTCGGCGGGGTGGCGAAGGGCGTGAGCTGGAAGGTGAGGACCTGGCTGTAGGTCTCGCGGAGGAAGGTCTGGGTCAACGTAGTCAGGGTCTGGTCGGCGGCCCAGCGGCGCGGCGCGTTCTCCATGCTGGCCTGGAAGCGGAATTGCGGCAGGAAGAACACGGCCAGCAGGACGCCCAGGGCCAGGCCGAGGACCAGGTGAAAAGCCAGGTAGCCGATGAGCCGTGAGCGAGTGCGCTGGCGCCATGTCTGCCACAGCAGCCGAATCTCGAGCAGGGGGAACAGCAGGGCGACCCCGTAGTAGCTGTAGAGCGCGCCGACACTCGCCAAAGCCGCGTAGACCCAATCGCGGGGGCGGCCCAGCCGGCCAGCCCGGTCATAGGTCACGATCAGGGCCAGCGCCATGAAGATCGCCAGGGTGTACTGGCTCACCTCCTGCGAGTAGTAGACTGAGACGGGGGCCAGCGTGAGCAGGGCGGCGGCGGTCAGGCCCAGGCCGGGCGCGTCCAGGTCGGCCCACCAGCGGTACATCAGGTAGACGGCAGCCGCGCCGAATAGGACCGAGGGTAGACGTAGGACGGCTTCGGCCAGGCTCAGGCGAGCCAGAACCGCCAGGAAGAGGCGGTAGAGGGGTGGGTCCGGGTTGCTGGTGTTGAACACCAGGTCGGGCCAGGGGACAGTCGCTACCCAGACCTCGCCGCCTTCGTCGGACCAGTAGCTATGCGCCCCAACCCCCCACAGGCGCAGGATAAGGGCGACCAGGGTGAGGCCGAGGGCGAGGCGGTGGGGGTTTTGCAGCAGGTGATCGAGTCGCTGGCGCATGGGGCTAAAGAACCGCCGATTAAAATCGGGGCTATGGAGCCTTCGGCTGATCGTCCGCCTTCGCGGACGCGGTTTTCGTCGGCGTAGGCCGACGTTCGGCGGGACGCCCTTTAGCCCCGACTTTCAGTCGGAGGTAAAGGTATTAAGGACAATTATACACCGTTTGTGGGGGATAGGCCTGAACAACAAAAAAGGGTGCGGTGAGCTAGCTCACCGCACCCCTCAGGGAGGCTCGTTATTCAGTTATTGGCGCCAGGCGGTGAAGAGGTTGAAGACGGACTGGGTGACGCGAGCGCCGCAGTTGTTGTTACCCGTGCAGGGGGCGCCGACCCCGTAGGCGTGGATGGCGACGATGTAGCGGTTGCCGTTCTCGATGCGCCACACACCCGAACCACTCTGACCACCGAAGGTATCCGCGTCGTAGCTGAGCGTCAGGCTGTTCACCGCGTTGACCCGACCAGCGTTGTACCACATCGTGCCGTACGCCTTGTCACCAGGGTAGCCAGCGGTGTTGATGGTCGAGCCGAGCAGGGTGGCATCGTTGCGGATGGCGTAGCCGAAGGTGCCCGTGCGGATGCCGAGGTTGTCGTTGGGCAGGATGATGGCGCCGAAGTCATAGCGGGCATCGTTGTTCACGACATAGCCGACGGTGCTGCGGAGGGCGGCGGTGCCGACCGTCTGGGAGCCGAAAGGCTCGGCGCTGGCATTCTTGGCGGGGATGACGCGGACCGAACGGTTCCAGCCACCCTGGTTGGCGCGGTAGACACAGTGGCCAGCGGTGATGACGGTGTGGCGGCCGATGAAGAAGCCAGAGCAGAAGGTCGTCGCGCCGTTGCCGCGTGTGATTTCCAGCATCGTCACGGCGCTCCACGGTTAGCCGGTCGTCGGGTTGATGCGAACGCGGCTGTCAACGGGGCCAATCACACTATCGGCGCCGGCGTTACCACGGTCACTGCGGAGCAGGTTCGCCTCAGTATCGAGGATGGCATCGCGGCTTACGTTCAGGGGCAGGATGTCGGCCACCGCTTC
>JAHCIP010000107.1 GCA_026129165.1 Anaerolineae bacterium
TCTAAAGCCTGTGTTGATGACGCACGTTAGCTGAGCGAGGCCTAGACCGAGGCGATGTCGCTGAAGGGCAGCACCTGGAGCTCGCCGGCGCGGAGGACGCGCAGCGCCGACGGCTCGTAGCCGCCGTTCAAGAAACGCTGTAGCGCCTCGCCGTCCACGACGCGCTCGTCGTCCAAGCCAATCAGGATGTCGCCCACGAGGAGGCCGGCTTGCTCGGCCTGGCTGCGCGGCAGAATTTCGCCCAACATGACGCCGCTGGGTTGGCCGACCTGCTGCGCCCACGGCGTCGGCAGGGGGATGGCCCAGCCCTTGATGCCCAGGCCCTCGCGCAGGGGACGGGTTTCGCCCAGCCAGCGGGCGAGCGCGGTATCCGCCACATGGGCTGGGACGGCCAGGGCGATACCGGGGGACAGAATCATGCTGGTCAGGCCGACGACGCGGCCCTGTACGTCGGCCAGCGGCCCGCCAGAGTTACCAGGGTAGACGTCAATATCCGCCTCGACCAGGTCGCGGCCGCCGGGCGCGGTCCGCCCCAAGGCGCTGATGATGCCAAGCGTCGTGGCCCCTTCAACCCCCAGCGGGTTGCCGACGGCAATCACCAGCTGGCCGATTTTCAGGGCGCGGGAGGGACCAGGAGGCGCGGCAGGCAGGTGGGGCGCGTTGACCCGTAGGGCGGCCAGGTCGAGGGTCTTGTCGCGCCCGATGACTTGGCCGTCCACCTGGCGGCCGTCCCACAGGCTGACGCGCGCTTCGTCGCCGCGCACCACGTGGTCGTTGCTCAGAATAATGCCCTCGCGCCAGACGACGCCGGACCCCGCGCCGTTCCAGCGGCCGCGCACCAGGACCATGCTCTGGCGCAGCCGCGCCGCCGCCTGCGCGACCTCGGAGGCGACACCGGGTAAAAGACTTTTTAGGCTCATGGCTGTCTCCTGTGGGACCAACGACTAAGGACGAAGGACGAACCCGCCCTGCCCTCGTGATGAGTCTCTCCGTCCTCAGTCCTTCGTCCTCGGTCCTTCGTCTATTGTCGTTCTCCAACCGTGACCGTCAGCGTCTGAGCCTGGCCGCCACGAATGACCTCGATAGGCGCGGTCTGGCCGACGCGCTCGCCAGCGAGTTCGGCCTGCAAGTCCTCCATCTCGACGATGGGTTTGCCGCCAATGCCGACCAGGATGTCGCCCAGGATGACGCCGCCCTTGTCGGCCGGGCCGCCCGGCTCGACGCCCATGGTGAGCAGCCCGGTGGCTTGCTGGCGGCCGAGAGCCTGCTGGATGGGATGGGGCAGGGGGACAGGCTGCAGGCTGACGCCCAGGTAGCCGCGCCGCACGCGGCCCGAGGTGGTCAGGGCGCCCAGGACACGGCGGACCGTGCCGACGCCGATGGCGGTGCTGATGCCCCGCGCCAGGGCCGACGAGTTCAGGCCGATGATCTGGCCGCGGCCGTTGACGAGGGCGCCGCCAGAGAAGCCAGGATAGAGGGTCACGTCGGTCTGGACGATGTCAATGGACTGGCCGCGGCGGGTCGACGTGGACGTAAAGGCGCTGACGACGCCGAGGGTCGCCATCGGGCTTCCCGACGGACGCGCCACCGCCAGGACGAGCTGGCCCACGCCCGGCTCGCCAACCTCCCCCCACGTTGGTACGGTCAAACCGGACGCCTCGACGCGTAGGAGAGCCAGGTCCGTATTCGGGTCACGCCCGACGAGGCTGGCGTTGACGGTCTGGCCGTTGGGGAGGCCGACTTTGATGCCATCCTCGCGCTGGACGACGTGATCCGCCGTCACAATCAAGCCATCGGCGGACCAGATGATGCCCGAAGCGGTCTGACGGTCACGGGCATCCACCTGCACGACTGATTTTTCGACACTGGCTACAAGGGCGACCAGCTCATCCGATAGAGTACTTAGTACGCTGTTTGACATGGCTTACCTCCAGGTTAGGTGGGAAGGGTAGGAAGATATGGGACGTGTTACTGCCCCCATTCTACGCCATTCCCCCCCCTCTCACATCCCCTACCTCGCCAGTTCTGACCTGGACATTCGGGTAGGGGGCTGACCTACCTGCCTGGGTAAGCACAGGTTGCTTAAGTCTACATAAAAAACGGAGGCCAGATGGCCTCCGTTTTGTGTGTCTCGTTGGGGCTTACAGCGGCACCAGGCCCTGACGCACGGCGAGGGTGACAGCTTCGGTGCGGCTGGCGGCGCCCAGCTTGCCGAGAATCGCGCCGATGTGGAACTTCACGGTGTGGTCACTGATGCCCAGGCGTCCGGCGATGGCCTTATTGGTCAGACCCTCGACCAGCAGGCGTAAGACTTCTAGCTCGCGTGGCGTCAGGGCTTCCGGGCGGGGGGCGCTGGCGGCCGCCTGGAGGCGTTGGAGCAGGGTGGCGGCGGCCATGGGATGCAGGACAATACCGCCCTGGCGGACGGTGCGAATGGCCTGCGCCATCTCTTCGGCGGTGGTACGGCGGCCCAGATAGCCGCGCGCGCCCGCTTGGAGCGCGGCCAGGATCGAGTCATCGTCGTTATCGCTCAGGCCGACCACCTCCAGACGCGGCGCGGCCTGACGCAACCACCAGAGGAGACGAATCGCGGCCCCCTCGTCCATATGCAGGTCGAGTAGGACGACATCCGGCTTGTCAGCGGCCAGCGCAGCCTGGAGCGACGCCTGGTCCCGCGCTGTGCCTACGACTTCACAGTCGCCTGTCGCCTCGGCCAGGACACGTGCCCCGGCCGCCATGAGCGGCGCGTCGGTCACGATTAACACCCGCGTCATACACGACGCCTTTCCAGTTCACCCTAGACCACGCGACCGCCGCCAGCCCAGGCCGGCGCAGGCTGGGGTTCGGGCAGGATGTTGGGTTGGAAGATAAATAGGGCTTCCCAGAGGCCGCCAATACCCTGCCGTACCTGCCAGACGCCGCCGGTCGGAATGACGTTGCCACCCGGAAAGCGGTAGCCGCTGAACGTTTCGCGGCCTTCCGTGAGGGTCTCGATGAGGAGGCGGAGCGGGCTGCCGTGGCTTACCAGCGCGATGGCCTGTTCGGGTCGCGCCAGTTCCTCCTGCCAGAGTGTCTGGACGCGCGTCCGGACGTCTTCGGGCTTTTCATCGCGGCGGTGTTCGGCCAGCCGTTCGTCAATGGCTGGCGCCAGGCCCAGTCGCTCGGCGAGCGTGTGGGCGGTCTGGGTAGTGCGATCCAGGGGGGAGTGGACCACGCGCTCGATGCCCCGCTCCGCCAGGAACTCGGCCACGGCGTGCGCTTCGCGCCGGCCCCCGGTCGAGAGGGGCGGGCCGGGCGGAATATCGTAACGAATCCCCGTGCCATCCTGGGGGGCGGCGTGACGGATCAAGTACACAATTTTGGACATGCTACCTCAATCGTTTGTGGTTTACCTTAGTCACTATGAGGCAACTCAAGGCTGATTTCTTCCCTCAGGAAGTCGTGACTATAATGGGGAGCCGCTAAATCTGTGTCGCGTTCTAACGACTCGGCCTAGACCCTTATGCGTCCAACCCTGTCCCTCGCCTCGCCTGCCCGATCCAGCCGTGCGCTGGCTGCGCTCGCGTTACACTCGACGGCGCTCTGGCTGATCGCGCTTACCCTCCTGGGATTGGCCTTACGTCTCTATCGGCTTGGCGACGTGCCAGCGGGGATGCATCCCGACGAGGCGCATTATGCGTTGGATGCTGTGGCGATCATGGGCGGCTGGCGGCCGGTGTTTTTGCCAGCCAACAATGGCCGCGAGCCACTCTTTGTCTACTTGATGGCCTGGCTGTTCAACTGGCTGGGGCCGACGGTCTGGACCGCCCGCTTCGCTGGCGCGGTGGTCGGCACGTTGATGGTTCCCGTCCAATACCTGTTTGTGCGACGACTGCCTCTACCCCGGCCCACGCAAACCGCCCTCATCAGCGCTTTCCTCATCGCCGTCACCTTCTGGCCGGTGTCTCAGTCGCACCAGGCGCTGAGAGCCGGGCTATTGCCAGCCGAGGCCGCGTTGGTTTTCTGGGCCTGGTGGGAGACACTGCGCGAGACCCCGACTGGGACAGCCCGCTGGCGGGCGCCCACGTATGCGGCTCTGACGGGTATTCTGTTGGCGATGGCCCTATGGACTCACCTGAGCGCGCGGCTGCTGCCTGGGGTGATGGTTGGGTTTGCCATCTGGGTGGCCTGGCGGCGGCGCGACTGGCGGCCCTTGGGCTGGCTGCTCGTGGCGCTGGCCCTGGCCGCGCTCCTGGTCAGCCCGCTGGCGCTGTACTTTGTCCAGAACCCCGATATGCTCGGTTATCGCGCCAACCAGGTGTCCGTGCTGAACCCGGAAGTCAATAAAGGCGATCTCGTCGGGACGCTCTTGACCAATGCCTGGCGCATCGCCCTGATGGTTAACGTGCGCGGGACGACCTCCTGGCTGGAAAACCTGCGCGGCCGGCCGGTCTTCGATCCACTCATCGGTCTGGCCTTTCTGGTGGGTGTGGTCTACTGGGGCCTGGCTATGTTGGGCCGACGAGGCCGCGACGCGCAGGCGGCCAGCGTGCTATTATTGTTGGGTCTGCTGGCGATGCTGGCCCCGTCGTGGCTGAGCGCGGGGGCGCCGAGCTATGGGCGGCTCAATGGCGCCTGGGCCGTTCTGTTTCTCATGCCCGCCTGGGGGCTGGAACGGGGGATGGCAGCCTTGGAGGCTCAGGGGCGGTCGCGCCTGGGTAAGACTGCGCTGAGCGCGACGCTCTGTCTCAGCGCAATCTGGTCGGCGTATGATTTCTTCGTGGTCTATGCTCAGTCGCCCGACGTGTACGATGTCTATTTTGGCCCGGTGCGAGAGACAGGCGAGTTGTTGGCGAGTCTGGCAGCCCGAGAAGCGGTCTATGTCACGCCCGAAGTATGGCAGCGCTCCGTGATTCGCTTTACCACTGTCCAGCGCCCGCCCGGCGTGTTCGATCCCACAGCCGGGCTGGTATTGCCGCCCACAGGTGACCCAGTATACGCTTTTTATGGAACCGAGGCGGCGGCGGCGCAGGCGTTCGCCCAACGGTGGTCGCAGTCCACACGCCAGGATTACTCTAACCCGGCCGGCGCCCTCTTGCTCGTGGCTTTTCAGATGCCTCGCGCGGCGTGGCCGACGCCAGCGAACCTGGCCCGCCTGCCTGACTTTGGAGAGTATATCCGTCTTGAGGCGTATGAGACGCCCCAGGGCGTGGCGCGGGGCAAAGCGCTGCCCATTACCCTCCAATGGCTGGCACTCCAGCCGACGCCGCTCGACCATAACCTGTTCATTCGCGTCGTGGCGGCCAATGGACGGGAGATCGGGCAGTTTGATGGGCCGCCACTGGGGGGGAGCTATCCTACCACCGTCTGGCGGCCGGACGAGCGAATATGGCAAACCATCCAGGTTCCCATCGCCCGAGATGCGCCGGTCGGGGCGGCGCGCGTTCGCCTCGGCTGGTACGATTGGCGCGATGGACGGCGCCTGCCGGTCGCGGGCGCCACGGATAGCGCGGTTGGGTTGGGAACCATTCAGATTGGAGAGTGAACCCGACGATGACTATGCCAGACGCGGTAGTAGCGGCGACGGAAGCCTTTGTGCAAGAGCGATTGGCGAACCACGGCGCGGGGCATGATTGGAATCACACTGAGCGCGTGACGCGGCTGGCGCGGCGGCTGGCCGAGGCGGAAGGGGCGAATCACCTCGTCGTCCAACTGGCCGCGCTGCTCCACGACATCGCCGACTTCAAGTTTAGCGGCGACGAAGAGGCGAGCGGCCGGCAGGCGGCTGCGTGGCTGGCCGGGCAGGGGGTGGAGGGGGCTATGATCGCGCACGTTGTTGAGATCATCAATACTCTGTCGTTCAAGTCGGTGGACCAGCCCCGGCTGCGGACATTGGAAGGCCAGTGTGTCCAGGACGCCGACCGCCTGGACGCGCTGGGGGCCATCGGTATCGCCCGAACCTTTGCCTATGGCGGCTGGAAGGGGACGCCGATGCACGACCCTGCCATGCCGCCTCGGGTGGGGATGACGGCCGAAGAGTACCGCGCCCACCTGGGCACGTCGGTCAACCACTTCCACGAAAAGCTACTCCACCTGCGAGACCTGATGAATACGCCCACGGCGCGGCGGCTGGCCGAGGCCCGTCATCAATACATGGTTGAGTTTCTGGCTCGCTTCGAGGCGGAGTGGCAGGGCCTGGACTGAGTCTCCGCCTTCACATGACCACGACATAACACTCCTCACCTGTTCTCCGTTGCACACTTCAGACCCTCATCTACCCGCCCTCCCGTGGCGAAGGATGAGCGAATTCGTGCCAATGATGTACCAGGAGAATAGTGATGACCCGCTCACGAGCCTGCCGCCTCATCGTGAGTGCGGGTGTTGTCGCAGCGTTACTCGCGCTCTGGACGACGCTGATGACTTCCGCCGCGCCTGCGCTGGTGGACGAGTCGGAGACCCGAACCTCTCTCCCTTACCTGCCCCACGCGCTTCAACCAACCAACTGCCTCCAGAGTATGATCAATGGGGGCTTTGAGACGAGTGACGCCTGGCGAATAGCGACAACGCCCCAGCCCGCCACATATACCGTTGAACGCGTCCGGTCCGGGGGACGAGCGCTGAAGCTGGGCATCGAGCCCCCCACGGGCGATGCCTACAGCCATAGTTCGGCTTCGCAATCTGTCACCATCCCGGCCGTCGTTTCGCGGGCGACCCTCGTGTTTTGGACGTGGCGTGGGACGGAGGAGGCTGGGTGGACGACGACTGAGACTAGCCCGCTGGCCTGGACGTCGGCCCGCGATGGGCAGGAGGTCCTGGTTCTAGACCGCCGCGCTCAGCCCCTGGCTGTCCTTCTGCGCGGGGCAGTGAATGATGGTGACTGGACACGCTACGAGTATGACCTCACCCCGTTTCGGGGTCAGACGATTGCGCTCTACTTCAATGTGCTCAACAATGGGACGGGGGGCAAACGTTCCTGGATGTACATTGACGATGTGAGCCTGGAGGTCTGCCGTGGGACGGAGCCTCCGCCTGCCCCTACCCCATCCCCACCCGTGACACACGGTGAGGGGTGCGGTGAGGGTCTGCTCAACGGAGGGTTTGAAAGCAGCGCGGTCTGGCAGCGGCCCGTCACCCCCTTCCGCGCCGATTTCAGCCTGGATGATCGGCACAGCGGTCAGCGTTCGATGCGGCTCGGCGTACCGCCAGCCGACGTGGATCGGTATGGGCATAGCGCAGCGTACCAGGCCATCACGATTCCGGCCAGCGCGACACGCGCTATTCTGAGTTTCTGGGTGAAACGGCGCACGCAAGCCGAGGAGACGCCGGCGGTCGCTGGAACAGCCACTCCGCCGGCGACCATTGTGCAAGGCGTGAGCAGTCGCGCTGCGAGTGAAGATTACCAGGAGGCCCTGGTCCTGGATCATGACTACACGCCCTTACTCACCCTCTTTCGGTCGCGCGTCAACAGCCCGGACTGGGAGCGCTGGCGTATTAATCTACTCCCCTATCGGGGCCAGCGGGTCGTCGTCTACTTCAATGCGTTTAACGATGGCGACGGCCGGCGCACGTGGCTATCTGTGGACGACGTGGCGCTAGACATCTGTGGGGCTGATGGGGGGGCGCCGGTGGGCGGGCGAGGGCAGGTAACGCTCCAGGGCCGTGCGGACTACAGTGGGGTGGTCGTCGGATTGGTCAGAGAGGGTATGACGACGACGGAGCCGCTCGCTTGTTATGAGACCGGGCCAACGGGCGCGTTTCAGTGTGAGGTGACGGCTGACGAGGCGGCGGGCGGCCGCCTGACGGCCAGCCATTCGGGCTACCTGCGGAGTGAGATACCCTTGACGGCCAACCTGCTGACGCAAGCTACACGGGTGGAACTGGTGGCTGGGGATGTCAACGGCGACTGCCAGATCAACCTGGCGGATCTGGTGATAGTCTCGGACGCGCTGGGCAGCCAGCGCCCTGAGGACAGGCGGGCCGATGTCAATGGCAATGGTGTGGTGGATGTCACGGACGTCGTTCTGGTGGCCATGAATTACAACCGCCGCTGTCCAACACCCTGGCAGCCGGCGGCGGACGAGAACGCTATATCGCCCTGACCCACTCGACAATCGTCGTCGCCATCGCTTCAGCGGAGACGACATGGGTGGCGACACTAGGCGCGGCGGTGGCGTGGCGCGCGATGAGGGCGAGGGCGTCAGGGGCCGGGCGGGACAGGCGGTCGGCCTCGGTGTGGAGGACCAGCAGGGGGACACGAATACGGGCCAGCCAGCCCCAGTCGTGGGCGCGGTCGGCATAGTCGAAGCGATTGAAGACGCCGCGCAACCCGAACAGGTCACGGATGGTTCGCGCCGAGAGCGGGCCGATGCCTTCGAGCCGGATCAACTCGTCGGCCTGGCCTGCTTCGAGCATGAGCAGCGCCCAGGCCAGCGCCTCGTCCAGCCGCTGGCCGAGTTGACTCACCAGCGCCGCGTGGTCGGGCGGGGAGAGTAACGCCAGACCCGCCAGCCGCTGGTCAGCCTGACTCTCCGTATAGGCCGCGACTTTGCACGCGCCCAGGCCCTGACCTAATAGGAGAATCCGCGTCAGTCCGTGTGCCTGAAGAAAGCCCAGCCAGGCGGCGATGTCGAGGCCGGCCGCGTCGAGTAGCTCAGGGGGGGACTGATTGGCGTCTGGGAACTGTAACGTGGCGGTGGATAGCGAAGCGACGCCATCGTGGTCGCGGGTATTGGCCGCTAACAGCGCGCCACCCGCGTTTGCCAGACCAGCGGCGAGGTCGGCCAAGTCAGGCAGAGCGTAGAAGTTGCCGTAGAGGTCGTGCAGCGCCAGGACGGCCAGCCGGGGCGAGGAGGGCGCAACCAGGCAGCCGTGGAGTGTTTGCCCATCGGCGGTTGTCGTGGCGACGAGTTCACCCTGCATAGCCAGCTAACTCTCATCTCCAAAGTAGATCCCCAGGTCACGCGCTTGTTGGACCAGTTGTCCCGTAGGGGACACCCGTTTGAGGGCGCCGATGGCCGTGGCGATATCGGTGGTGATGATTTTGGTGCCTTGCAGCGCCACCATGTGTCCCCATTGGCCCTGCGCCACGAGTTCAGCCGCTGCCGCGCCGAACCGCGTGGCCAGGACACGGTCAAAGACGGTCGGCGAGCCACCGCGTTGCAGGTGGCCGAGGACGACGACGCGAATATCTTTGTCAATCCCCTGCTGGCGGTGGTAGGCATCCAGGTCTTCGGCCACCCGGGCGGCCACGCCACCGAGGCGACCCTGAGCCTGATAGACCTCGTAGCCGTTTCTCGGCCGACAGCCCTCGGCGACGACGATGATGCTAAACTTCGCGCCCGCCTCATCCCGTTCCGCGATGGCCCGGGCGACGGCTTCGATGGAGAAGGGAAGCTCAGGAATGAGAATGACATCCGCCCCACCCGCGATACCGGCATGCAAGGCGATCCAGCCCACATGGCGGCCCATGACTTCGACCAGCATGACGCGGTCGTGGCTTTCGGCCGTAGTATGCAGGTTATCCACGGCCTCCGCCGCGACCTGCAAAGCGGTGTCGAAGCCGAAGGTGTAGTCGGTCACGCTCAAGTCGTTGTCAATGGTCTTGGGGACGCCGACGATGGGCGCGCCGTGCTCATAGAGGGCCTGGGCGATGGTCAATGAGCCGTCGCCGCCGATGACGATCAGCCCGTCAAACCCCAGCTTTTTGATGCGCTCGGCGGCGGCCGCCACCTGTTCCTGAACCAGTTGGCCTTTGGTGACCAATCGGCCCCGATTCGTCGTCCCCAGGATCGTTCCGCCCCGACTCAGCAGGCCGCGCACCATTGGCAGCGTGAGCGGCTTGACCATGTTGTCGTCGAATAGCCCCTCAAAGCCGTCTTCGACGCCGCACACCTCCCACTTCAGCTTGCGAATGGCGACCCGCGTGGCTGCACGGATGACAGCATTCAGGCCAGGCGCATCCCCACCGCCAGTCAGAATTCCTAGTCGCATTCTGAACCCTCCTGCTTACTTAGACCACTCCAAATGGTTGGAGTGGCACGGCAATATTTGTGCCGCTACCGGGCTGACCTTTATCAAAAGACGGCCAGGGTGGAAGAGTCCGCCCTGGCCGTGGGGTGTGCAGGCGCTGCACGACAGCGAGGCCCCGCGCAGCGCCGAGGAATTATGGGTTAGTGCGAGGTCGCTCTTCGAGGGTGACCTTCAGCTTCGTCTCTTTACCGTCGCGCAATACCGTCAGTTCGATGGTCTGGCCGACACGGGCTTTAGTCGAGACGTAGCGTAGCAGGTCATCAAAGTGGCGGACCGGCTGACCATCCACGGCGGTGACGATGTCACCCCCGGTGGGGACATTGCCCTCGGGCGAGGGCTGCTGCCCGGTCGAGCCTTTGACACCACCCTTGGCAGCGGGGCCGCCCGCGATAATCGAGTCGATATAGGCGCCCGCGGGGTCCTTGAGCTTGTTGGCGTCGGCTACTTGCTGGGTGACGGTCAGTCCGCTGAGACCGAGCCACGGCCAGGCGTGCTTGCCGCTGCGAATCAGGTCGGGGACGACGGCCTTGACGATGTTGACCGGAATGGCGAAGCCAACGCCCGAATTGGCGCGGGTGTCGGAGCGAATCTGGGCGTTGACGCCGATGACCCGGCCGGCCGCGTCGAGCAGCGGTCCGCCGGAGTTACCGGGGTTGATGGGAGCGTCGGTTTGGATGGCGTCGGGGATCTGGAAGGCAGTCAGGCCGGGGATGGAGCGGCCGATGGCGCTGACGATACCCAGCGACATACTGGTACCGACGGCGAAGGGATTGCCCAGGGCGATGGCGGTCTGACCAACACGCACCTGGTCGGAGTCGCCCAACTCTAGCGGAATGAGCTTCTCGGCCGGGACTTTGATTTGCAGCACCGCCAGGTCGCTGTCAGGGTCCACGCCGACCACTGAGGCAGTGACCGATGTGTCATCCCATAACGTCACCCGCACGGTGCGCGCATTGGCGACGACGTGATTGTTGGTCACGATGTAGCCGTTCTTGTCCCAGACAAAGCCGGAGCCGCTGCCCTGGCCCTGCGGGGCCAACTGGTCATTGGACGGGCCAATGATGACGTCTACATTGACAACGCCGGGGCGGGTGCGATTGTACAGCGCCGCTAGCGCCTGCTCCTGGACGGACAGGCTCAGGGGGGCGACGGTCGGGAAGGGCGTCGGCGAGGGGCCGAGGGTGGGCGATGGGCCAGGCGTGGCGGAGGGTAGAGCCTGGGCGCCGCTGCCGCCACCAGGGATGATGATGGTCACTTGAGGGCCGGGCGCGGGCGGGTTGGGCTGGCCGCCCTGTGGGGCGCGCTGCGTGGGCTGAGGTTGGGTTTGAGGGGCGCGGCCAGCGGTGGCGGTGGCCTGTGGGGCGGTGGTGGGCGCCGCGCCTTGCGACTGCGGTTGGACGGGACGCGCGGCGGGCGTGGGTTGGGAAACAGCGGGCGTGGCCGGGCGGAAGTATTGGAGGACGCGCGGGATGGCGAAAACGGCTACCGCCACGTTACACAGTAACAGTAAGACAATGATGATCACCCCTGTGATGATCGCGGCCTGTCGGCTCATTCACTAACTCCTGTCCACACGGGATTGCGTGTGTATAACGGGCACTCAGGCAGATGGGATACGTGGAAACAGAGCGGCCGTCACTAGATGAGAATCTTCTTATCTCCATGTCGGTCGCCTGGAGGTCTGGTGTAGAGTATAAGCGGCTTGCCGCACTGGGTCAAACTGGCGTGAGGGGAGAACCTGACCCCGCGGCCCTCTGCCCTGTGAAGGACGAGGGAGACGGAGGGAAGGGCATGGCGGTTGTTAGCCTCGCTGCCCAATGGGGGTCCACTCCGCAGCCTCGGGGCCAGTGTACTGGGCGCGGGGGCGGATGAGGCGATTGTTGGCGTACTGCTCCAGGATATGGGCGGTCCAGCCGGCCATGCGGCCGAGGGCAAACACCGCTGTCGCCAACTCGATGTCGAACTCCAGCGCCTGGAGGAAGACGACGGAGTAGAGGTCGGTGTTGGGGTAGAGGCCCTTGCGAGCATAGACGGCCTCGGCAACGGCGTCGGCGGTTGGCAACCAGCGCTGCTGGCCACCTACACGGGCAGCGAGTTGGCGGAAGACCAGGGCGCGGGGGTCAGGGCCGCGATAGACGCGGTGGCCGAAGCCGGGGATGCGCTGGCCCGCCTCAAGGGCGGCGTCAACGCGAGAGGCGGCGTCCGCAGGGCTTTCGATGCTCGCCAGGAAGCGCCAGACCTCGGCGGTCGCGCCGCCGTGCAGCGGGCCTTTGAGGGTACACAGGGCGGCGATGACCGCCGAGTACATGTCGGCCAGGGTCGAGGCGACGACACGGGCGGCGAAGGTGGAGGCGTTGAGTTCGTGGTCGGCGTAGAGGATGAGGGCCTGGTCCAGGGCGCGTGCCTCCTGAGGCGGGGGAACCTCACCGCGCACGGCGTGCAGGAAGCGAGCGGCCAGGGAGCCGCTGACGCGCGGGGCGAACAGGGGGCGGCCTTCGGCGACGTGGTAGAACTGGGCGGCGATGGCGGGCAAGGCGCCGACGAGACGAACGGCGGAGGAGTGAGGATTGGAGGATTGAAGACTGGAAGACTGAAGACTAGAAGACTGAAGATTAGAAGATTGAAGATTGAGAGATTGGGGGGTGAGGGCGAGCGCGCCCACGCCTTCACGGAGGGCGACGAGCATGGGCGTGGTCGGCGGCAGGCCGCGCAGGCGGGTGACCACATCGCGCGGTAGTTCCCCGGCGGACGCCAGATGGTCTTCTAGATGCCCGAGTTGCGCCTGGGTGGGCAGGCGGCCGTGCCACAGCAACCAGGCGACTTCGGCGAAGCTCCCTTCGTTGACGGCCGTCTCGACCGGGATGCCACGATAGACCAGGCGGCCGTCGGTGATGGCGCTGATGGCCGACTCGGTGGCGACGACGCCCTCTAGCCCTCGGCTGCTCATCGGTCGCCCACCCACTCGTCGGCGCGGGGCAGGCCGGTCTCGCTCTCCGCTTCTACGCCTGTCTCGGCCGGCTCTGCTTCGCCAGGCCGCACCGTGAGCAGCGCCTCCAATTCCGCGCGGTTGTAGAGGCGCTGGCGGCGGATGCCCTGCTTGTAGCTCTTGACCAGCCCCCGCGAGACGTAGGAGTAGAGGGTGGCCTTCTTGACCCCTAGTAGGTCGCAGGCTTCGTCTACAGTTAGGAAATCGGAGTCGGGCATATGAAACTCGTTGAAGGTGTAGGAAGAAAGAAGAAATAGGAAGGCATATGACACCTCTCATTATACTCCCTGTTCTTCATCCCGTCAACATCGAGCGAGTTGTAATCAATATTGATAAAGTAATATCAAGTATCATTGACAAACTAGATAGTTTCTTGTATAATCAAAGTGTTCGTTCTAGTTCCACTATTCCTATTTAGAAAGCAGGAGAAAGAGACGGCGAGCTATGACAACCTTTACGAAAGGCTTACAGGGGATTGTGGCGGCGCAGACGGTGAAGAGCCTGGTGATGGGGGAGGTCGGGCGGTTGCTCTATGCTGGCTACTCCATCCGCGACCTGGCCGAGTACGCGACGTTTGAGGAAGTAGTGTATCTGTTATGGCATGGCGAGCTGCCGACGCCTGACCAACTAGCCGACCTGAAGGCGCGGCTGGCGGTGGAGCGCAAGTTGCCTGAAGTGGTTGTGGCGACGCTGCACGCCCTCCCGACGGACGCCCTGCCGATGGACGCCCTGCGCACGGGCGTCTCGGCGCTGGGGGCGGCGTACCCAAAGGCGGCCCAGGTGGATGAGGCGGGAGCCATCGCGGTGCTGGCCCGTGTGCCCGGCATCATCGCGGCGTTCCACCGTGTGCGCCAGGGGCTAGAGCCTTTAGCTCCGCGCGCCGACCTGGACTATGCGGCCCATTATCTGTATCTGTTGTCAGGCCACGAGCCGACGCCAGCCCAGGCCCGCGCCCTGGATGTCTACCTGCTGCTGACGGCGGACCACGGGCTGAACGCCTCGACGTTCACGGCCCGCGTAGTCGCCTCGACGCTGTCCGACCTGGTGTCGGCGGTGGTGGCGGGGATTGGCGCGCTTAAGGGGCCATTGCACGGCGGCGCGCCGTCGGAGGTGGTCAAGATGCTGGACGAGATTGGCGACGCGGCGAATGCAGAGGCGTGGCTGAAGGGGGCGCTGGCGCGGGGCGAGAGGATCATGGGCTTCGGACATCGTGTGTACCGCGCCGAGGACCCCCGCGCCGATGTGCTGCGCGACTTGGCCCAGACCGTAGCGACGCCAGCCCGCTATGCACTGGCCCGCACGACCGAGGAGTACGCCATTCCGTTGCTCGAAGCGCACCGACCCGGTCGCAAGCTGTACACCAATGTGGAGTTCTACTCGGCGCTGGTGATGGAGGGGGTGGGGCTGCCGGCCGACCTGTTCACGCCGACCTTCGCGGCCTCGCGCGCGGCGGGCTGGACTGCGCACGCGCTGGAGCAGGTGGCCGACAACCGCATCATCCGTCCCGACGCCGACTACATCGGCCCGGCAGAACGCCCATATCCCGTTGTCGAACTGGTCTAGACGGTTGCAGAACTGTCTGGTCCGCTTGAATCACAAAAGCCATGAATAACAAAAATCTTGGCGTCTTTGTGTTCTTCGTGGCCTTTGTGATTCAACCGAGAAAGGAGACCGCGTTTACCCCGCATTATCTAAACTCTGCGCCGGACGCACCGGGCGGAGGAAGGAGATGACGCGGGGCTGGAGGATACCGTCGCGGTTGTAGGCGGAGTAAGCCGACTCGGCCTGGAGTTCCCAGGTGCGCTCGCCAATGGTCAGCCGATCCAGGCCTGATGTAGGCGTCTGGGTCTGGTACGCCTGGTAGACGCTGCTATCCTCGGCGATAGACTTGTTGCGTGGGATATAGACGCCAAACGAGGGCGAGGCGATGGCGCGGGAGACACGCAGGGCGGCTGGGATGGGCTGGCCGGCCTCGGCCAGGTGACGGTCGGCCTTACGCCAGCCCGGCTCCCAGACGACGAGGGCGAAGGGCCACACGTCGAGGTGGGCGATGGAGCGAGCGGTGGCTTCAACCGAGGCGCGAAACGTTTGGGCGATATCCTGGAGGCCGGCCAGGGACGGCTCACGGCGCTCGGCCAGGGGCCGCAGCCAGCGTTCGGGCAGCAGCAGCGCCGACGCGCCGATGTCGCACAGGCGCTCCTCCTCATCGTCGTCCTCTGAGTAGTCGCCCGTCTGCTCGTCCTCGATGGTCTGGGGGCGGGCCTGGAAGGCGGGGAAGAAGGTGTGGGCGATTTCGTGGGCGATGGTGAAGTTCTGGCGCGTCGGACTCTCGGCGCGGTTGACCTGAATGATATGGCCGCCGGAGACGGCGAGGCCGGAGCGCGGCATGGCGATAAGCCGGCCGGAGGGCTGCATATCCGCCTTCTCGATGGCGCGCACCCCCTGGAACGAGGCCAGCATCTTGAGCGGGACAGGCGGCTCGGTAACGCCCGCTTCGTCCAGCAGGTCGTCGGCGCAAGCGATTATAGCCGCTTCCGGGTCCGGGATGCCCGTCAGCAGCGTTAGGGCACGCGCTGCGTCACTCCGCCAGTGGGTCCGGCGTTTACTCATCGCTCTCCCGGCCGCGAATGGTACGGCGGATGGACTCGTAGAGGTAGCGCCAATCCGCCATAGTATGCGGCTGCTCACCCCGATAACGAATAGCCGCTAACATCTGAATATCGGCTTCGGGTAGGTTGGCTTCGCGCGCGAAGTCCATCAGGACGGGGGAGATTTCCCGCGCCGTCGGCTCGATTTCGCGGCCGAGCAGGTCGGCCACGGTGGTGCCAAGGGCGTTCGCCATCTTAAACAGGGTATCGCCGCTCGGGCGGGGGGCGGCGTCGTTTTCGATCTGGCTCAGGTAGCCTTTCGAGACTTTGCTGGCGCGGGCGAGGGCCGATAGGCTCAGCCCCTTCTCGTCGCGCCGCTGCCGAACACGTTGGCCCAGGGTCATCTTACATCCTCCTCTGTTCTCCTAGCCCCTCTATTTTCTCATTCAAAACACCCGTTTCTAGTATATCACAGCCGTTTGCTCTTGTCAAGTCTGCGTTCTGGAAGGGGAAGCCCCGGTGGGTGTAAAGAGATTCCCCCGCGAGGGTAAGAGTCTATTTGCCGGTTCATCTGTTCTCTAGTATAATTTATTCGTTCTAATATAGGAACGATTTTGAGGTCGGCAACTTTTTGCCCTTTTCCCCTGGTCGCTATTTTGGCTCTTGACACAGAACATATGTTCAGGTATTATAACAGTGTATCGAACAAGCGTTCTGAAATCGGCGCAGTGGTAGTAGTAAGTATTGACACCGCAACGCTCTGTGTGCGTCGGGTGTTCCAAGCAGAGGTGAGTGACACATGCACAAGCTGAATCATGTCTCAAACCCTAGCCCTCACTTCGAACCTGTCCAGTTTACCGTCATGCAGGCCTCGCGCGGCTCGTTCCGCGCCTTGATGCTCTGGACCCGCGCTAACAGCCAGGTCATGCTGATGCGCGGCAATACGGTACCGCGTCGGGCGGCTGACTTCGCCCGACTGGTCCAGGAGGGCAACCCCTCCAACACCGCATTGGTAGACGCGGTGCTCGGCAAGGCGGCCGGGGACTCGTTGTTGGGGGGAGAACAATATACGCTGGAGGCGCGGCTCAACGTCTTCTATGCCGCCCTGGATATGCCAGGCGCGGCGGGCGTGCAGCGCCTGATCCAGACCATCAAAGACTTTCAAAGTGGCCAGGTCGAGCGCGAAGAGGTGCTCAGGACGCTGGTCGGAGCAGTCCCGGCGCCGACGCGCCTTGTCCACCCACGCTCGCTGGAAGAGGCGTGGCGGCTGGCCGAAGGCGTGACCCTGGTGATGACGCTACGGCGGGCCGTAGTGCGGCTGATTGCGACGCTGGAGGGCATCACCCGCGAATTGGGGAGCGCGGCGGAACGCCAGTACGAACGGCAGGGTGTTATCCTACTCGGCCAACTCGAACTGGCCTGCGCCGTCGCCGATGACTATCTGCGGCTCCAGGCTGAGGCTGACGATTATGACCCTGATCTCGTCTCGGCCAGCTTGGTCAAGGCGTTCGCGGAACGCTCCCGCCGCGTCGGACACCCCTTACCTGTCCGAGAGGCGCCGTTAGGGGCGGGGGTCATGAACGAGGCGCTCGATGCCTCGCGGGCCGCGCCAGAGCAGGTGGGAAGGTTCATGACTCACCTGGGCGGCGGGTTGGCCGATGTCGGGACGGCGGCGGGCGGGGCGAGCGTCGGGGTGGGACGCCTGATGTGGGAAGCGAGTGTCGCGGCGGTGCGGCGCGTCTGGGCCTTCTTCCACACCCACCTGGCGGCGCGGGTGGCTCTCGTCCTGGTCATCGTCTTTCTTGGGGTGGGGGCGGCCACGCCTGCCTTACGTGGGGTATCGCGGGATGTGACAGTTGGGATTCGGGATGCGGCTGCCTCGCAAGTGGCGAACCCCCAGCCGCGCGTGCCGCAACCGGTGTCGCTGCCTCAGATTCGAGTAGCGATTCGGACCAGCGGACGCGATAATCTCGACGACATCGCGGCCTACTTCGGCCTGAGCGACGGCTCGGCCATGAGCCTGCTGGTCTGGTACAATGCCGACACGGTGAACACGCTCAAAGCGCGGCTGCCCAAGGGCGGCCTGTATAGCGACCCGCTGCCAGCGGGGGTGGTGCTGGGCATCCCGGTGATGCGAGTGGCCGCCACCGTGGACCTCGGGGCGCTGGCCGACGAGTTTGGG
>JAHCIP010000108.1 GCA_026129165.1 Anaerolineae bacterium
TGTCCCACTCGGCCACGTCCATATCCAGGATAGAGGCGCGCGGCTCGATGCCAGCATTGTTCACCAGCGCGTCGAGCCGGCCCCACCGGTCGGCCACATGGTGGAACATGGCTGTGACCTCGGTGGAGTCGGACACGTCAGCGGCGTAGGCCAGGCTTTGCCCACCCTGCTCGCCAATCTCACGAGCGACAGCCTCGGCGCTGGCGGCGTCAATGTCGTTGACGACGACGGCCCAGCCAGTTTGAGCGAAGGCCAGGGCGATAGCCCGCCCAATGCCCCGCCCGCTGCCAGTGACGAGAGCGACTTGGTGAGTTAGCATACTACCACTGCTCGATAGTGAGGCCATCAACATATCCAAAGTGAGCGTCAATGTTGGTGTCCAGCGCAATCTCACCAGCCATTCGGATCGATCCTCTCAAACTCATCCTCAATGATCTGGTTGATCTCCCTGGCCTCTTCGTCGCTCATGATGCCAGCATATTTGAGAAGCGGGTTTCTGACGGGTTCCACCTTCTCGATGGTGATGATGACCTTATCATGTTCCTCCACCCCCTCAAGTTCATTGAGAGGGCGCAGAACACCGTTCTCAAAAATCGCCTCAACAGTTCTAGTCACCATCGCTCCTCCTTGAAGTCTTACTCGTCCTGGCTGACCACCGGCCCTTCGAGCGCCATGCCGCACACCCCACAGTGGCTGAACTTCGTCGGGAGACCCGTCGCGCCGCAGTGGGGACAGGTCTGGGTCGGCGGCCCCCAGTGATATTCGGGGGCGTCGTCCTCGGCGACGCGGCGGCGCAGGGCGGCGTGGTCCGGGCGGCGGCGCTCGCGGAACGCGCTGACCCCTTCCCACGTCTCCGGCGAGGCATTGTGGACGGAGAGCCAATCGCGGGCATGGCCGACGGTCAGGTGCCAGGAGAAGTCCTTCCAGAAATTGGTCTGCTGCTTGGTATAGCGCAGAATCTCCGGGAATTTGGCCGCCAGCTTCGCGGCCATCGCGCTGACGGCGGCGTCGAGTTGGGCGCGCGGCACAACCTGGTTGACCAGCCCCCACTCCAGGGCTTTGGCGGCGGAAATCTCCTCGTTGAGGAACAGAATCTCTCGGGCGCGGCGCTCGCCCACGATGAGGGGGAGCCACTGAGTCGCGCCCGCAGCGGCGACCGAACCATGTGTCGCGCCGACCTGGCGGATGTAGATGTCGTCGGCGGCGATGGCGAGGTCGCAACTCAGGTTGAACTCGTTGCCACCGCCGACGACAATGCCGTTCAGGCGGGCGATGGTGGGCTTACCAATGTTGCGTAGCTTCTCATGGGCCTCGATAAAAGCGCCCATCCACTTCCAGTAATCGCGCGGGCGCTCGATGAAGCTCTGCTGCTCCTTCATGTCGGCCCCGGTGCAGAAGGCGCGTTCGCCCGCGCCCGTGAGGACGACCACCGCGATGGTATCGTCCCAGGCGGCATCCTGGAAGGCGACGGACGACTCGGCCAGCAGCGGATAGTTGACCGCGTTGAGCGCCTGGGGGCGGTTGAACGCGACGGTCGCGACACCGCCCTCTTTGTGGTAGAGAATCTGCTCAAAGCCAAAACTGGCAGGGTCGCGGCCCGTGTAGCGGCGCTCGGTAGAGGTGTTCATGCCAGGAACTGTCCCATCGGGGCAAAGCGCTTCAGGGCGCTGCGGATCTGCTCGTCGTATTGCGTACCGGCCAGCGCGGTCAGGGCTACCGCGCCCAGGAAAGCGGCCCCGCCTATCGCGCGCACGTCCCCACTGGTGGAGCCGCGTACCAGCAAGGCCAGGGCGACGCCCGGCAGCACTTCACGGGGCGTCAGACCGAGGTGAAAGCCCTCGTCCGCGCTGACGGCCGCCTTGACTGTGGGCGCGGGCGTCTCGACTTTGAGCAGACGCCGCGCCTGGGGGCGGATAAGCTGGCCGACCATGTGTCCGGCGACCGCGCCGCCAGCGATGGCGAGAATCGTAACGATAATATTGGGGTTGTTCTTGTCGGACATAACGAACCTCCTGAGGGTTAGGGTCTTTGGCGTTCATCGAGGACGCGGCGGAGCTTGCCGCCCTCGCTGCGCGGCAGCGAGTTGGGGGCGTAGAGCCGCACCCGCGTCTGGATACCGAGCGTGCCATAGAGCGTGTGGCGGATCTGCTCCCGCACGCGGCGGGCTGCGTTGTCGATCCCGGCGTCTTCGTTGAGGGCTTCGGAGCCAATGTGGCGGAAGAAGTCTTCGCTGGCCTCGACGCGGACTTCCAGTTCATCCAGGGTGCGCTCGCGGCGTACGACCAGTTGATAGTGGGGTGTGACGTGGTCGAGGTGGACCAGGGCGGCCTCCACCTGCGACGGATAGACGTTGACGCCGCGAATGATGAGCATATCGTCGGAGCGGCCCACGATGCGGCCCATGCGGGCCAGCGTGCGGCCGTCGGTGGCCGGCGTCGGGTCGAGGCGGGTGATGTCGCCGGTGCGGTAGCGAATCAGCGGCAGCGCCTCTTTGGTGATGCAGGTGAACACCAACTCACCTTCCTCACCCCACGGCAAGACCTCGCCGGTCGCGGGGTTGACGATCTCCGGTAGGAAGTGGTCCTCGTTGATATGGGCGCCCGACTTGGTCGCCACGCTCTCACAAGCGACGCCCGGCCCGATGATTTCGCTCAGACCGTAGATGTCTATGGCGTCTATGCCCAGGCTGTCCTCGATCTCAGCCCGCATGGCGTCGGTCCACGGCTCCGCGCCGAGGATGCCGACACGCAAGCTCGTCCCGCGCGGGTCCATCCCCCGCGCCCGCATGGCTTCAGCCAGGGTCAGGGCGTAGGACGGGGTGCAGGCGATGATGGTGGGCTTGAAGTCCTGGATGAGGAGAAGCTGGCGGTCGGTATTGCCGCCGGACACAGGCACGACGACCAGCCCCATCTTTTCGGCCCCGTAGTGCATGCCCAGCCCGCCGGTGAACAGGCCATAGCCGTAAGCATTGTGGAAAACCTGGCCTGGCTGCCCCTTGGCGCAGCCAAACGCGCGGGCGCATACTTCCGCCCACAGGTCAATGTCGCGCCGCGTATAGCCGACGACGGTAGGTTTGCCTGTGGTGCCGGAGGAGGCGTGCAGCCGCACGACCTGGTCCAGCGGCGCGGCGAACAGGCCATAGGGGTAGCCCTCGCGCAGGTCGCTCTTGCGGGTGAAGGGGAGGCGGGCGAGGTCGGGCAGGCCGCGAATGTCGTCGGGCTGGACTCCGGCGGCGTCGAACTGCTGACGGTAGAACGGGACGCGCGCGTAGACGCGGCGAACCGTCGCCTGGAGCCGCTCTAACTGGAGCTTCTCCAATTGGGGCCGAGGCATCGTCTCCATCTCAGCGTTCCACATGCGCGCCTCCAGTAGTCAGTAGTCAGCCGTCAACGGGTAGCCACGGCGGGCTACCCCTACGCCGCCTTCTGCCTTCCGTCCTCCGTCCTGCGTCAAGGATAGCACACGGAGGTCGCCTCGTCAATCAGTAGCTTAAGAAAAGGCTAAGATTTAAGGTGTTGCCGAGGAGAAATACTTGTGTGATGCCAGGTACGTATGGTATACTGAGAGCCTGTAGATGTTCGCTCAAGACGGAGGTAAGTTGCATGTCTTGGATCGCTGCTCGTTGGCTGTGGCCCATTCTGCTGGGAGTGGCTCTGGTGTTCGCGCCCAGGTCGGCGTTTGCCCAACCCAGCCCCGATACGGACTACCCCGCCCGGCGCTACCAGGGTGAAGGCGATAACCCTGAAGTGTCGGTCAAGCCTGTGGCGGACCGTGTCTATCTGAGCAATATCAAGCACGACTGGCAGAAGTGGAACAACTGCGGCCCGACGACGACCAGCATGGCCTTGAGCTTCTTTGGCATCAGCGCGCCGCAGCTCACTATCGCCAACGTCCTCAAGCCGAACCCGCAGGACGTGAACGTCAGCCCGGATCAAATTGTCCAGTACGTCCGCAACCAGGGACTCGACGGGCAAGTGCGCGTCAACGGCAACCGCGATACCCTCATGCTGCTGCTGAGTAACGATATCCCGGTGATTGCCGAGCAGTGGATTGAGGATTATGGCGGCATGGGGCACTATCGCCTGGTGACGGGCTACAACCGTGCTAATGGAACCGTGACATTCGACGACTCATATTATGGCCCGGATCGCGTTTGGACCTGGGACGAGTTTGAGGGACACTGGCTCGGCTTCAATACCAACCGCATCTACATCCCGGTCTACCGCCGCGATCAGGCTGACGTGGTCCGCGCCATCCTGGGTGAGGATGCCAATGACTGGCAGATGTGGCTCAGGGCTGAGGGGGGCGCGCGGGCCAACCTGGCCGTGTTTGGCGACGACGCGCGGGTGTGGTTCGCGCTCGGCGATGCGCTCCTAAACCAGGGACGACCTGAGGAGGCGGTGGATGCTTACGAGCAAGCCTACCAGTTGGGGCTGCCCTGGCGCTACTATTGGTACCAGTTCGGCCACTTCGAGGCACTAGCGAAATTGGGGCGCTGGGACCGCTTGCTGGAACTGACCCAGCCTGTTCTTGAGAGTGCGCCGATGCATGAGGAGATGTACTTCTACCGGGGACTGGCCGAGCAGAACCTCGGCAATCGCGATGCCGCCCGCGAGGACTTCCGCCAGGCCATCGCCAATAACCGCAACTTTACCAGGGCACGCACGGCGCTCCAGAACTTGAACTAACCTCTTCTCTACCCATCCTCGATATACCAAAACGCGGCTCGAACCAGGTGTTCGAGCCGCGTGGTTTTCCGCCTAGCCCCCGCCCTTATAGTCGCCATACCAATTTGGGTTCTCAAAGTTCATTAGGGTCTTCCGCCCTGGTTGGCGCGGGTCGGCGTCGGAACCGGCGTCGCACCCGGCACCTGGAGAACGAGCCGCGCCCCGGCGTAGAGATAGGGCAGGTAAACGCGATACACCGGCGCCGGGGTACGGGTGGGTGTGCGCGTCGGCGTGGCCGTGGGCGAGGATGTGGGTGTCAACGTCGGGGTGACGGTGGCGGTCGGGGTCGGGCTAGGCTGGGGTGTCACGGTCGCCGTTATAGTCGGGGTCAGGGTTGCCGTATCGGTCGGGCTGGCCGTCGCGGTGGCGGTGCGGGTCACGGTCGCTGTGGGGGTCAAGGTCGGCGGAGTGGTTGGGGTGGCTGATGACGTCGCCGTACCGGTCGCCGTGGGCGTCAAGGTCGGTGTGTCGGTGGGGCTGGCGGTTGGAGTCACGGTGCTGGGAATCGTCGGTGTTGAGGTCGTCGTGGGGGTTTCCGTGGGTGTAGCGGTGGCCGTGGGCGAGGCTGTCACGCTCGGCGGCGCGCTCGCCGTGGCGGTGGGGGTGCTGGTCGTGGTGGGCGTATCCGTTGGCGGGCCGGTCGGTGTCGGCGAATCTGTCGCTGTACTCGTCGGGAGCGGGGTCACGGTCGGCGTGTCACTGGGGGTGGCCGACGCCGACGCCGTAGGAGGCGGGGCGCTGGCGGTGCTGGTAGCCGTCTGGGTGAAGGTTGGCGTCGCCGTGGCCGTGGGCGGCGGTGTGGGCGTCAGGGTGACCGTCGCGGTGGCCGTTGCGGTGTGCGATGGCGTGGTGGTCGGCGTGTCGGTGCCGCCCGGCCCTGGATACGCGGACAATGTTGGACTCGCCGTAGCGCTGGGTTCAGGCCCGGGATAGGGGGCCTGGGTATAAGTAGGGAGGGGGGGACTGGCCGTGCGGGTGCGCGTGGGGGTGGAAGTGACGGTCCGCGTCGGAGAGGCGGTTGCCGTGAGCGATGGGCTGGGGGTCACGAGCGGCGCGACGTCGGTGACGCTGGGCGAGGGCAGAGGCGTCGCGCTCGCGGTGGCCGTGAGGGTCCGAGTGGGTGTCGCATTACTTACCAGGAAGAAAACCTCTTTGTCGTCCCCCACGGCCACCTGATAGAGATTGACAGAGACGTCACCTATGGGACCAGCCGGGATGCTGTAGATACTGCTCCACCCCCCGCCCGAGGGGGGCGAGGTGATGATATGATAGATATTGTTGCGGAGATTGAGGTTCGGGAAGCAGACCGGGGCCGTTTCGGACCCGGTGAACGAATACAGCGGGGACAGCAGGTTGAGATTGGCGTCCAGGATGCCGAAAATCGTGTCGGCGATGGCCGGCTCCCCGGTCTCCCAGCTCTGGTTCCCGTTGAGGTCGCGGGCCATCATCACGCATAGGCCGTTGGCTGGCCCGGTCGCGGTCGCACTGGGAGTCAATGTGGCGGAGGCTGGGGTGGGCGTGACGGTTGGCGTAACAGTTAGGGTGCTGGTTGCAGGCAGCGCGCTGGCGGTGGGCGACGCGGTGGGCGTCTCAGTCGGTGTCAGGGAGGCGGTGGGCGTGTCGGTGGGGGGCGGCGCGGTGGCAGTCACGGTGGGGGTATCAAGCGGGGCGTCACTGCGGAAGGTGAAAAGAGGGGCCACGGGCGGTCCGTTGGGTTGCGGTGGCGCCGCTTGAAAGGTCACTGAGCCCGAAGACAGGAGCACCTGGCCCGGCGGCGGGCTGAACACCAGACGGTAGCCGCTGGTGGTCAATCCGCTGAAACAGTGGGCAGGCGAGTGGGCCGGAATGAGATACGAAGCGACGAGTTGGTCCTCGAACGTCAGGTACAGGTTGAACTGGCCGCCGGCAGCCGCCTCTTCGTCGGTGTCCTGGACATTGTTGCGGTTGGCGTCCACGAAGGCGAAGGCGCACACGTCCAGATGGGTGACGGTCAGGTTGACCTGGAAGACGCCGCCAGCGACCCAGCCGCGCGTCTCGTTGGCCGACATGCCATTGACCTTGAAGGTTAACGTGTCGCCGACCCGCGCGCCGTCGCGTTGTGGGGTGGCGGGGTCATCCTCTGGCACGGGGATACTGAAGCGGGCCACACCGCTTTCGATGGTCGTTGTCACCGGCCCGGCGATGAGGACATCGGTGACCCAGACCGTGACCTGCCAGGGGCCGGGCGACAGCGGGAAGTAGCTCACCGAGCCGGAGTAGGTGGCGGCGGGGCCCGCGCTGGCGGTAGCATCGGAAGGAGGCCAGGCTGCGTGGGCCGTGGCGGGCGCCGACACAAGGAGGGGTGTCAATAATAGCAGCGCGCCGAAGATGAGTCCGACACTCGCGGCGAGCAGTAGAGGTAGCCCAAAGCGGCGGGTGGGCATAGGGGTCTCCCAAGAGACGATAAGTCAGCTAGAGCCTAGGATAGAGCCACGATATCACGTCTCTACCAAACTTAACGGATAGCAGGGAGTGAGTATTACGTAGCAGGTCGAGTACGGTGGTATCCCAAAAAGACAATGGGGACGCTTATCAAGCATCCCCATTGTCTTTCACGAGAACCGTGTTTATGCTTACCCGCTTTTATTGGTCGCTGGAGAAGGGGTCAAAAGCATCGCGCAAGCCATCGCCGATGAAGTTGAACGCCAGAACCGTCAGGGTAATGGCTGTACCGGGAATGGCTGAAATCCACAGCGCCTCGTACAGGTTGTTGCGTCCGTCGCCTATCATTCCGCCCCACGTCGCCTGGGGAGGTGTTACACCTAGGCCCAGGAAGCTTAGAGCCGACTCAGTTAAGAGGATACGCGCCAGGCCGAACGTACTCAGAATCACGACGGATGAGACAACGTTGGGCAAGATGTGACCAAAGAGAATCCTCGTATTCTTCACGCCGACAGCGCGCGCCGCCTCAATAAAATCCTGGTTGCGGATAGTCATGGTCGTGCCCCGAATGACCCGTGTTGTACCCGCCCAGCCTGTGATGGCTAGCACAATGATCAGGTTCAGGAAGCTCCCGCCGAGTAAGCCTACGACAGCGATCGCCAAGAGGATGACGGGGAAGGCCAACTGTAAGTCTACCAGGCGGCTGATGACAGTATCTACCCAGTGTCCATAGTAGCCGGCCATCATACCAAGCACCAGGCCGATCAGGGTCGAGAGACCTTCAGCCATCAACGTGATCGTTAGTGTATAGCGCGTGGCGAAGATCAAGCGGTCCAACAGGTCGCGGCCCAGGAAATCGGTTCCGAGTGGGTATTCGAAATTGCCAGCCCAGAAGCCTGGTTTCAGATAGAGGCTCAAGTTGACCAATGTGGGATCATGGCGCAGCCAGTTGACGGGCAGGAGAGCCAGTAGGACGATAAGCCCAACAATGCCGAGGCTGAGGCGATTCATGGGCCGCCGCCAAAAAGCGCGCCGCCTGCGCTCAAAGACCGTGATCTCGCGCGGCGGGGCCAGGGTAGCCGCGAGGCGAGTGGGGGAGGCAGAGGTTCGCGTGGTCATGAGATCTTAATTCTCGGATCTAGGCTGGCGTATAGCAGGTCAACAATCAGGTTGGCGAGAACGATGATACTAGACAGAATGAGTACGGTGGTCTGAATAATAGGAAAGTCACGCGCCGTAATGGCCTGGACGGTAAAGCGCCCAATCCCCGGCCAGGAGAAGACAGTCTCAGTAACCACCGCTCCACTCAGCAGTGAGGCGACCTGGAGGCCGAGGATAGTACTGACGGGGATCAATGCGTTGCGCAAGGCGTGGCCCGCAATCACGACTGGCTCTCGTAAGCCCTTGGCGCGGGCCGTGCGGATATAGTCCTGGCGTAGGACATCAAGAACCGACGACCGAGTAAACCGAATCAGCAGAGCCATGAGACCGAGGCTCAGCGCGAAGGCAGGTAAGACCAGATGGTTCAAGGTACCCCGACCGCCTGTCGGGAACCAGTGGAGTTGCACCCCGAAAAGCATGATGAGCAGGATACCCAGATAAAAGCCCGGCACGGCCTGACCGAGCAGGACGAGCAGCCGGACCAGGTAATCCAACCGCGAGTTTTGCCGCAGGGCCGAGAGCACCCCGATGGGTATGCCAAAGACGACGGCGATGAGGAACGCTGCGCCCCCTAATTCGAGGGTGGCTGGGACCCGCTCCAGGAAGAGTTGCAGCACGGGAACGCGATAGCGCAGGGATATTCCGAAATCGCCGCGCACCGCGCGCCCGATGAAGCGCGCGTACTGGATCGCCAGCGGGTCTTTCAGACCGTTCTCGCGTCGAAAGGCATCCAGCGCCTGCTCTGATGCCAATTCGCCCAGAATCAAACGCGCGGGGTCGCCTGTCAAATGTAGAATGCCAAATGTGACGAGTGAAATGCCAAGCACCGTTAAGACCGCAAGCGCCAGACGACGCAGAATATAGACGCTCATCTCTTTATCCTCTTGCCGCGAAGGTGGCCCCCACTTCGAGAGTCAGCCGCTCATCGCCCCCCACTGGAAAAATAATCGGTTCGCGCACGCCTGCAGCGGCCAGGTCTTCCAGCCAGGCCAGGCAGTGGTCCGGCGTCCCAAACGCGCCACACGCCGCGATCATGGGCGGCGTCAGCAGGGCGACGGCTTCGTCGGTATGGCCCTCGCGGACGGCTTGACGCAGGCGCGCCATCCGTTCCGGGTCGAAGCCGCGTGCGGCGGCCTGAGCGTCGTCCAGACGGGTCAATCGAGGGGCGACCCATCGCCCCAGCACGTAAGGGTCAAGTTCCCCTTGCGGCGCCACGTGCATCATCGCCAGGGCAACAATGTCAATCTCCACCGGGTTGCGTCCCGCCTGGCGAGCGGCGGCCTGGACAGCCCGTACCCGTTCCTCGGCGGTGGTGACGACGGGCGAAATCTCGATAATCAAACCGTCGGCTACCCGCCCCGCCAGCCCTATCATCTGGGGCCGCTGGGCGCCGATATACACCGGGATGCGGGTGCGAACCAGGGGCGGCAGCGGGTTGGTCTGCCAGGGAAAGCGGTGACGTAATTCAATGTGTCGGCCACCGTAGTCTGTTTCGCCGTGAGCGAGAAGTTCGCGGAAGACTCGAATCGCCTCCGCCATGTCCCGCACGGGCCGTAGGTGGTCCTTGTCCAGGGTGAGGCGGTCCCACCACAGCGTCCCGGCGCCCAGTCCGAGCACCATCCTTCCACCCGATAGGTCGTCCAACGCGGCAAACGTGGACGCCAGCAAAACAGGATGGCGCGCGTAGGGAGGGGTGATGGCCGTGCCCAGCCTCACCCCTCCTGTCACTGCCGCATAGCTGGCGAGCAGGCTGACCGCGTCGGGGCCTCCAGGGTCCTCCGCTTGCCATGCGCTTGAATAGCCTAGCTCTTCAGCGTACCGCACGGCCTCGACCATCTCACCCAGCCGAGCCAACGGTCCTGTGAATACCACTCCTATTCGTCGCATGTGGCCTTCCCCTTACGACGCGAATCAGCCTGTCGCAGTCTGCCTACTTCTTGGTCACCGCCAGGTCGTGCAGCCAGAGTACCTGGTCAACACGGGGCACCAGGCTCGCCGCGGCCTGGCTCGTGGCGTAGATATCGGCCGTCGTGTAGAGATAGATGGCGAACGGGTCGTCGTGGACGGCCTCCATCGCCTCCTGGAACATGGCCTCCCGCTTCTTTTCATCTTGCTCGCCGGCCGACTTGGCGAGTACGTCGTCAAACTTAGCCGGGAAGTCCATGTAGCGGTAGAGGGTCGTGCCTGGCGCAAAGACTACCAGGGTCAGGTAAGGGTCGGGCGGTGTCAGCAAGCCGGACATGGAAATCTGGCCGCGCGTGAGGGCGTCACCCTGGCGCTGGAATTCGGCGTACTCAAGAACCTTCTCGGTCAACTTGACGCCCACTGCCTTCAAGTAGCCCGCCACTGCCTCGCCGGCCTGTTTGTCCTGAGGATAGCGCCCGACCGTCCAGGCCATCGTCAACTCGATGCCGTTGGGATAACCGGCCTCGGTGAGTAACTGCTTGGCCTTGGCGGGGTCGTAGGGGAACGTCTGGACTTTTGAGTTGTAGCCGGGGAAAGCCGAGGTAAGCCACTGGCCTGGTAAGGGTTTGCAGAACCCGCCGAAGAGGTTCTTGCAGATAGCCTCTTTGTCGACGGCGTAGTTCAACGCCTGTCGCACTCGCTTATCCTTCAGCACCTCGGCGCCCTTCACCCGGTAATCGAAGAACGCGCCCATCAGACGGATACCGTCAATGGTGTGGAGCTTCAGATTGGGGTTACTCTTGATGCGCTCGGTCGCCCCGACGGGAATGGATACCGCGATGTCGAGTTCGCCCGCCTCAAGCGCCGCCACCCGCGCCGCGTCTTCAGGGATGGTCCGGAAGACCAGCGACTTGAACTTAGGCTGGCCGCCCCAGTAGTTAGGGTTGGCCGCGAGCACAATCCGGTCATCCTTAACCCACTCTTGGAGCACATAGGGCCCGGTGCCGATGGGTTTCTGGTCGAAGGTGTCCTTCCCGCGCGCCGCGTAGTCCTTGGGCGGCACGACAAAACTACCCCGCGCCATCGCCGGCAGCGCATAGGAGGCTGGCTTGACCAGCACCACCTGGATCGTGCTAGGGTCTTTGATGACCACTTCCTTTAGCAGATCCTTGAGCCAGATCGAGTAGCTGCGCGACTTAAACTGCTTCTCGACACTGAACTTGGCCGCTTCGGCGTCGAACGGCTCGCCGTTGGAGAACTTCACGCCCTGACGCAGCTTCAGTTCTAGCGTAACGGGATCAACCCATTTCCACTCTGTCGCCAGCATCGGCTGGATCGTTACCTTGTCCGAGGCAAAAACGATCAGTTGCTCTACAATCTGCCCATACACTGATTGATACGCGGCCGTCGTGTTCTCGACGTCCAACGCGGGCGGATCCAGCGTTTGACCGATAACCAGGGTATCCTTAGTGGGAGCGGCCGGGGCGGCCGGCGCGGCTGCTTTGCCAGCCGGGGCCTGGGGTTGAGCCGCTGGGGCCTGGCTCTGACCGGCGGGGGCGGCGGGTTGGGTTGTGGTGGGTGTCGCAGGGGCGCCACACCCACTAGCTACGACCAGGGCGAGGGTCAGGCCCAAGATTGTCCAGATGTGACGTCGCATTTTGTCTCCTCCATGAGTGGCTTATCCAGAGCGGTCGGCTGGCTTTAGCTCGGCCAGACCGCTTCAAAGACCCGTAGCCAGTTGCCGCCGAGGACCTTAGACACATCCTCGGCCTTGTAGCCGCGCTGTAGTAGCTTCTCGGTCAGCAGGGGCAAGTCGCGCATGCCTCGGAAGCCTTCCATCTTGGCGCCGCGGCCGAAGGCGTTGCGGAAGGCGCTGCCCAGGTCGGGATAGCGCCGCCCTAACTCAGCTATCACTTCGGCCGGATACGCGCCTTCCGTGGCTTCGGAGTCGGTGCCCAGGCCGACATGGTCAATCCCCACCATCTGGACCATGTAGTCAATGGCGGTGACGAAATTGTCAATAGTGGGCTTGTGGTTCGGGTCGCCGTCCCAGTTGAGCGGCGCGTAGGGGCAGGCGCCGACGACACCGCCCTTGGCGGCGACTGTACGGATCAACTCGTCGGAGACGTTGCGCTTGTGCTCATACAGAGAGCGCGGGTTGGCGTGCGAGACGACGATGGGCTGTTCGCTCAATTCGGCGGCCTCCAGAGCGGTGCGCGGCCCGGAGTGGGAGACGTCAACCAGGATGCGCAGGCGATTCAATTCCTTCACCACCTGGCGCCCCAACTTGCTCAGACCCACATCGGTATCTTCATCGCACCCATCGCCGAGATAATTGCGCTCAGAATAAGTCAACTGCAGGACACGGTAGCCCAGGCGGAAGAGGGTTTCCAGGTGCGGAACGTGGTCCCCGATCAGGTTCAAGCCCTGCGACCACAGAATCATCCCGACCTTTTCCTCGGCCTTAGCACGGCGAATATCCTCGGCGCGTTCAACGAGTAATAGCCGTGGATCTGTACGTGCCAGGGCATAGTATTCCTCGGTGCGCTTCACCCCGGTCTCGAAACTGTCCCACGGCCAAGGGGTCGTCAGAGAGACGGCGGTCACCCCGCCTTCTTCTACAATGTTCCCATACCCCTTGAGAAAGAACGTCGCCGTGTCAATCACGATGCTTTGGCGATGCACCTCACGCGCTTCGGCGCTCACTGATTCCCAGGCCGTCATGTATTCCTCCTGTGGTTTGGCCTTTTCTCACATGTCGACATTATATTGTTTGTAATGCGACGGGCGGATTATACCGCATCGCCTCGTAATGTCAAGAATTCCACCAATGGTCTTCTAGATACTGCCCTCACCCCTTATGAGGGTATACCCAAGCTTGACACCACGGGGCGAAAGACTAAAATCAAGGCTATCCGAACCCTTTTTTAGCCACTCATTCTGTCCCCCCAGCCAACAGAAATGAGGCTCCAATGAAGCAGCGTCTGCTGTGGCTCGCGCTTGTCGCCGGGGCGCTCCTGGCGACTCTCTTCCTCCCTGCCTCGGCCACCGCCGCCAACACCACAACAGGGTTCACGACCCTCGTCGTCCAGGGGGAGACGGTCCAGATTTACCGCGACCAGTTTGGCATTCCCCACATCTGGGCCGCGACCAACCGGGGGCTATTCGAGGCGTATGGCTACGCCGTCGCCCAGGACCGGCTGTGGCAGCTTGAACTCAACCGCCGCGCCGCGCGGGGTACGCTGGCCGAGATCTTTGGCGCGTCGCAGGTCAACGCCGACCGCTACGCGCGCACCGTCGGCTACACCGACGCGGAGTTGGACCGCCAGTACGCCGCGTTGCCCTCTGAAGTCCAGGGGATTTTCCAGGCGTACACCGATGGCATCAACCGCTATCTCACCCAGGTGGTAGCGCCGGACCCCCTCACTAAGCTCCCGTTCGAGTTCCACGCCCTCGGCATCACGCCCGCACCGTGGACCCTGCGCGACTCGGTCGCCTTCGGCGCGTTTATGGTCCGGCGCTTTGGCGAGATAGGCGGTCGCGAGTTGACTAACCAGGCATTTCTCAACAGCCTGATCGCCCAACACGGACAACAGGCCGCCTACGGCATCTTCAACGATGCCCGCTGGATCAACGACCCGGACGCGCCCATCACAGTGCCGACAAGTGGGGCGATCGGATCGCTTCGGGGCAAAACTGAAGCTGATACAAGCCTCGAGAGCGCGCCGCCCGCCGTTGACATTGACCCAAGCGAGTGGGAGCGCGTCGTTCAGGACGCCCGTCAGTCGTGGGAGGCGCTGGGCGTGCCGACCAAGCTAGGCAGCTATGGCTGGGTTGTCAGCCCTGGCAAGAGCGCGAACGGCCACGCCATGCTCTATGGCGGGCCGCAGATGGGCTTCAGCACGCCGGAAGTCCTGCACCTGGTCCAACTGACCGGCGGTAACGGCTTCAACGTCACCGGCATGGCCTTTGCCGGGGCGCCGCCCGTCCTGATTGGCCGCAATGAGCAGATCGCCTGGACCTCCACCACCGCAACGGGCGACAACCTGGACCACTACGTCGAGACGCTGTGCGACGCCGGGGCGGGGGCGGGCAGCGGCTATCTCTACAAAGGCGTCTGCACCGCCTACGAGCAGCGCGTCGAACTGATTAATGTGCGCGGCGCTTCGGCGGTGACCCTGCCCGTGCTGCGCAGCGTCCACGGGCCGGTGGTAAGCGTCAGCGGCAGCGTGGCTGTGTCGCAGAAGCGCGCCCACTGGCAGCGCGAGGTCCAGGCCATCACCCCCTTCCTGACCTTCGACCGCGCCAAGTCAGTTGGGGAGTTCGAGGTCGCCGCCCGCCAGATCATCACCTCACACAACTTCCTGTACGCCGACAACAGTGGCAACATCGCCTACTGGCAGGCCGGCCAGCCGCCCATCCGACCCCAGGGCTTCGACCCGCGCCTGCCCTTCCCCGGCGACGGCAGCGCCGAGTGGCCGGGCGGTGTCCTGCCCATGCCCCGCTCCATCAACCCGACGCAGGGCTGGCTGGCCAACTGGAACAACAAGCCGTCCGTGGACTACCCCAACCCTGACGACCAAAACCAGGGCAAGCAGAACCGTCTGCTGGACCTCGCGGCGCGGCTGTCGGCCGGCCCGGTATCACTGGCTGACATGCACGACATCCCGAAGGATATTGCCCGCGTGAAGGCCCTCGGCCGTGAGGCGCGCACCCTCAAGCCCTATCTGCTGGCCGCCCTCGACGCCGTGCCGCCCATCCACCCGCTGGCGGCCCAGGCGCACGCGGCGCTCCAGGCGTGGGACGGTAGCGCCATCGCTGATGCCGTGACCAGCACGACCACCCTGCCGGGCGAGGTCATCTTCTCTACCTGGCTCGACCGCATGCTGGCCAATACCTTCGCTGATGAGTTGGGCAGCCGTCTCAACGAGGCCAGTTCCAACATGCTCCTCCACGTCCTCGACTATGCCTTGACCGGGACCTCCGGCGTGCGGCCGAGCCGCGACTACTTCAACGGCCTGCCTCCATTAGCGGTAATGTCGGCCAGTTTCGACCAGGCGGTCGCGCTCCTGGCGGGGCAATTAGGCACGGATGTGACGACGTGGGCGACGGCACGCGGCGAGACGGTCTTCACCCATCCCATCCTGGGCCGCGTCGCTAGCATCCCCCAGTCCAACCGCTCCACCTACGGCCAGATCGTGGTGATGGGTATGAACCACGAGCCGGGGGGCGGGTACGATAACCCTGGCTGGCGGCAGACAACGGACGAGACTATCTTTACGCTGGGCCAGAGCAGCTTTGTCCAGTTGGTCCCGCCGACGGGTTTCGCGCTTGACCCGCACTACAAAGACCTCAACGACATCTACCGCCGTTTCGAGTACATCCCGATGCGGCTGTTCCTGGGCCTGCCGGCGCGAGCGTCGGGCGCGTATAGCGGCCAGTTGACGCCCTCGGCGTCGGGCGGTCCAGGTGGCAGCGTCCACGTAGTCCGCGCGGTCAACGGTGATTATCAGGTGACGGTGACAGTGTATGGACTCCAGCCCGGCTCGTCCCATGCCATGCACTTCCACCGGGGGAGTTGTGCCGTCCAGGGGCCAGTGATCCAGCCACTGCCGCCCATCGTCGCCAATGGCGTCGGTATCGCGACCGTGCGCGCCTGGCTCTCGGCGTCACAGTGGGCGACCATCGCCAACGGCCCAACCTATCTCAACATCCACGCTCAACTGAACCCGCCGGGTGACGGTATCACCTGCGCCGACATCCAGTAGTCCTGGGAGGCGCTTCAGTCATCAGAGAGGTAGAAGGATGGAAGTCCCTTTGACGCCGATGGAGTTCGCGCGGCGCGCACGGCGGCTGTATGCCAACCGCGAGGCGGTTGTGGACGGCGACCTGCGGATGACCTACGGCCAGTTCTTTGAGCGGTGCGACCGCTGGTCGTCGGCGCTACAGGAGTTCGGTATCCAGCCGGGCGACCGGGTGGCCTACATCGCCCCCAACACCCACGCGCAGCTCGAGTCGTTCTATGCCGTGCCTCAAATCGGCGCTGTCCTGGTCCCGACCAATTACCGACTGACGGCCGACGACTTCGCCTATATCATTAATCACTGCGGCGCGCGCATCGTGTGCGCCCACAGCGACTATCTCGATGCGGTAGACCGTATTCGGGACCAACTGCCACACGTCGAGCAGTACGTCGCGCTGGAGGGGCAGCAAGAAGGTTGGGTTGACTATGAAACGACTCTCGCCCAGGCCTCGCCCGATTTCGAGCGGCCGGCCATCCACGAAAGCGACCTCATCACCATCAACTACACCAGCGGCACCACCGCGCGCCCCAAGGGCGTGCAGCTCACCCACCGCAACATCTGGCTCAACGCCACCACGTTCGGCTGGCAACTCGGCATCACCGACCGCGACGTGTACCTGCACACCCTGCCGCAGTTCCACTGCAACGGCTGGGGCGTGCTCTACGCCGTCACCGGGATGGGCGCCAAGCACGTCATCATCCGCAAGATCGACGGCACCGAGATCCTTCGCCGCGTGCAGCAGCACGGGGTCACCGTGATGTGCGCGGCGCCGGCGGTCGCGAACGCGATCCTCGACGCCGCGTCGCACTGGGAGGGCGAGATCCCCGGCCGCAACCGGGTGCGCATCGTGTGCGCGGGCGCGCCGCCGCCGACGCGGACGATCGAGCGGATCGAGACCGAGCTCGGCTGGGAGTTCATCCAGATCTACGGCCTCACCGAGACGGCGCCGCTGCTCACGATGAACCGCCGCCGTTCCGAGTGGGACGAGTTCGACCCCGGCGATCGGGCCCGGCGACTCGGCCGCGCCGGCGCGCCGGCACTCGGTGTGCAACTCGGCATCTCCGACCAGGGCGAGGTGCTCGCGCGCTCCAACGTTGTGCTGCGCTCGTATTGGGAGAACCCCCAGGCGACCGACGAGGCGCTCGAGGGCGGTTGGTTCCACACCGGCGACGGCGGCGTTCTCGACGACGAGGGATACCTGACGATCTCCGACCGCAAGAAGGACGTGATCATCACCGGCGGCGAGAACGTGAGCTCGATCGAGATCGAGGACGCGCTGTTCAGCCATCCCGACGTCGACGAGGTGGCGGTGATCGGCATCCCGTCCGACAAGTGGGGAGAGACGCCCAAGGCCCTCGTCGTGGTGACGCCGGGCAGCGTGGCAACCGAGGCCGACCTCATCGCGTGGTGCCGCGAACGCCTCGCCCACTACAAATGCCCGAGCTCCATCGAGTTCCGCGACGAACTGGCCCGCACGGCCACCGGGAAGCTGCAGAAGTTCAAGCTCCGCGCGCCCTACTGGGAGGGACGCGACCGGCTCGTCAACTAGCCGCCACGACGGAGGAGGATGCCGCCCGTGCGGCGGCCGCGTCGCCCACGACCGCGGCCGCCGCAGCGAGGCCCTGCACCACCTGCTCGTTGAACGTGTCGGTGCCGAACTCCGACGCCGAGCCGACGACCGTGCAGATCGGCGACG